>JAGHYX010000130.1 GCA_017743375.1 Chloroflexota bacterium
GCTTGAGCGTCTTCCACGCTACCTCGAACGTGAACGCAAAGCGTTGAATCGTCGCGTCGCGCAGCAACATCCGCAGTGATTCATCGGCAGCTCGGTTTTGGGAGGCGAATAACGCTTCTTGCAGAACGCCAATCGTGCGCCGGAGCGACCCCAAATCAACCGTCATCCGTCCAGGAGGGTGCGCGCGTCGGTGATCACGCCGGTGACGGCGCTGGCCGCGGCGGTCAGCGGCGAGGCGAGGAAGGTGCGCCCGCCCTTGCCCTGCCGGCCCTCGAAGTTGCGGTTGCTCGTGCTGATGGCGTATTGGCCAGGTTCTAGCTGATCGCCGTTCATGGCGATGCACATGCTACATCCTGCTTCGCGCCACTCGGCGCCGGCGGCGATGAAGATCTCGTGCAAGCCCTCGCGCTCGGCCTGGCGCTTCACCTGGGTGCTGCCGGGCACCACGAGGACGCGCACGCCCTCCTTTACTTTGCGGCCCTTAAAGATGCGCGCGGCCTCGCGCAGGTCGCTCAGCCGGCTGTTGGTGCAACTGCCGATGAACACCACGTCTATCGGGTGGCCCAGCAAGGGCTGATTCGGGCGCAAGTCCATGTAGGCCAGGGCCTTTTGTAGCGCGGCCTTCTGGCTGGGATCGCCGACCTGGTCTGGATCGGGCACGCGGCCGGTGATCGGGATGCCCATGCCGGGGTTGGTGCCGTAGGTGATCATCGGTTCCAGGCTGCTGGCGTCGAGGCTGATCTCCGCGTCGTAGCATGCGCCTTCGTCGGTGGGCAGGCTGCGCCAATACGCCAGGGCGCGATCCCAGGCTTCGCCCTTTGGGGCGAACTCACGGCCAGCCAGCCATTCAAACGTGGTGTCGTCGGGTGCGATCAGGCCGGCTCGGCTGCCGCCCTCGATGCTCATGTTGCAGATCGTCATCCGTCCTTCCATCGAGAGCTGGCGGATCGCCTCACCGGTGTATTCAAACACGTAGCCCGTGCCGACGCCCACGCCGTATTTGGCGATCAGGCCGAGGATGATGTCCTTGGCGGTCACGCCGGGCCGCAGCCGCCCATCAATGCGCACGTTCATGGTCTTCGGCTTGCGCTGGAGCAGGCACTGCGTCGCCAGGACCATCTCCACCTCGCTGGTGCCGATGCCGAAGCCCAGCGCGCCGAACGCACCGTGGGTGGCTGTGTGGCTATCGCCGCACACAATGGTCATGCCGGGCTGGGTCAGCCCAAGCTCCGGGCCGATCACGTGCACGATGCCCTGCTTATCCGCGCCGCTCTTGATGCCGTAGAGCGGGATGCCGTGCTCGGCGGCGTTGCGCTCCATCGTCTCGATCTGCTTGCGCGCCAACTCATCCGTGATCGGCAAGCTGCGGTCGTGGGTGGGGATGCCGTGGTCGAGGGTGGCGAAGGTGCGGTCGGGCCGGCGCACCTTCAGCCCGCGCCGGCGCAGCCCCTCAAACGCCTGCGGTGAGGTCACCTCGTGCACAAGGTGCAGGTCTATGTAGAGAACGGTTGGCCCATCGGGCAATTCAGTCACCACGTGGGCGTCCCAGATCTTCTCGAACAGCGTCTTCGGTCGCTTGGTCATAGGCTCGGATTCTAAGGATCGCTACAAGATAGACGGTCACCCTGTCAGATAGCTGCTGCGCCGGCCTTCACATGCGCTCAATTGGCGTCGGCTTGCGGGCGCGGATGCGCGCCAGCCCGCGGTTCACCGCGGCCAGGTAAGCCTTGCCGCTGGCCACCAGCGTGTCGGTGTCCGCGCTGCGGCCGCTGAAGATGTGCTTGCGCCCCTCGGCGTCTTGCATCTCGACGCGGATGGTGACGTTGGCGATGGCGTCAATGCCCTCGGTCACCGCGTGCACGTGGAACTCCACCAGC
This sequence comes from Chloroflexota bacterium, assembly GCA_017743375.1. Taxonomy (GTDB): domain Bacteria; phylum Chloroflexota; class Anaerolineae; order J036; family Brachytrichaceae; genus JAAFGM01. Next base: position 1,878 of record JAGHYX010000130.1, read on the forward strand.
TTGGCATCGGCGCCGGTGATGCGGTTGATGCAATTGCACACCGCGTTGACCGGCCCGTTGCCCAGCGCGGCGTCCTCGTGCGCGTCGCCGTTCTCGTCAATCAGCCGCACGCTGGCCACCGGCGTGTTGCGGGTGCCGGTGGTGACGTGTAGCTCATCGAGCTTGAAGATGTCGTTGCCCAAACTCTCGAACTGATCGGTAAGCAGCGCCTCGATATCGGCATCGCTGACCACTTTCTTCTTGTCGCACAGCAGCTTAAAGCGTTCAAAGGCCTTGTCCAGCTCTTCGCGGCTCAGCTCATAGCCCATCTGCCGCAAGCGGTCGGCGAAGGCGTGCCGGCCGCTGTGCTTGCCCAGCACGAGGTTGGTGCTGTTCCAGCCGACGGCCTCCGGGCGCATGATCTCATAGGTCAGCGGGTTCTTCAGCATGCCATCCTGGTGGATGCCGGCCTCGTGGGCAAAAGCGTTGGCGCCGACGATCGCCTTGTTCGGCTGCACCGGGATCGAGGTCAGGCTGCTGACCATCTTGCTGGTGCGCACGAGCTGCGTGGTGTCTATGTTCGTATACAGGTTGCCGAAGAACTGCGGGCGGGTCTTGAGCGCCATGACCACCTCCTCCAGCGCAGTGTTGCCCGCCCGTTCACCGATGCCGTTGATGGTGACCTCCGCCTGGCGCGCGCCGGCCATGATCCCGGCCAAGGTGTTGGCTGTGGCCAGCCCTAGGTCGTTGTGACAATGCACGCTGACGATCACCTTGCCTTCTTTGATCCCCGGCACGTTCTGGACGATGCCTTCGATCAGGCGACCATATTCCTGCGGCATGCAATAGCCCACCGTGTCGGGGATGTTGAGCGTCGTTGCACCGGCCTGTACAGCCACCGTGAGCACCTCCCAGAGGAACTCCGGATCGCTGCGGCCGGCATCTTCGGGCGAGAACTCCACGTCGTCGCACAGGCTCTTGGCGTAGGCGACGAACTCGCCAACTTGCTTGATGCAGTCGCTGCGCGAGATCTTGAGCTTGTATTGCAAGTGGATATCGCTGGTGGCCAAAAAGGTGTGGATGCGCGGGCGCCTGGCCCATTGCACGGCGCCCCAGGCGTGGTCAATGTCCTTCTTGGCGCAGCGGGCCAGGCTGGCGATCACCGGCGCGTTCTCCAACTGGCCGACTTCTTGGGCGATGCGGGTGACGGCCTCGAAATCGCCGGGCGAGGCGATGGCGAAGCCGGCCTCGATGATGTCCACCCCCAACCGGGCGAGCTGGCGCGCGACCTCCAGCTTCTCGGCCAAGTTCAGCGTGGCGCCGGGCGATTGCTCGCCGTCGCGCAGGGTGGTGTCGAAGATCAGGACGCGATTGGGATCGAACATAGGTCGCTCTTCCTCCTGAGTAACTGGTGGCGAACTTTACGTTCCTGAGAGGCAATGCGCCCACCGTCAATCACCAGACGGTGGGTGATGAAGGGCAGGATGTCCTCCGCATGGTGGGTGACCAACAGCACACTGGTCTGCGCCGCGATCCGTTGAAAGACGCCGGCCAGCTCGGCGCGTGCCTCAGCGTCAAGGCCATCAAAGACCTCATCCAGGATCAGCAGGCGCGGCGCGTTGACCAGGGCGCGCGCGATCAGCACTTTGCGCACCTGGCCGTAGCTCAGCTCCAGGATGCTGCGCCGGGCGAGCGGAAGCAAGCCAAACAAGGTGAGCACCTCGCGCACGCGCTGCTTCTGGGCGCGGCTCAGCGGTTGAAGCCAGCCCACGCTGGCAAAGAAGCCGCTGGCCACGACCTGGGCGGTCGTCAGGTCAGCGCTGTAGCGGGCCTGGAACTCGCAAGAGACATAGCCAATGCGCTGCTTGGCCTCCCAGACGCTTGCTGCGCGCTGTCGGTCATCTGGTCGGTCAACAAAGCGCTCGATCCTCCCGCCGTGCACGGGCCATAGCTCGCCCAAAACCAGCCGCAGCAGGGTGCTCTTGCCGGCGCCGTTGTCGCCGAGGATGGCCCAATGCTCACCGGGGTTGACCCGCCAGGTCACGCCGCGCAAGATCAGCGCGTCGCCGTCGGCGGTGGCCACGTCGGCGTTGACGATGTTGACCAGCAACGGGGGCCGCGCCGCGGCCCGCCGAGCGATCGCCGCGTCGTCGAGCGCCTGCCAGGTGGCCGGCCTAGACCTGCGCCGCGCAGAAGCCACGAGGGCTTCGCGCCGGCCCAGCCAGACAATCCGCCCCTCCCTCAGCTCCATGACATGCGTGATCGCAGGGACGATCTCATCGCGGCGATGGGTCGTGATCAGAAGCTGCGTGCCCTGCGCGGCCAGGCGCTCGATTGCTTCGAGCAGCTCGTGGCGGCTGCGGGCGTCCAGCCCGACGCCGACCTCGTCCAGGATGAGCACATCGGGATCGCCGACCAGCGCGCGTGCGATCAACACTTTGCGCAGTTGGCCTTGCGACAGCTGGTGCAGCGGCGCATCGGCCAGGGACTGGATGCCGAGCGCGTCCATGGCCCGCGCAACGCGCGCCAGCTCGGATCGGGTGGGCCGACGGGTGACCTGCTCGCCCCCCAGCAGGCCGGTGAACACCACGTCGCGCACTTGCATGGGCTGGGCATCCCAGCGCGCGTGAAGGCGGAGGTAGCGTTGCTGCTGTTCGGCGCCGACGAGCGCGATGCGCCGCGGAACGCCGATCGGGGAAGCGGTCGGTCGGCCGTCGAAGTAGTAGTAGCGGCTGCCGCCGTCCACGGGCGCGGGCCAGATCTCGCCGCGCAGCAAACGCAGAAAGGTGCTCTTGCCCGCGCCATTAGGGCCGAGCACCGCCCAGTGCTCACCCCTCCGCAGCACCCACGACAGGTCGTGGAGCACTTGCCGGCCGTTGAGCGCGACGTTGACGCGCTCCAGGCGGATCAGCACATCGCCGGCTGCGTGCGGGGCGAGCGTCATTAAGCGCCTCCTTCGCCGGGCTTCACCTCGCGCGGGTGGATCCACGGCATCATGCGGCGGAGCTTCAGGCCGACTTTCTCAATTGGGTGGTTGATGTCGCGCCGGCGGTACTCGTTGAAGCGCCGGCGGCCGGTCTGGTTCTCCTTGATCCACTCGCGCGCGAACTTGCCCGACTGGATGTCGGCCAGGATCTTCTTCATCTCCGCGCGCGTGCGGTCATTGATGATGCGCGGGCCGCTGATGTAATCGCCCCACTCGGCGGTGTCGCTGATGCTGTAGCGCATGAAGTTCAGCCCGCCGCGGTACATCAGGTCCACGATCAACTTCAGCTCGTGTAGGCACTCGAAGTAGGCCATCTCCGGCGCGTAGCCGGCCTCGGTGAGCGTCTCGAAGGCAGCCTTGATGAGGTGCGAGACGCCGCCGCAGAGCACCACCTGCTCGCCGAACAGGTCGGTCTCGGTCTCTTCTTTGAACGTGGTGCGGATGACGCCGGCGCGCGTGCCGCCGATCGCCTTGGCGTAGGCCAGCGCGTTCTTCAGCGCGCGCGTCCCGCCCTGATAGACAGCCACCAAACAAGGGGTGCCGCCGCCGTCCTGATAGGTGCTGCGCACGGTGTGGCCGGGCGCCTTAGGCGCCACCATGCTCACGTCCACGTACTTCGGCGGCACGATCTGGCCATAGTGGATGTTAAAGCCGTGGGCGAACATCAGCGTCTTGCCCTTGGTCAGGTGCGGCTCGATGTGTTCCTTGTAAATCTGCGCCGCCGGCACGTCGGGCACGAGCATCATGATGAAGTCGCCGGCGTCAGCGGCCTCGCTGACGGTCATCACGCGCAGGCCGGCATTTTGCGCCTTCTCGCGGCTCTTGCTGGTCTCCGGCAATCCAACCACCACATGCACGCCGCTGTCCTTTAGGTTCAGCGCGTGGGCATGGCCCTGGCTGCCGAAGCCGATCACGGCCACCGTCTTGTCGCGAAGGAGTTCGAGATCTGCGTCTTTGTCGTAGTAAACCTTTGCCATGACGTTGATGTTGGACGACAACTAGGAATGCGGATGTTAACCACGCACCATGGCGATGCGTCCGGTGCGGACCACCTCCAAGATGCCGTAATCATGAAGCACGCTGAGCAGCGAATCCACCTTCTGCTCCTCGCCGGTGATCTCGATGATCAGCGAGTCCTTCGCCACGTCCACGACGCGGCTCTGGAACATATCGGCGATCTGCTTGATCTCGCCACGATGCTGCGCGTCGCTCACGCGCACCTTGATCAAGGCCAGCTCGCGGGCGACGGTCGGCAGGTTGGTCACGTCCTGTACGTCAATGACGTTGACCAGTTTGTAGAGGTTACGCTCCACGAGCGCGGCGTTCGTCTTGCTGGCGTCAATCACGATCGTCATGCGCGAGACGGTGGGGTCCTCGGTCGTGCCGACGGCCAGGCTCTCGATGTTAAAGTTGCGGCGGCGCATCAGGCTGGCGACGCGGTTGAGCACGCCAGGCTTGTTCTCCACCAGCGCCACCAGCGTATGGCGGGTTGGGTTCTTCTGAGCTTCCACGCGATCAATCAACATAGAAACCTCCTCAGCTTTACGCAATACGGAATACGTATTCCGTATTGCGTATTCCGTATTACTGCGCCTTCACCTTCATAAAGTCCATGCCGCCGCCCAGGGCAGCCGG
>JAGHYX010000131.1 GCA_017743375.1 Chloroflexota bacterium
TGCGAGCCGCTGCGAGTGCCTTGCTTCTCTAGCTGCCGCAGAACTGGCATTGCACACCTGGATGGTTGGCTAGTCTTCTAGACATGTCTCTAAATTAAACCTCTTCTGATTGGTTCACTCCCCGCCCATCGCAACGGGGATCGATGTGTTCGGCAGCTAAACCTTTGGTAGCGACGAGATAGTCTTTGCTGGTTGGCAGCTTGCCGCAATTGCTCCTATTGGTGAACGCCCCCTGCTGAGCAAGTAAGCGCCTACAATGCGTCATCATGCACTTTGAGACCCTTGCGATTCACGCCGGCCAAGATCCCGACCCCGCCTATGGCGCGGTGATGGTCCCGATTTATCAAACCTCGACATACGTCCAGAAGAAGATCGGGGAAACCGAATACGACTACGCGCGCACGGCCAACCCCACCCGCACTGCGCTGCAAGCGTGCATCGCTGCGCTTGAGGGCGGAAAGCACGGCTTGGCCTTCGCCTCTGGCATGGCAGCGATTGACTGCGTCTTGCGCCTGCTCAGGCCCGGCGACCACGTGTTGGCCAGCAACGACGTATACGGCGGCACCTACCGCATCTTCGAGCGCGTCTATCGAGACTACGGCATCGCCTTCTCGTTCGTTGAGATGGGCGACCTAGACGCCGTGCGCGCTGCCTTGCGGTCAACCACGCGCATGGTCTGGGTGGAGACGCCCACCAACCCGCTGCTCAAGATAGCGGACATCGCCGGCATCGCCGGCGTGCTGGCGCAGGCGCCCGCGCGCCCGCTGCTGGTGGTGGACAACACGTTTGCCTCACCTTATCTACAGCGCCCGCTCGCGCTCGGCGCGGACATCGTCGTGCATAGCGCGACGAAGTATCTGGGCGGCCACAGCGACGTGGTGAGCGGGCTGGTGGTGCTGAACGACGATGCGCTGCACGACCGCTTAAAGTTCCTTCAGAACGCCGTCGGCGCCGTGCCGGGGCCGCTCGATTGCTTCCTGGTCCTGCGCGGCATCAAGACCCTGCCGCTGCGCATGGAGCGGCACAGCGCGAACGCCATGCGCATCGCCGCCTGGCTGACAGCGCACCCGCGCGTCGCGCAGGTGCTGTATCCGGGCCTCCCATCGCACCCCGGCCACGCCATCGCTGCTAAGCAGATGTCCGGCTTCGGCGGCATGATCTCCTTCGTCGTCAAGGGTGGGCCAGCGGAGGCGCGCCGCGTCGCCGAGGCCACGCGCCTCTTCGCGTTGGCCGAGTCGTTGGGCGGCGTCGAATCGCTGGTAGAAGTGCCGGCAGCCATGACGCACACCAGCGTCGCCAACTCCCCACTGGCCGTTGACCCAGCGTTGATTCGCCTCTCGGTCGGCATCGAGCACGCGGATGACCTGATCGCCGACCTGGCGCAGGCGCTGGCCTAGATCAGCCGCTGCGCCTGCGCGGCAATGGATCGCCGAAGCGCGCCGAGCGCCAGGAGGGCTTCTTCGCTGCGCAACAGGAGCGCTGCGCCGAAGTAAGCGCCTACGCCCAGGACAACCGCGGCCAGCGTGGCTGCGGCGCCATCGCCGGCCAGGATCAACCAGCCGCGCAGCACCAGCGCCATCGCCAGCGTGGCCAACCCCGCCGTGCGCAGCGCCGTGATCACCGGCCGTATGGCGATCTGCGGCGCCCGCTTTGTCAGAACGGCGTATAAGACGCCGGTCTCTACGGTGGTGGCCAAGGCATTGGCCAGGCCCAAACCGCCAAAGGGCAACCAGCCCAGCGCCTCGAAGGCGCGGTAGAAGGCGATGCTCATAGCGATGTTCAGCCCGACGCTCAGGGCGGCCGCCAGCGCCGGACGCAGGCTGTCCTTGAGCGCGTAGAAGGCCCGTGTCACCAGCTCCAGCGCGGCATGCGCCGGCAGGCCGAGCGCCAGCCAGCCCAACGCAAACGCTACCCAGCCCGTCGCCTGCGCGTCAAAGGCGCCGCGCTCGAAGAGCAAGCGGATCAGCGGCTCACCGAGCACGATCAGCCCTGCCGCTGCCGGCAGGCTGAGCGCTATCACGCCGTTCATCGCGCGGACAAAGGCACGGGCAAACTGCTCCTGCTCACCGCGCGCGGCGTGCGCGCTGATCGCCGGGAAGATCACCGTCCCGATCGCTTGCCCGATCGCTGCGATGGGCAGCACCAGGATGGCGAATGCGTTGTTGAACGCCGAGACACCCCCCCGAAAGCCGGAAGCAAGCGCAGTATTCACCAGGTTGTTCAGTTGCACCGCGCCCAACCCTAGGACGCGCGGCGGCATCAGGGTGAAGACTTGGCGCAGGTCTGCGCCAATCCCGGCGGGCGCATCGTTGCTCGCCTGCTCGCTGGCGCGGGCGATCCGCCACAGGTCGGGGAGTTGTATCCCCAAGTGCATCAGCGCGCCGCACACCACGCCAAGCGCCAGTCCGTGAATGCCGTAGGCGCTCAGCGCGGTCGCGCCGATGATCATGCCGAGTTGGTATAGGCTTGGGGCGACCGCCGGCGCGAGGAAGTGACCGTTTGCTTGTAATAGCCCCATGAACAGCCCGCTCGCGCCAAACACGACCGTGGCGATCAGCATCACCCGCATCAGCGAGGCCGTGAGGGCCACCTGGTCGGCGTCGAACTGGCGGGCGACCACGTTTTGGATCAGCGGTTGGGCAAACCAGGCGGCGAGGAAAGCCAGGCAAGCCAGGAGCGCGCACACGATGAACCCAACGCTGCGCGCCAAGCGCCAGGCGACTGCTGCTTCCCCTTTGCTCAAGCGCGCGACGTAGACAGGGATGAACGCAGAGGCCAGCGCGCCGCCGGCCAGCACATTGAAGAGCAGGTCGGGGATGACGAACGCGGCCCGAAAGGCATCCTGAGCCGCGCCGGCGCCGAAGCGCGCGTTGATCAGCAGCCGCGCGATGAAGCCCGTGATGTTGCTGAGCACATAGAAGCCGGCCACAACCGCGGCGGCGCGGCCCAACGAGCGCCCCGCCATGCTCACCAATCCTGATCCCGCGCGATCGGCGGCAGCCCTTCGACCACCGGCGGGCGGGTCGTCGCAGCAGCCCTCGGCGGCTCGTCGGTTGTCTCCGGCGGGAGCGACGCCTTGAGCGCAGCCAAGCGTTGGAGGACGGCCATCAGGCGCCCCTTCCACTGCTCCGGCGTCCCGCTGCGCAGAAAGGAGACCTGGGTGCGCCCCACGAGCGCATCGCTGCCGATCGCCAGGCGCACCTGCTGTGGGTTCATGCGCCTGATCGCGTCCGCGCGGATGGTCACCCGATTGCCCTCCGTGGTGATGCTGCGCGCGCCGAGCGCGTTGGCGAGCAACTTCAGGCGAAGCTGATAGGTGAGGTTGCGCGCCGCTGGCGGCAGCTTGCCGAAGCGATCCTCGAGTTCTTCCTCAAAGGCGCGGATTTGCGCCTCGCTCTCCAGGCTGGCCGCACGGCGGTACAGCTGCACGCGCAGGGCGGGGTCGCCGACGTAGCCCTCTGGCAGGCCCACCGTCAGCGGCAGGTCAATCGTCACCGCTTGTGGTTCTGCCGGCGGGGGCGCGACCCCGTCGCGCATCGCGCGCAGCCGCTGCACTTCGTGGGCCAATAGGCGCGTGTAAAGATCAAAGCCGATGCTGGCGACCTGGCCGCTTTGCTTTGGGCCGAGCAGCTCGCCTGCGCCGCGCATCTCCAGGTCGCGCAGGGCAATTGCATAGCCGGCGCCGATGCCAGCCGACTCGCGCAGCGCCTCCAGCCGCTCGCGCGCTTCCGCCGTGAGCTTGCTTTGCCGGTCGTAAAAGAAATACGCATACGCCTGCACCGTCGAACGGCCAACTCGTCCGCGCAACTGATACAGCTCCGCCAGCCCGAAGTGATCAGCTTGGTCCACTATCAACGTGTTGGCGTTGGGGATATCCAGACCACTTTCGATGATGTTGGTGCAGAGCAAAACGTCGATCCGTTCGTCAGCCGGCGCCAGGGCGCTTTCCGCGAAGCGCGTCATGACGCGCGCCAGCTCACGCTCGCTCATCTGGCCATGGGCGATGGCGATCCGCGCCTCGGGCACCAGGCGGCGCAGCTTTTGCTCGACCATCAGAATGGTCTGCACGCGGTTATGGACGAAGAAGACCTGGCCATCGCGGTCAAGCTCGCGGCGAATGGCCTGTTGGACCAACGCATCGTCCCAGGGGCCGATGAAGCTGATCACCGGCAGGCGCTCCGCCGGCGGCGTCTCGATCCGGCTGATCGCGCGCACGCCGCTGAGGCCCATGTACAGCGTGCGCGGAATGGGGGTCGCTGTGAGCGTGAGCACATCAATGCTCTTGCGCAGCTTCTTAAGCTTCTCTTTAGCGGCCACGCCAAAGCGATGCTCTTCGTCAATGATGAGCAGGCCGAGGTCCTTGAAGCGCACTCCTTCGCTGAGCAGGGCGTGGGTGCCGATGACGATGTCAACCGTGCCGTCCTCCAGCCCGGCCAATACAGCGCGCTTCTCCGCCGGCGTGCGAAAGCGGGAGAGCGACTCGATGCGGACGGGATAGGGAGCTAGGCGCTGGGTGAAGGTCTGCCAGTGCTGCTGGGCCAGCACGGTCGTCGGCACCAGCACGGCCACCTGCTTGCCGCTCTGCACGGCCTTAAACGCCGCGCGCAGCGCTACCTCGGTCTTGCCAAAGCCAACATCGCCCACCACCAGGCGATCCATAGGGCGCGGCTGCTCCATGTCCGCCTTCACTTCCTGAATCGCGCGGAGCTGGTCTTCCGTCTCAATGAAGGGGAAGGCGGACTCCATCTCGATCTGCCAGGGGGTATCCTTGCCAAAAGGCGGGCGCGTGGCCAGCTCGCGCTCGGCATAGAGATGGAGCAGATCACGGGCGAATTCGGCAGCGGCGCGGCGGGCTTTCTGCTTGGCGCGCTCCCAATCGCTGCTGCCCAGCTTATCCAGCTTGGGCTGTGCGTCATCGCTGCCGACGTAGCGCGTCACGCGGTCAAGCTGATGCAGCGGCACGTAGAGCCGGTCGCCATCGGCGTATTCCAGCAGCAGGTATTCGCGCTCGCCTTCGACCGGCTGCGTCGGCGTGCCGGTGTTGACGGTCAGCCGAACCAGGCCACGGTAAATGCCGATGCCGTAATCCTCGTGCACCACGGCGTCGCCGGGCTGCCAGTCGGCGAAGGCCTTCTCCGGCGCGGCCTTGCGCGCCGGCGCGCGGGCGAACCACTCCGGGCGAACGTAACCGTAGATCTCCGCATCGGTGAGCAGGACAAAAGAAGGTGCGAGCTGCCCTTCGCCCCGGGCCGTCGCCTGCTGAACGAGGAAGCCCTGGGGCAGGATGCCGACGACGAAGCTCAGGCCGTGTTCTGGGGGCGCGTCGAGCGCGGTGTGCGCGGCCAGCGCGGTGTAGCGCTCGCGCCATAGCTCGGCCAACCGCGCTGCCTGACGCGAGACGACGACGACAGCCGTCCGGCCATCTGCGGTTTGGCTGCGCAGATACTCCATGAGCGGGGTGAGCTGGCCGGCGAAGTGTGGTGGCTGGGCGAAGTGCCTGGCGAGCGGATGTTCGCTCAGGCCCCCTTCCTCGCCATGGCCGAGCACGAGGCCGGAGATCCGGCTGCGCGCTGCCGCGAAGTCCTCCCACGTGAGATAGGCGGGCGCGGCGGCCGGTTGAGCGGTGGCGAGCCACGCCTCGCGCTCGCGTTCGGCTTTGGACTCCAGTTCTCTCCACGCCGCGCGCAGTTCGTCTTCGTCGTCCAGGATCAGCAGCGCGACTGTGCTCATGTGGTCAATCAGCGAGTGTGATTGCTCGCCGGGAGGCGGCAGGTCCAGCGGCGTGATGGCGACTTGCTCAGCGGCCTCGCTGCTGCGCTGCGTGGCAGGATCGAAGAAGCGGATGCTCTCGGCGAGGTTGCCGAATAGCTCGATCCGGATCGGCAGCGGATGGGCCGGCGACCATACGTCTATGATCCCCCCACGTCGGCTGAAGGTCCCCACACGCTCGACCACCGATTCGGTTTCATAGCCGATCGCCAGCCAATGCTCCAGAAGCGCATCTAGCCGTAGGTAGGCGTCGCGCTTGATGATCTGGGTGCGCGCTTTGAAGTTCGCTGGGGAGAGCGTCGGTTGCATCAGCGCGCGCGGGCTAGCGACGATCAACGGCGGAGCACCCTTGTTCCCGACGTGCAGCGCGGCCAGGACCGCTGAGCGTTGGGCGATCACGGCACGCACGGGCGCGACGGAGTCGTAGAAGGCGGTGTTCGGCTCGACAAATCGCAACGGCGCAGCGCCGGCTAGCCTGGCAAGCGCGTCGGTGGCCACGCGCGAGGCTTCTACGGACGAGGTGACATATAAGATGGGCCGCTGCAAGGCCCGCCAGAGCGCGGCCAGGACCGGCAGGCGCGCAGCGCGTGGCAGCCCCAGTGGTGCGCAAGTGCTGCCCGCGCGAAGCGCCTCAACCAGCGCTTGAAACGCCGGCAGCCTGTCCACGACTTCGCTGATCCCTCGCAGCGACACACTAATG
>JAGHYX010000132.1 GCA_017743375.1 Chloroflexota bacterium
CCGTGCCAGGTGCTGTTGGTCACCGGACAACCCGCGAAGTAACCGCTCGAACTCTCAGCAGAAGTAATCCAGTCGCCGGGATCCTGCGGATCAGGGTCGCGGCCATCCCCGTCGTTGGCGACAAGTGGGTTTGAGATGAAGTCATATCCACCGATGATGCGGCTGGCCAGATCAACATGGGGGCGATGGCCGGTGTCAATCACAGCCACGACGATGTTGGGATTGCCGGTGCTGATGTCCCAGGCCTGCGGCAGGTTGATCCCGTAGGCCTCATAATAGTGCCATTGGTTGGCATATTGCGGGTCGTTCGGGACGAGCATGGGCTGCATGATGTAATCCGGCTCGGCGTATGCCACTTCGGGCAAAGCGCTGAGCCGGGCAGCGATGCGCTCGACCTCGGCGACGGGCATGCGGGCCGGTAGGCGCAGCACGTGGGCATCGCCGGACATCGGGCGGAAGTAGGTCAGCGCGACGCCGGCCTGGGCGCTTAGGCGTGCCATCTGGGCCGCTTCTGCAGCCTGGGCAATTGTGGTCACTTGATCATCATGATATTTAATAATGATTTGATCTACGGGCACATCTTGTGTAGACTGAGCTTGAAGGATTGGATTTTGCGAAGGTAACAAGAGAGTAAAAATGATAAATAATCTTACAATGCTCACCTTTGCTTTCATAATACGATTTAGAGGAAGTCGTTTGACCACTCTAGTTTCGCGCGTGTTTATCAGGCCCTCGCCATGAGCAAGCCAGTCAACGGGAGAAGCCAGGCAAAATTATAGTGCATGAGGAGGATTTACGCTACTCTCAGCTTAATGATATGCCTCGCGGCTGCGTGTGCCGGCGAGCGCTCGGCATCACTTCCATCTCCAACTATTTATCCAACTTATTACTCAAAAGATGTGCTGCCGGCTACGCCGACCCCCGATTGGCCTGTTCCGAGCGGCACGCCTACGCTCGATCCACCACGGGCCATCGCGTCCCTCGGCGTTATCACCGTGACGTACGTTGTGCGGCGCGGCGACACATTGAGCGGCATCGCCTACGCCACCAGCACGACCCCCGAAGAGCTTCAGCAGGTCAACGGCTTGCGTAACCCCGACGCGCTCAGGGTTGGGCAGATATTGCTTATTCGCCGGCAGGTCGTCGGGCGCACGCCGGCCCTCAAGTTGATCCCCGATAGCGAACTGGTCAACGGGCCAACGGCGGTTGCATTCGATACGGCGCGTTTCGTGAGCCAGCAGGATGGCTACCTCAACCGCTATAGCGAGGTCATCTCCGGCAAGCGGTTCACCGGTGCTCAGATCGTCCAGCGGGTGGCCGAGCAGTTCAGCGTGCATCCGCGCCTCTTGCTGGCTGCCCTAGAGCACGTCGGCGGATGGGTCACGCAGCACGCCCCAACTGATGAACAGCAGCGTTCTCCGCTGGGTTACACGGGGATGGACCGGCCCAGCCTTTACCTGCAGTTGAGCTGGGCCGCTGCGCGGTTGAACGAAGGCTACTACGGTTGGCGGCTGGCGACGCGAGGCTATGTGCGGCTAAACGATGGGAACTACCTGGCAATCGCCGAGGGCGTGAACGCCGGCACAGCCGGCCTGCACAACTATCTGGCTGCCATCAGCACGGCTGCGGACTGGCCGGCCATCGCCGAGGCCGACGGCGCGCGCGCCTTCATGCGCACCTACCGGCGGCTCTTCGGCGACCCTTGGCGATATGAGTTCGGCCCGCTCGTGCCGAGCGGACTTGAGCAGCCGCCGTTGGCGCTGCCCTGGCGGAAGGGCGAGCTATGGTATTTCACCGGCGGCCCACATAGCGCTTGGGGAAGCGGCACCCCCTGGGGCGCGCTCGACTTCGCGCCGGCCAGCGTGGCCGGCTGCACCCCGCTGCGTGATTGGGTGACCGCAGTCGCGGATGGCGTCGTCGCCCGCAGCGCCGATGGCGAGGTCGTCCTGTCGCTTGACCCCAGCGGGGATGAGCGCGTCGGCTGGAGCGTGCTCTATTTGCACATCGCCAGCCGCAATCGCCCGCCGGCTGGTGCGCGCGTCAAGGCCGGCGACCTGATCGGTCATCCCTCATGCGAGGGCGGCTTCGCGGTCGCTGCGCATCTACACCTGGCCCGCAAATACAACGGCGAATGGCTCAACGCCCAGGGCAACCCGCCGTTCGTGTTGGAAGGTTGGATGGCCATCGAGGGCAAGCGGGAATATGATGGCGCGCTGGTGAAGGGCGACCAGCGCCGTGAGGCGTGTGAGTGTAAGCAGCCGAACTATAACGGGATCACCCGCTAACGCCGAATCAGGCTGAGCGCCTGCAAGAGCGTCTGGCGCGCTTCGTGCGAGTTGGTCGCCAACACGCCTCGCCGTGGCAAGCCGCGCTCATCCTCAAAGTGCAGGCGCATGGCGGGCAGGCCGCCGTAGCGCGTAGCTGCCTCGAAGAGATGCGCGCGCCGCAGCCGGCGCACGGTCACCGCCCAGCCGTTGGGCGATTCAAAGCGGGCTTCGTGGGGCAGCAGGGCGAGCTGGACCGGCCTACCGCGCACGACGTATTCGCTAAAGGGGCGACCCAGCGAACCAAACCACAACAGGGTGGGCGCATCCGGCGTGTGGCCAACGGGCCAAGGCAGGGGGAGGGCGTAGTCCAACCGTGCTGCCAACCAGTCCAGCCCGGCAAGGCTGAGGAGGACTGCCAGCAGCGCGCGGCTGAGCCAAGCCACCCCTTGTGCCAACAGCACCTCTATCGGCGATCCGACGCGCAAATACAACGCAGGCTGCTGGTCGCTTTGGCCCAGCACGACCTGCCCGACCAGGCTGACATGTTCGGCGGAGATGGTCTCATCGCCTGACAAATTGGCACCACGCACCCAGACGACCTGACTCTTGTCCTCGGAGATCAGCGGCGCGTAGCCTTGTTCAATAAAGTGAGCGTCCCTCGGTTGGTATCTCGCGCGGTAAGCGTCTGGGGTGACCAGGAAGCCGCTGACGCGTACGAAGCTGCCGGCCTTGGCTGAGGAGAGCTCACTGAGGGTTACCTCGGCAATGAGCTGCTGCTCTAGAGCGTCGGGGCGGATAAAGAGCAGGCCGCTTATAGATAGCAGCACGAGCGCAGCGAGCAGGCGACGCGTGGGGGTGTTGTGATTGAGGCTATAGCAGGCCGCGGCCATCCCGTCGAGCAGGCAGGGCAGGAGGCTACCAGCAGCCACGCCGGCGAATATACAACAGCGCAATCAACAGGGATGCATTGTAGGGTGCGTTCCAAGGCTCATCAAGGAGTGCGTTCACATCCAGGCGCGCAGGCTGCTCACTCGCTGCGCTAGCGCGTCATGCCGAGCGTCAGCGAAGCATCTAGACACCTGCCAATCGAAGCCCCACGCAGCTATGCATGCCCGACCCTATATCACGCCAGGCAGCCGCACTCGCCAACGCTGCGTCGTCCTGATCGCCTCATCCGCCCGCCCAGCGTTACGCCCCTCTTCTGCTAAGCAGGCGCAATCTCCAGCACCACGCGCCAGCCCTCGCCGCCCGATGTAGTGACGCGATAGCCCGTCCCGGCGCGCTCAACGCGGATGTCGAAGTACGCATCGCCCACACGCAGCCGCTTGACTTCGGCCCAGGCCCACGCCGACGGCAGGCGCGGACGGACCACCAGCGTGCGCTCGGCGGCGCGCGGCTGGATGCCCAGAAAGCATTCCACCACCGGCGCAACCAGCCCAACGTTCGACCAGAGCTGGAGGAAGCACCAGGCATCGGGCAATGCCTCGCTCACCGCGCCCGGCGTGCGATAGCCGAACGCGCGGACGAGCTTGGCGATGATGCTCAGCGCGTCATCCACCAGGCCATACCGCGCGGCGCTCAACGCCAGCAGGCCGGTGTTGATGCTCATCACGTCCTGGCGCTCCGGATGCAGATACATGCCCCATGCGTTGCTGAACTCCGCGCTTTGCAAGCGGTCCAGGCTGCGCTTGGCCTGCTCTGGCGTGGCGATGCCCGTCTCAAGCGGACACAGCACCACCCAGTGGCGAAGCAGCCAGGGGAGGTCAACGTCGCGCTGCGCCTCGCGCAACAGGCCGGGGGCGAACAGCCGGCGCGCGGTTTCTACAGCGCGCTGCTGATCCAGCGTCAACCAGTCCTGCTCAGCGATATGCCGGTCGAGGTCACTGAGCACGCGCTGCACTTCGCCGACGCTGGCGCGCACGTCGGCGAACAAGCCTTCATCTTCCATCCACCACCCTTGGCGAATCCCCTGGCCCAAGGCAGCCGACTTCTCCGCCAGCGCGTCGGCCAGGGCCGCATCGCCCAGCGCGCGGCTCATGTCGGCCAGCCGGCCCAGCGCGTCGCTCATGTAAGCGGCCACGTCAATCGTTTCAAAGCCGGCATGCATCTCGACCGTCTCCACTACGCTGCGACCAGAAGGGCATAGGTCACCATCAGGGTCGTGCTGACCGAGTGCGTAATCCAGCAAGCCGGCCTTGCAGAATGGGTACATCTCGGCCAGGAATGCGTCATCGCCGCTCCACAGCCAATACTGATGCACGGCGCGGGTGAAGATCGGCACCTCAACCATATTGCCCTTGTTGAAGACGACGCCGGTGGTGGTCAGCTCGTGGATTACGCGGCCCGGCTCGGCGGCGTTGTGCCGTTCGCTCTGCGCCCTGAGCAAGCGCAGCGCGTCGCGCACAAGCTCAAACTGGCCGCACTGAAGCATCGGCAACGCGGCATACCCCACATCTATGCTGAACCACCACGGGTACTCCGGCAGGCCGGCGCCTAAGCCACGTCCAATCGCCGGCACGTCGCGCACGAACATCTGGTTGATCAGCTTCGACCATGCGATGGCCTGGTTGAGCTGCTCATCCGGTGTCACGATCTGGCTGACCTCGAGGATGGCCTGACATTGCGCCTGCTTGGCGGCAAATAGAGCCGGATGTTGCTCGAGCAGGCGCGCCGGCGCTCCCGCTGCGTCCGCAAGCGCCGACGCCGAGCCGACGATGGCAAAGCGGATCGTCCACTCAGCGGCGTGCTCATCCAAGCACAAGGCATGGGTGAAGCGGACGGTTGCGCCCCGTCCCTGGGTCGCCGCGACCGCCCATGGCTCATCCACGGCGATGGTCAGCGGCGCGATGTCCGCGCCGACGGCGCACAGCCAGGGATTCTCCTCGTCGGTGAAGACGCAGCAGCCTCTGGCTGGATCGACGGCAGCGCGGTCGCGGCCATCGCGCAGGCCGGCCTGCTCGCCCAGCCAGGCCGGCCGCAGATCAGAACGAAATAGCGCATGGAAGAAGCCCTCAAAAGGCCAGTCGGCGCGCACGGTCAACGCGACGATCATCCCCTCTATCGCGTCGGGCACGAAGTCGCGTCGCGTGATTCGAAGCGGCCCAAGGCGATATTCAAACTCCACGTGGGTTGGATGCACACCACAACGCTCGGCGTGGGTCAGCCAGGTCGGTTCTGCCGATCGCGCATCGCTCACTCCAAACCAGAACCCATCGAGAAGCTTGATCGGGTGCGCCCACACGCCCCACATCTCGCCGGGGACATGACCGTCGGGTGGATCAGAGAAGAGGCCGTGCTGGGAACAGATCGCGTAAAGCCGGCTGCCGCAGGTAGCCACGGGGTCGTCCAAGCGGTGCGTCTTGAATTGTGGAGAGGCGGTCATCATCGAATCACGGGGATTGCTGCGCGCCGAAGAACTCCATGACGAACGGCAAGCTGCCGTTGCACGCCAGCGCCACGAGGAGTAAACGCAGCGCCTTGCCGGCAGCCGTCGCAGCCCAGAAAGCCAGCGGGGGCATCTTGAGCGCGCCGGCGGTCAGGCCGCCCACATCAAAAATAGGATTGGGGATCAGCGCCAGGGCGAAGATGAAGAGCGGCCCCCAGCGGCGCATCAGAAAGCGCAGGCGGCGATATGTCTTGCCCTGCGGCAGCACAGCCGTGCCGCCGTAGCCGGCCATGTAGCCGGTCATCTCGCCCACCGCCGAGCCGATGCCGGCCACCAGGCCGGTTGCGAGCGGGCCATAAATCGGCGCCGCTGCGCAGGCGACCACAAAGGCCGGCGCGGGGATGATCACCGTGGCGTTGCCCAGCGCGCTCAAGAAGAACAAGCCCAATAACCCGATCCGCCCCAGGGCCGCGATCTCATCCCGAAAGTAGGTCGTCAGCACTATCACCGCGGCGCTGATCGCGATCGCCAGGAGGAGGGTGAAGATGAGCTTGCGGCGATCAGGGACGGGGGCTTCCGGCGCGGGCCTCGATGGCTGGCTGGGCTTGGCCGAACCAACCGTGATCTTATTGAGCGTCGCGCGGATTTGTGCCCACATCGCTGTTTATCCGCCGCTCATGGCGGGCACAAAGTGTATCTCGCTGTCTTCGTCCACCGGGTGGCGCAGCCCTTGCCGGCTGTGCTCACCGTTCACAACCAGCATCAGATGCGGGCGGAGGCGTTGTTGATCTGGCTCGATCAGCCGGC
>JAGHYX010000133.1 GCA_017743375.1 Chloroflexota bacterium
TCAGGCAGGTGTTGAATAGCGCCCGGCGTGCAAGACCAGTATGGCGAGCAAGCAGCCTACGCCCCCGTATCCTGAGGTCGTGAGTAGAATGTTAAGTGTTCATGATTAATTCGCCTGCGCCAGTTGCTCAGTGCGCCGGTCGTAGAGATGCTCTCTCCACCTTCGGCAACCGCCTCCTGACCTTAATAGCGCTTCTCGCGCTGATGCCAGTGCTGCTATTGGTGGTCGAGCTTCCTACGCGCATCATCTCGCTAAACTTCCTTGGCTCGCCGCTATCGATCACGCTAAGCGCAGATACGCTGTTAATCGTGTTTCTGCCGGCGCTGACCGTGGCCGGCGCAGATTGGATCCTTCGTGAACATCCCGAAGTGCAATCCGGCAGGATCGCGTTCCTCTTTCCCTTCTGGGTGACGCCCGGCCTGGTGGCCCTGGCCTTGGCGATCTTGCTCACGCGCCTGACCACCTGGGCAGGCTGGCTGGCAGCGCTGATTGGCGGCTCGGTCGCGCTCGGCATGCTGCTGCTGGCCATCTATCGCTCGCTTGCCCCTGAGATATCCCCGGAAGCGCCGGCGCGCGTAGTGGTCGCCGGCATGGGCTATGTGATCGCCTTCGCCTTGTTCACTTTGATCTACAGCACACGGGAGCGCAGCGCGATCACCGCGACGGCCACCTTTCTCGCGTCGGCAGCGCTGGCGATTGACTTGCTTGCCCCCCGCTCGCTCCGAGACCTGCGCCGAGCCGCTCCTTATGCCCTAATCGCGGGCTGGCTGACTGGTCAAGCGATCTGGGCGCTGAACTATTGCAACCTCTCCCAGTGGAGCGCCGGCACCTTGCTGCTGGTGATCTTCTACGCTGCCGTCGGCATCGCGCAACAGCATCTGCTGGGCAAGCTCACGCGCAGCGTGCTGATGGAGTTCGCCATCGTGTCGGTCATTGCGCTGCTCATCGCCTGGCGGCTGGCTGATGTTCGGTGAGAGCATCTATTGGAATTAAGGAAAGGACACATGGCTACGGGCGTGCTCGTCATTGGGGCGGCCAACTTCGATATTAAGGGCCGCATGTTCCATCCGCCGGTGTTGATGTCGTCGAATGCCTCAGCGATGCGCACCAGCTTCGGTGGCGTCGCGCGCAATATTGCCGAGAACCTGGCCCGCCTGGGCATGCCGGTGACGCTGATTACCGCAGTGGGCGATGATTACGCCGGCGAGGATATCTTGGAAAGCGCTGCCGAAGTGGGCATTGACACATCGCGTGCGCTGATCGTGGAAGACGAAGTGACCGGCACCTATGTCGCTGCCCTGGATGAACGCGGGGATCTCTACCTGGGCCTAGATGACCTGCGCGTCCTACGCCACTTGACGCCAGAGTATCTACGCGCGCACAGAGAAGCCTTCCGGTCATGCGATCTGGTCGCCTTCGACATGAACCTGAGCGAGGCGGCAATGCACGAGATCATTCATCTGGCCCGCGAGTATCGCAAGCCGCTCTGCGTAGACCCCACGTCCACCGTGCTGGCCAGCCGGCTGCGGCCTTACCTCCCGCTCATCAACATCGTCACGCCCAACCTGGCCGAAGCGGAAGAACTGCTGCGCTGCGCGCCGATTCGCTCCCCTGCCGAAGCGCTACAGGCGGCGCGCCAATTGGTGGCCGCCGGCGTGCAGATCGCTGTGATCACACAGGCGGAACGCGGTGCTTGCTACGCTACAGCCGCCGAGAGCGGCCACTTCCCCGCGCTGCGGGTCAATATCGTGGACACTACCGGCGCAGGCGATGCGCTGACCGCCATGATCATCTTTGGTTACCTCAATAATTTGCCGATCAGCGACGCCCTCCAGCTCGGCGTGCGCGCCGCGGCGCTTACACTGCGCTCCACGGAGACCGTTGCGCCAGAGCTGAGCCTGGACCGGTTATACGGCCTGGGCGAAGATGTGTTGACCACCGACGACTAATCTCCCTGAACAATCTGCCCCTGCCTAGATACATGTCAAACTGGGTCGCGGTCCTGTTCTCTTTTCTCTACGTTTTTGCCGTGCTGGGCGTCGCCGAGGGCTTGCGCCGCGCCTTGCAGTTGCCGGTGGCGTTCACTCGCAAGGTGGTGCATATCGGCGTTGGCATGTGGGCCTGGGGCACCGCGGCGCTATTCACCGACAAGTGGTTTGCCAGCATCCCGCCGGCGGTCTTCATCGTGCTCAACTATGTCTCTTACCGGCGCAATCTGTTCACTGCCATGGAGTCGGCGGATAAGTCCAACTTGGGCACGGTGTACTTCCCGCTGGCGTTCCTGGTCATTATTCTGTTGTTCTTCGATCTCAGCAAAGGATTCATGGTGGCCGCGCTCATGCCCATGACGTGGGGTGATGCGTTCGCTGCCACCATCGGCAGGCGGTATGGGCGTCGGCACTATGTCATTTTAGGGGCGCGTCGCAGCGTGGAAGGATCGATCGCCATGTTGCTTTGCTCGCTGCTCAGCGTCTTCTTTACTCTGCTGGCCTTTGGCGCATCGCTCGACGCAGCGTTCTTGACCAGCCTGGTCTTGGCCTTTTTGGCCACACTGGCCGAGGCGATCAGCCCGTTTGGGTTAGATAACCTGTTGGTGCCAGCTTCAGGCGCGCTGGGCTATGCGCTGGTCGGCGGGTGGCTGGGCTGATGGGACTGCTTATTCACGATGCGACGCTGGTGAGCGCCGGCCAGGTGATCCCGCGTGGCTATGTGCTGATCCAGGGGACACAAATTGCAACGGTCGGCGCGGGATCGCCCAGCGACGACGCGCGCGCCGCGGCGCGCGAAGTGCTGGACGCAGCCGGCAAAGTCATCCTGCCCGGCCTGGTGAATGCCCACACCCACCTGGAACAGACGTTCATGCGCGGCTATAGCGCTGGCCGCCCGTTGCTGGACTGGTTGAAGGGCTGTATTTGGAAGTTACAGGCCGCGATGGACGTCGAGGATGTTCGCCTGGCGACTACGCTGGGCTTGGTGGAAGCGATCCGCGGTGGAGCGACGACTGTCATTGACCATCACAAGGTGCCGCTCTCGCGCCGACATACTGATGTGGTGCTTGAAGCGGCTCAGGCGTTAGGTGCACGGCTGGTGTTGGCGCGCGCCTGGGCGGATCGCGGCACATACGCCGAAGCGCCGGCGGACATCCTGGCCGACCTGGAGCGCCTGTTCGCTGAATGGCATGGCGCAGCCGAAGGGCGCATTCAAATTGCCAATGGCCCGCTCGTCCCGTGGCGCTGTTCGGCGGAGATGCTCCAGCGCACCAGCGCACTCGCACGACGATATGGGGCGCTCACCCACTGCCACGTCAGCGAAACCCAAGCCGAGGTCGCCATGACGCTGGAAGAGACGGGGCTGCGACCTGTGCTCTGGCTCGATCGACTGGGTGTGCTGGGGGCCGACTTCCAGCTTGTGCACGG
Source organism: Chloroflexota bacterium (assembly GCA_017743375.1). GTDB lineage: Bacteria > Chloroflexota > Anaerolineae > J036 > Brachytrichaceae > JAAFGM01. The sequence continues at coordinate 3,417 of JAGHYX010000133.1, forward strand.
CGTCTGGCTGAGCGACGAGGAAATCGCGCGCATCGCCGAACGCGGCGCAGCCGTAGTGCACTGCCCGGCAGCCAACATGATCTTGGGATCAGGGGTGGCGCCGATCCCGCATTTGCTCGCTGCCGGCGTTGAGCTGTTGCTGGGCAGCGATGGGCCGGCCAGCAACGACGGCCAGGATATGTTCGAGACAATGCGCTTGGCGACCTATTTGCAACGCGCCGTGATGCACGATGCCAGCCTCCTGCCGCCCCAAACTGTGCTTGCAATGGCCAGCAGCGCATCCCTGGCCGCCGGCGAGAAAGCCGACATCGTGCTGCTGGATTTTGACGCCGCGCACATTCAGCCGGTGGGCAACGTCCTGGCGTCCATCGTTTATAACGTCCGAGGGAGCGACGTGGATACGGTGATCATTGACGGCAGGTTGATCATGCGCCACAAGCGCATGGTTGGCCTGGACGAGATGGGATTGATCGCGGAGTGCCGTGCGCGGGCTGCACACTTGGCACGACGAGCCGGCGTCGCTCAATTGCACCTGCCGTAGATGGCGGTGAGCTTGCGCAGGCGGGCCTGCGCTTCGTCTGTCAATTGATCCCAGGTGAACCGCCATTGCCAGTTGCCTTCGGCGCGGCCTGGGAAGTTCATCCGCGCCTCGCTGCCCAACCCCATCACGTCTTGGAGGGTGAGGATCACCGTGTCAGCGACGGACATCAGCAGTAAGCGGATGAGGTCCCAGTGAATCTGGCTGCCGTCGCTGCCTGTGTAATCTAAAACCCGCTGGCGCGTGACAGGGTCGAGCTTCTCGAACCACCCGATTGTGGTGTCGTTGTCATGCGTGCCGGCGTAGGCCACCGTGTTCCGCACATAGTTGTGCGGCAGAAACTCAGAAGAGGCATCTGCGACGAAGGCGAAGTGCAACACACGCATGCCGGGAAACCCAAAGGCATCACGCAGCGCTTTCACCTCCGGTGTAATAACGCCCAGGTCCTCGGCGATGATCGGCAGTTGTCCGAGCGCGTCCTGGATGGCCTGGAATAGCGCCTTGCCCGGACCCTTGACCCAGCGGCCGTTGACAGCAGTCGGCTCACTAGCCGGCACTTCCCAGTATGCCTCGAAGCCGCGGAAGTGGTCAATCCGCACGTAGTCGAACATCGCAAACGCTGCGCGGCAACGCGCGATCCACCAGCGATAGCCATCCTTTGCCATCACGTCCCAGCGGTAGATCGGATTCCCCCAGCGCTGGCCAGTGGGGCTAAAGTAATCAGGAGGCACGCCCGCTACGACTTCGGGATTGCCGCGCTGGTCGAGGCGAAACAGCTCGCGGTTCGCCCACACATCCGCGCTGTCGAACGCCACAAAAATCGGAATATCGCCGATCAGCCGGATGCCCTTCTCATTCGCGTAACGCTTAAGCGCATGCCACTGACGGAAGAACTGGAACTGGAAGTATTTCTGCTTCTGGATGACGTCGCTGAGTTGGCTCTTGGCGCGCGAGAGCGCGGTCGCCGTGCGGCGCGCCACATCATCTTGCCAGGCCGTCCACGCCTCGCCTTTATGAGCCGTCTTCAGAGCCATGAAGAGGGCGTAATCGTCCAGCCAGGCAGCGTTGTCCGCGCAGAACGACTCAAAGGCTTGGTGTTGCTCAGGTGGGGCATACTGCAAGAAGTGAATATACGAGCGGTGGAGCAGGGCCTGTTTGTATTCGATCACATCGCCATACGCCACGCGATGCGGGGCAAACGGCGGGACATTGTTGAGGTCATCCGGCGACAGCGCATTCTCCTCAACTAGGCGATCGGGGCTGATCAAGAGCGGGTTGCCGGCGAAGGCGGAGAAACACTGATAAGGGGAATCCCCATAGCCGGTTGGGCCGAGGGGCAAGACCTGCCAGAGCTTCTGGCCCATTTCAACCAAGGCGTCTACGAAGCGGTAGGCATTTGCGCCCAGATCGCCAATCCCAAAACGACTGGGGAGTGAGGTGGGATGAAGCAGGATGCCGCTTGCTCGTTCCATGCCGTTGCGCGTGGAGCTATTGTATCTGGCTCACTCGCCGCGCCGGCATGTCTGTCATACAAAGCCCCGAGAAGTCACTCATGCCCAACCCTACTGTCATGCTGAGCGCCGGCGAAGCATCTCAGCGGCTGTGTTGACGAGGGCCATGCCGGCCCGCAATGCCTCAGCCCGGCGCGGCCTTAGACCCTGCGCTGCGCTAGGGTGACAGGGTAGGGCAGAGCGCTGGTGACCCTCGTGCGCTCGATGCTGGTCGTGCCGAGCATATCCGTCCCAAATCATGAATGCACCCCATACACCCTACAGAGGTCACCGGACATATAAAATCGCTTCGCCATGACATTGTGCCATGAGCCCCAGCACTGATGCCCGCCCATCCCTGCGCAGTGCGCTAGAGATCGCGCTCATCCTGGTCATCATTGTGCTTATCTACGATTTCTTCTTCATCTCGACCGGCGTAGCGGATGACAATATGAGCCCAACCCTGCGCGCCGGACAGCAGGTGTTGATCAGCCGGCTGCCCTACCGACTGGCCGAACCCCGCCGGGGCGACATCGTCGCTGCGTCCAGCGGGCAAAACCCTGCTGTGATCCGGTTGTATCGGGTCATCGGCCTGCCATACGAACGGGTGGTTATCCGCAGCGGTCAGGTGACCATCAACGGCCGGCTGCTTCAGGAAGCCTATCTCCTCGAACCAGCTCAGCGCTCTATCCAGATCGGCATGGGTGACGGGGAGTATCGGATCGGCCCGAATACCTATCTGTTGCTTAACGACAATCGAGCCGATCGCAGCGACAGTCGGGCCTTTGGCTTAGTGCCCAGGGATGCGCTGGTCGGCCGTGCCTGGTTGATCTACTGGCCGCCTGAGAGCGTTGGGCTGATCAATCATCAGCGCCCAGTGCTGGGCGGGCCGTAAATACGTGAGCGCTCATCGCTATGGTAATGTGAGAGAAGAGCAGAGGCTAATGAGTATCAGTGAATGCTCCCTCTGCGCCTTGACGACTTACAATCTGAGCCATGGCGAAGACCT
>JAGHYX010000134.1 GCA_017743375.1 Chloroflexota bacterium
GAACTCAAGGCCGGCGAGGTGATCTGGGTGACAGTAAGCGAAGATGACGAGACCGAGGAAGTAGAGAGCTATCCCAGCGGGACATCGCGCATCACCGCGCAATTTGAATACAACTGCATCCCTCGCCGCACCACCATCGTCACTGTGTGGTCATACGAAGGCGAAGCCATCCTCACCGCTGAGGACAGGCCGAAGGCCGACAACAAGCCGGGCAACTTCTCCGTGTCTTTGTTCACCAAAGATGATTCCCCCCTGGAGGACGGCGAATACGGCGTCGCCTTCTACATCAACAAGAAGCTGATCGCAGAGGGCACGGTCATCGTCGGCGGTGATGGTCAGGCGCAGGAAGCGGTGACGGTGCAAGGCACCGTGGTTGATTCGCGCAGCGGCCGGCCCATCCGCAGCGCGCTGGTGGTCGTGCTCAACGAAGGCGTCTCCGTAGATGATTGGCTGAATGGCGGGTCGGATGACGACGTCTTCGCCTTTGCCGAGACCAACAGCAAGGGCGAGTTCGTCCTGAGCAAGCCGATACCGGTGGGCGTGCCGCACGATTTCATCGTCGGCGCAAAGGGCTACCGGCCGATCGTCGAGAAAGAATGGACGATTGAGGATGGGACGGAGGATCCGTTGATTCTGGAGATCAAGCTGGTGAGAAGCGGGCGATGACTTCCACCGTGAGCCGCATCCGGCCAAGCCTCTGGCGAGCCGGCGTCGCCGAGATCGTCGGCCTGCTGCTCTATGTCGGCCTGGCCGAGCTGATCGTTGTCCTCTTCCGGCCCACCCTTGACGCCCAGCTCCTCCTGCCGGTCGGCCTCCTGCTGGCTGTGATACCGGCGGTGATCTGGCTGGCCTTCTTCTATGCCCAGGACCGCGCTGCGCCGGAGCCGCGTCACCATGTGTTGGCCGTCTCGGTGCTCGGTGCGTTACTGGCGACCGCCGTCGGCCAGCCGTTCATCAATGACTTGGCGCGCGCCCCGCAGTGGCTGGACCACGACGTGCCGACTCAAATCATCGGCTCGATCTTGGTCGTGGGTGTCGTCCAGGAGTTCCTGAAATACGCCGCCGTCCGTTACAGCATCTACTACTCTGCTGAGTTCGACGAGCGGGTTGACGGCGTGCTGTATGGCACAGCCGCCGGCCTGGGCTACGCCACCGTGCTCAACGTGAGCATGATCGTCAACAGCGGCGGCATCGCGCCGGAGCAGCTCGGAGCCGGCGTCATCCGCATCGTCATCGTCGCGCTGGTGCAGGCCGCGCTGGGCGGCCTCACCGGTTACTTCATCGCGCGGGACAAGTTCGACGCGCCGCCGATGTGGTGGATGCCGGCCGGGCTGGCGCTCGCCGCCGCGATAAACGGGTTGTTCTCGTGGCTGGCCGGCGAAGTCACCACATCGCCTTTGGCGATAGGCGCGGAGAGCGCAAGCGGCGGCTACACGCCCTGGCCGGCGCTGGCCCTGGCTGCCATCCTGGCGAGCGCGCTGCTGGCCCTGTTATTTGCGCTGATGCAGCGCGCCCGTCAGCCCGGCGCAGAGGACGTCGCCTCCCCTGGTGTGTTTCGCGAGCGGGCCTCTGCGCTGTTGACGCTGCTGGTGACTATCATCGCTGCGAGCGCCGGCTTGCTATGGCGCGATGCGGTCGAGTCGCGCACGCGAGCCTATGCCGATCCCAGCGGTCTGACGATCCAATATCCCGAACGTTGGCGAATCAACACAGCGAATGCAGACCTGGGCATTGTCCAGGTAAGCGATCCGTTCGCGCCCGGTTATCCCACGACCATTGAGCTGCGCCGCCTGCCGGTGAGCGCCGATGCAAGCGATGAGGACGCGCTCGCCACCGCCGCCAACACACTGGCGCTGAACCGGGCGCGCGAGCTGACCGCTTACCGCCTGCTTGAGCTGCGGGACGGGCAGCGGATTCACGGGCTTGCCGCGGCGCGCGCGAACTTCGCCTTTGTTCACGACCCAGCCGGCCTGTTCCAGGAGCGCCTTCCGGTGGTGGTGCTGGGCGAGGATATGATGCTGCGCAGAGGGGATCAAGTGTTTGTGTTTAGCCTATTCGCCGGACAAGAGAATTACCCGCGCGCCCAGGCGCGCTTCCAAGCGTTTGTGGAGGCAGTGAGGTTGCCATGAGGCTCGCAAGACTATTGTCCGCCTGCCTCGCGGTCTGGCTAGGCGCAGCGATGCTTCCTGGGCCGGCGCTGGCGACTCCTGCCGCGCAGCGAGACGAGCCTCGGCGCGACGCTCGGCGGGCGGAGTGGCGGGCTGTGGTTCAACTCGGCCCGGTCGCCCTGGTCACGAACAAACGAGGCAAGCAGGAGCTGCGCTTCTTTGGCTGGGGCAGCGGCACGGTCATCAGCCGAGATGGCCTGATCTTGACCAACTATCACGTGGTTGACGTCAGCCGGCTGGCCCGCGAAGCGGCCAGGGAGCGCAACGTCAAAGTCCTAGAAGGCAAGATGGTTGTCCTCTTCACCCGTCAAACCGATCAGCCACCGGTGGCGACCTACATCGCCGACGTCGTGGACGCCCTGCCCAAACTAGACTTGGCCGTGCTGCGGATCACCAGCGACCTCACAGGCAAAGAGGTTGACCCAAGCACCCTCAACCTGCCGTTCATCGAGCTGGGCGATTCCGACCAAGTGGAAATAGAGGATGCGCTGCGCATCTACGGCTATCCGAGCATCGGCGGCAGCACCATCACCTTCACCCGCGGCAGCGTGAGCGGCTTCGACAGCGAACCGGGCGTGCGAGGACGGGCGTGGATCAAGACCGACGCCACCATCTCCGGCGGCAACAGCGGCGGCACTGCGCTGAACGACGCCGGCCAGCTCATCGGCGTGCCGACCCAAGCCAGCGTGAGCAGCGCCCGCCAGGCCACCGACTGCCGACGCATCCAGGACACCAACGGCGACGGCGAGATAGATGAAAACGACACGTGCATCCCCATCGGCGGGTTTATCAACGCCCTGCGCCCAGTTAACCTGGCCAAAGACATGATCGCCCGCGCTGCGCGCGGGGGCGCCGCCGGCTCGGACGCACCAAGGGGCAACAAGGGCAGCGTGCAGATCGTCGGCAGGATCGTGGACGCCGACACCGGCAAGCCGATCGTCGGCGCCGTCTTCGTCATCTTGAAGGCCGGCTTGTCCTGGGACGACTTCAGCGGCGACGAGGCCGACGTGCTCGAAGCGGTGCGGACAGACCGCAGGGGTCGTTTCGAGACCAGCCCGGTCTTGGAGCGCGGCAAGACCTACAGCGTCGGCTGGGGCGCCAAAGGCTACCGCGAAGTGACCCAAGACAACCTGGAAGTCACCGACGACACCCCTGACGTGGTGGAGGCCACCCTCAAGCTACAACGCAGGTAAGCCAGATGCGTCCCCCCGACCATGCGCGGCGCGAGCTCGCGCAGCTTGCCCTGACGTTTGCCTTGGTGATCGGGGTGGGCGCTGCGTTCTTCCAACCCTGGACGCCTTCGCCTGCGCCAGGCGGGCCGGACTTAAACCGCTACGCTCCCATCGTGGATGGTCAGTCTAGGCTGTATCTCCTCCAAGACGCGGCGGAGCAACTGGTCGGCTGGGAGAGTCACAACGTGTCCGCGCCGGCTGTGCTCTACGGCGTCACGCACGGGCTGCGCCCCGAGGTCGCCATCGCCGTTTTGGCGCGCTATGGCTTATCTAGGACATCCTCGCTTAGCCAGGACGCAGAAGCGCTTGGTGCAGTGCGGCTCACCATCGTGCGCCGCCGGCTGCTGGGACGGGACGGGCGGGTGGAACCCGCGGAGGTCTTCTACGCGCGCGACGATGCCGGCCATCACCTGGTCGGCTTATACGACGAACGCAGCGACGCAACGCTGGTCTTTGAACCCTTCTTACAGCTTTATCCGCGCGATCTGGCGCCGGGCAGCCGATGGTCCAGCGAGGGCAAGGCCAATGGACAATTCGACTACCGTTATGAGGGCGAAGTGGTGGCGCGCGGGTCGCGCGAGAACGCCCTGGGGCGGTTCGACGACTGCCTACAGATACGGACGCGCTACGTGCTGCGCGCCACCTCCCTTGTGGATAGGACGACCGTCGAGTGGCTGTGCGCCGGCGCAGGCACGGTTGAATCAGAGATTTTTGACCCATCCGGCGCGCTGGTTCGGCGCAGCGTGCCGTTGACCTCAGCGGCTTCGCTGCCCCCGCCGCCGCTGATGGACGCCGCACAGGGCGAGGCGACGTTGACCAGTCCCGACCAATGGCGACTCTCGCCAATAGCCAAGGCCAACCTCAGCGGCGCAGAGTTCGAGAGCACGATCCGACCAGCCTGGCTGCCGCTCGACCCGCCGTTGATTTTGGCCGCGGCCTACAACAGCGACCTGCTCGCCTTTCGCGCGGATGGGGACGCCCGCGGCCAATTGGCCTGGCGCTTTCGGACCGGCGGCACCATCTTCGGGCAGCCGGCTTTCGATCCCCAACGCGGGCGCATGTACTTCGGCGCGAGCGACAAGCGCCTCTACGCTCTGGACGGGCGCGGCCTCTTCCTCTGGTCATTCTTAACCGGCGATAACGTCGCCACCCGGCCGCTGGTGATCAACGACCTGGTGATCTTCGGCAGCGAGGATGGCGGTGTGTATGCGCTGGATGCCGACACGGGCGCGCTGCGCTGGCGCGCCGAAGCCGGCGCAGCGGTGGTCTCCTCGCCGGCCAGAGTGGGCGACCAGCACATCATCATCGGCACGGACGATGGCCAGGTGCTGGCCTACGCCATCGAGGACGGCGAACTGCTGTGGGACTTCGACGCCGAGGGTCCGGTGGAAGCCGATATTGTGGTCATCGGCGAAGTGGCGCTGGTCGCCGTGAGCACTGGCCGCGTGTTGGCCCTGGACGCGCGAACCGGCGCGGAGCTGTGGCAGCACGACGTCGGCGGGGCGGTGCGCCATCCGCCCGCCGTCGGCGCGGGACTTGTTGTCGTGTTGAGCCATCCGGGCAGGATCACTGCGCTTTCGCTCGCTGATGGCCGCCGGCTCTGGAACAGCGCCGCGCGCCGATATTCCGGCGCGCCCGTGATCGTCAACGATCAATACATCTTGGTGACCGATAACGACGGACAGATTCACTTGTCGAACCTGGAGGGCCAACGCCTGATGCGCTGGGCGACGAGCGAGCACATCGCGCCGGCTGAGACCGGCGGGCGCTACGACTTCATCTACGGTCCGGAGGTCGGCGGGGGGGCGATCTGGGCGATCAACGCGCGGACTGTGCTGTGGAGGCTGGGGCCGTGAGAGACGTTTCGCAGCTATCCGGCGCGCTGGCGCGGTTGCCGAGGACGGCCGGCGCGATCGCGCTGGAGGCAGCGCGCGACTTCGTGTGGGCCGACATCAAGGCTGGGCTGATTGACCTGCGCGGCCTGTCGCGCGTGACGCGCGGCCTGATCTTCCTCGGCTTTACGCTGACCGCGCTGATGATCGCCCTGGTCCTCTTCAGCGATCTGTGGCGTGCCACGTCCGAGCTTATCCCGCGCTCCAACAGCCAGCCGGGGCGCGGCACATTAATCCCCTTGCCGCTGCTGCCGTCGGCGCTGTTCTTGTTGTCCATGGCCTGGAGCTTCGCGCTCACCGGCGCCTTGCACATCCACTGGGCGCTGCGGCTGGCCGTGCTGACGCTGTTCGTCATGGTCAGCATGAGCTGGGTTGGCGAGGGCGCCAGGCTCGGCGATCCTCTGTTGAGCTACGCCTCTGTGCTGGGGGTGGTCGCGTTCTTCCTCATTCGCTGGCGGCGCGCGGCACAGGTCGGGTTTGAGTTTCTCGTCTTGCTTGCCCTGGTGTCGGCTGCGTTTCTGATCCCCCAGGCACAGGGCATTACGTTGTGGCGCACGACCGGCTTGCCGCTGCTGGTCGCTGGGATAAATGGCCACGTGTTCTCGCTCTTCGCCTTCGCGGTGCCATTTCTGCTGCTGGCCGGCCTGGGGGTGGCCAACTTCGCCTACACTGCGGCGGATTGGTGCGCGCGCACGGCGCGTGCGCACCTGCCGACGGTGGCGCTCTACGGCGTGTTGGGGGGCGTGTTGGTGTTGCGCCTGAGGAACGTGCTGGAGGCCGGCGTCACGCGCATCGCGCGCGATCCTGAACGAGAACTCTGGGCATTCCTGGGCGCGCTGGGCACGCTCGCCTGCGTGGGCGCGGCGTGGGGGCTGACGCGGCGGCTGCTGCCGGCCAACACCGAATCGCCCACTCCACAAGACCTGCTGAGCAGGGCTGAATCCGTCGCCGTGCCGCTGGTCGTCGGCTATAGCCTGATCCAGCTAGTCATCTTTGTCGCCTTAACGGTCAGCTCTGCCCTCATCAGCCTGCCGTTTCCTCTGGGCGGGTTGGACTGGGTCGGCTCGGTGATCGCCCTGGCTGACCTATTGAACAACCAGTTCACTGACCTGTGGCGGCTGATTTTCTACGCCCTAGCCGT
>JAGHYX010000135.1 GCA_017743375.1 Chloroflexota bacterium
GCCTGCGCGCGCTCGATCTCGCTCTGCGGAAGCTCGTAATCCTCGAGCTGGCCGGCCAGGTAGCGCTCGTAGGCCGAGAGGTCGAAATGCCCATGCCCGCACAGGTTGAACGCGATCGTGCGGCTCACGCCTTCTTCGCGGCAGCGAATCGCTTCTTCGATCACGCCCCGAATCGCGTGCGCTGCTTCAGGCGCTGGCAGGATGCCCTCGGTGCGGGCGAAGAGCACGCCGGCCTCGAAGGTGACGCGCTGCTGCACGGCGCGCGCTTCGATGATGCCATGGCGATATAGCTCGCAAACCGACGAGGCCATGCCGTGGTAGCGCAACCCGCCGGCGTGGATCGGCGCAGGAATAAAGTTGTGGCCGAGCGTATACATCTTCAACAGCGGCGTCATCTGGCTGGTGTCGCCGTAGTCATAGGCATATACGCCGCGCGTGAGTGACGGCGCCGCCGCTGGCTCGATGGCCACCACCCGCAGGTCGGGCGCTTTGCCGCTGAGCTTGTCGGCAATGAACGGATAGGTGAAGCCGGCAAAGTTGCTGCCCCCGCCGATCGCGCCCACCAACACGTCCGGATAGACGCCGGCCAACTCAAGCTGCCGCTTGGCCTCCAGGCCGATCACGCTCTGGTGCATCAGCACGTGGTTGAGCACCGATCCCAACGCATACTTCGTCGGCGTTGGGTTGGTGATGGCGTCCTCGACCGCTTCGCTGATGGCGATGCCCAGCGAGCCGGTGTTGTGCGGGTCTTTGGCGAGGATGGCGCGCCCGGCGTTGGTGTCGTTGCTGGGGGACGGCACGACCTGCGCACCCCAAGTCTCCATGAGCACCCGGCGATATGGCTTCTGCTCGTAGCTCACCTTGACCATGTACACCTTCAGCTCGATCTCGAACAGCCGGCAGGCCAGCGCCAGCGCGCTGCCCCACTGGCCGGCGCCGGTCTCGGTGGTGATGCGCTTGGTGCCCTCAGCCTTGTTGTAATACGCCTGCGCGACGGCAGTGTTTGGCTTATGGCTACCGGCAGGGCTTACCCCTTCGTACTTGTAGAAAATCTTGGCCGGCGTCTGTAGCGCCTTCTCCAGGCGGTGGGCGCGATAGAGCGGCGTCGGTCGCCATAGCTTATATACGTCGCGCACCGGTCCGGGGATCTCGATCCAGCGCTCGCGCGAGACCTCTTGCATGATCAACGCCATCGGAAAGAGCGGGGCTAAGTCATCCGGCCCGACGGGTTGTTTGGTCTGCGGATGGAGCACCGGTGGCAGCTCAAACGGCAGGTCGGCCTGGATGTTATACCAAGCCTGTGGAATGTCTTCCTCGGTAAGCAGAAACTTAGTGTGCTCAGTCATGAGTTGAGTTTTAACAGCAATCGCGCTATACGCAAGCCAAAATAAAAAGAGCTGCACGCGCAGCCCTTTCACTGGCCATCTAGAGGGATCAATCCTGGCTTGCTTTCTCAGCGGACTTGCTGGCTGTCTCGCCTGCGGTTGCCTCTGCCTTCGTTGACGCTTTAGCCTCGCCGTTGGCCTTTTCAGCTTGCTTGGTGCGATCTGCTCTGCTGTCGGTGATGTACCAGCCGCTGCCCTTGAAGGTGACTGCCACCTGATTGATCAACCGATACACACGTCGCTTGCCACACTTTGGACAGCGCTTCGCCGGAGGATCGGTGAACTTTTGCTGCTTCTCGAACGTGTAGCCACAGTCAGGACAAGCATATTGGTATACCGGCATAGCATCCTAATTATACGCTTATGTAAGTCAGCTTCTCAGGTGCGCTTAAGCGAGACGATGGCCGGCACTGCGTCGAACATCAAGAAGCCCAAGGGAAGCCCAATGATGGTCACGCACAAGGCATAGGCCACCAACATCCACAGCGCGCTCAGCCAGATCCCTATCAGGAGAAAGTAGATGACGCGGATGATCGGGTTTATCTGCGGCACGTCTCGTACCCCGACGCCGGGGATCACTTGAACCAGCCGCCGGCCGCGCAGTGCGATGATCTGCGGCACGCGGTTGAGCATGGCGATGCTAAACGGCAGCCCGATGATGCTGACGCACATCAGCCAAGCGAGGGCGACCCATAACAACCCCAACCACCAGCCGACAAAGACAAACCAGAGCAACTGCAACAGGCAACCGGGACGGCTGGATTGTTCGTAAACAAGTGGTTGGTAATTCATCACCGCTATGATGCCCTAGGCTATTTACTGCTTACTACTTGAACGCAGGGGTGCCGGCTAGGTGATCAACTTGTAGATGCTGTGTCGGCGAGCGCCTTCTTCCTCTTGCGCCCTTTGGGCGAAGATGGCTTAGCCACTGGCTGTGGCATCGTCACCAGCGCGGCCTGGAGCACCTCTTCCATAGTCGTTACTTGGATGATGGTCAGGTCGCGCAGGACTTTCTTCGGCACTTCCTCGAGGTTCTTGGCGTTCTTCTTGGGCATGATAAAGGTGCGGATGCCGGCCCGATGCGCAGCCAGCAGCTTCTCTTTCAAGCTGCCGATGGGCAACACGCGACCGCGCAAGGTGATCTCGCCCGTCATCGCCACATCGCGCCGAACGGGGATTTTGGTCAGCGCAGAGATGATCGCAGTTGCCATGGCAATGCCGGCGCTTGGCCCATCTTTGGCCACCGCCCCTTCGGGCACATGGATGTGAATGTCGCTTTTCTCCAGGGTGCGTCGGCTGATTCCTAACTCGGCGGCCCGTGCGCGCGCGTAGCTCACCGCTGCCTTGGCGCTCTCCTGCATCACCTCGCCAAGCTGTCCGGTGAGGGTTAGTTCTCCTTTGCCCTCCACCAAGATGACCTCAATCGGCATGAGGTCGCCGCCGGCCTCATCCCAAGCCACACCGTTCGCCACGCCCACCTGATCTTGCTTATCCACCTGACCATAATCGAACTGCGGCGGGCCGAGCAGGCGCGGCAACATCGCCGGGGTAACGCGGTGAATGGGCGGCTTGCCCTCGGCCACGCGTCGTGCGATCTTGCGGCAGATGTTGGCGATTGCGCGATCGAGGTTGCGCACGCCCGCCTCGTAGGTGTATTCGCGGATGATCCGGCGCAGCGCTTCTTGGCTGAAGTGCACGCTGATCGGCGAGGGATGTTGGCCGTTTGCGAGCGTCGTGCTCAAGCCGTTCTCAGCAAGCTGCCTGGGGATCAGGAAGTAGCGCGCAATGTGAAGCTTCTCTTCTTCTATGTAGCCGGAGAACTCAACCACCTCCAACCGATCGCGCAGCGCCGGCGGGATGTCGTAAAGATAGTTCGCTGTCGTTATCCACATGACCCTGCTCAGGTCGTAGGGCAAGTCCAAATAGTGATCCTCGAACTCGGCATTCTGCTCCGGATCGAGCACCTCTAGGAGGGCTGCGCTGGGGTCGCCGCGAAAGTCGCTGCCGATCTTGTCCAGCTCGTCAATGACAAATAGTGGGTTGACCGTGCCGGCCCGCCGCATGGTCTGGAGGATGCGCCCAGGCAGCGCGCCGATGTAAGTCCTGCGGTGGCCGCGAATCTCCGCCTCGTCGTGCACGCCGCCGACGGACATGCGCACGAAGCGCCGGCCCAGCGAATCGGCGATGCTGCGCGCCAGCGAGGTCTTGCCGGTGCCGGGCGGCCCGACAAAGCACAAAATCGGGCTGCGCGAAAGGCTGCCCTTTAGCTTGCAGACTGCGATGTGCTCCAGGATGCGCTCTTTGGCCTTCTTCAGGCCGTAGTGACGCTCGTCGAGGATGCGCGCTGCGTGCTGCACATCCAGGTTATCCGGCGTGCTCTCCGTCCAGGGCAGGTCCAGCAGCCACTCGATGTAATCACGCACCATCCCCACTTCGGGCGAGGCGCTGTGGAGCTGTTCGAGCTTGGCGATCTCGCGCTCAGCGCGCTCGCGCACCGCCGGCGGCATACTCTTCTTGCTCAATCGCTCGCGCAGCAGCTTGACGTCGTTCATGCTGCTGTCGAGTTCGCCCAGCTCGGCTTGTATCGAACGCAACTGCTCGCGCAGGTAATACTCGCGCTGGCTTTTGTCCACCTGGCTTTGTGCGCGCTCGTGAATGCGATCCTCTAACTCCAGCATGTCTAGCTCGCGGGCTAGCCAGATGCTGGTCTTCTGTAATCGGGCAAATGGGTCAATCAACTCCAGGATCTCTTGACGAGCGGTCAGGCTAAACGGCACGCTTTGCGCGATGAAGTCGGCCAACCACCCCGCCTCTTGAATGTTCATCGCGTAGACCAGCGCCTCTTCGGGGATGCGTTCGTTGCGTTCGACGACCTGCTCGAACAGCGAGATCACGGCGCGCATCATGGCCTCGACCTGCGGAGACTGGACGACGGGTTCACGGATGGTCATAAAGCGCGCCACCATGAAGGGAGTGGCCTGTAGCCACTCCAGCACCTTCACCCTGGCCCGGCCCTGAACGATCAGGCTGGCGGATTCATCCGGCATGTGCAACACTCGGCCAAGGGCTACGGCTGTGCCGATGTTGTAGAGATCCGAAGGTCGCACATTCTCGGCTGCGGGGAGCTTCTGAGTCAGCGTCACTGCCAGCCCCGACGGCCGGGCAGCCTCCAGCGCGCGCAATGCGCGCTCGCGCGTGATTGTCAAGGGCAGCACTGAGCGCGGATAGACCACTACATCCTGTAGCGGTATCACCGGCGACTCAAATGTCTCGGGGAGAGAGGCATCAGCCTGGTTCTCTGGTTGGAGGCCAAATCCTGCCCCAAGCAACCAGTTTTGCATCCGTGAGCTTAAGGCAGCGTCCATCATGGCTCATCAAGCATCGAGCACTGCGAGCGTCTCGGTGGGCGCAAGGCGCGCCCAGTGTGCAAGGGCTTCGCCGACGAAAGCGATGCTGCCCAGGATACACACCGGTTCTTCAACGTCGTTAAAAACGGACTCCAGCGTCTGTCCCAAGTCCGCTGCGCAGGTTGCGCGGGAGATGTTCAATTGAGCAGCGATGTCGAGCAACTGCGCGGCGGGCAAGGCGCGCGGCGTATCAGATGGCTGCGAGAATATCCAGCGCCTGGCGCGCGGATTGAGCGCCTTGATCATGCCGGCAGCGTCCTTGTCCTTCAACGTGCCAAACACGAAGGTCCAGCGCCGGCCAGGGAACACCTCCGCCAACGTAAAAGCCAGCTTATTTGCGCTGTCCACGTTGTGTGCTCCGTCTGCTACGACGGGCGGATCAGCGCGCAGGATCTGAAAGCGCCCTGGCCATCTGGTCTGGCGCAGACCATCGCGGATCGCGCGCGCGCCAAATTCGTGCGCGCCGGTAGCAATTAGTTCGTTGCGGATAACGTCTATCGCTGCTACCGCAGTCACCGCGTTCTCGATCTGATGCTTGCCAAGCAGGGTGATCTCATACCACCCCTCCAAATCATTCACAAAGGGGCGCTCTTTGCTCCGAATGAGTGAGACCTGCTTGATCTCAAACGATTGTTTAATGAGCGAGGGTGGACTGGCCACCCAACGCCAGTCGCGTCCGATCACGGTGAGCGGCGCGCTGCGCTCGCGGGCGGCGCGCTCAATGACGGCCATCGCCTCGGCCACCTGGGATTGGGTAACGACCGGCACACCAGGCTTGATAATGCCGGCTTTCTCGGTAGCAATAGACGTAAGCGTGTCGCCCAACAGATGCTGGTGGTCATAGCTGATTGACGTGATCACGCTCACCTGCGGCGTGATGACGTTTGTGGCGTCCAGCCGTCCGCCCAGTCCCACCTCGATCACCGCCCAGTCCACATTTTGATTCGAAAAGTGTAGAAAGCCCATCGCAGTAGTGGCCTCGAACGTGGTGATGTCGGGCAAGTCCCTGGCAGCCTCTTTGATCTGCTGAGCGAGCGCGGCCACCGTCTCAGGCTCGATCAACTGGTCATTCACGCGGATGCGCTCTCGAAAGCTATTCAGGTGAGGCGAAGTGTAAAGCCCTACTCGAAGGCCCAATTGGCGCAAACATGAAGCGATGAAAGCGCAGGTCGACCCCTTGCCCTTGGTGCCGGCGACGTGGATGGTGCGGTAACGCTCATGCGGGTTGCCCAAGCGGGCCAACAATTCGCGAATCCGATCGAGCTTCAGCGTGGCAACGTAATTGTCGGTCGGCGTGCGCTCATAGTTCGTGAGCGAATACAGATATGCTAGGGCTTCGGTATAAAGCATTGGCGAGACAAGCAGCCATCCAGCGCGCGGGGCAAACTTGGCCGGCTGTTTAGCTAATGATCATACTTGAATTCACAGTGCATTCCCACATACCCGAAGGTGCGCAGGGCTGATCAGCGCTCAAACTCCGCGGCATTCGTAGGGGTGCAAGAGGCAGTCATCAGCAAAAGGCGCTGAGCGTGTATCCGGGAGACGTATGCGACTCTCGTCGTCGGCAAGGACGGAT
>JAGHYX010000136.1 GCA_017743375.1 Chloroflexota bacterium
AGCGCTGTCCCAGAGGAGCCTCTCTGAGTTTATATCACTCCGAATTTGAGCACTCTCCCATGCGTATACTTCGCCAGCATAGCAGAGAGGTTTGACCATGGGACTACTCACTGGCAAGACCGCGCTGATCTTCGGCGTGGCCAACGACCACAGCATCGCTTGGGGGATCGCCAAGGCGTTTCACCGCGAGGGGGCAATTCTGGGCTTTAGTTACGCCACCGAGAAGTTGGAGCGCCGCGTGCGCCCGCTGGCCGAGTCGCTCGGCGCTGACTGGGTTGAGCCATGCGATGTGGCCAAGGATGAGGACATCACTGCAGTGATGGAGAAAGCCGCCAGCCGCTTCGGACAGATAGATATCCTGGTGCATTCGATCGCCTTCGCCAACCGCGAGGACCTGAGCGGCCCGTACTACACGGTCAGCCGGCAGGGCTTCCTGACCGCGATGGACATCAGCGTATATTCGTTCACCGCGCTGGCGCGCGCTGCGTTGCCGCTGATGCGACCGGGCGGGGCGATGCTCACCCTCACCTATATCGGTTCGCAGCGCGCCGTGCCACACTACAACGTGATGGGGGTGGCGAAGGCCGCGCTGGAGGCCAGCGTGCGCTACCTGGCCGCCGATTTCGGCGCAGATGAGCGCCGCATCCGCGTGAACGCTATCTCCGCCGGACCGATCCGCACGCTCGCAGTGGCCGGCATCGCCGGCTCGCGCGCGCTGATCAACGCCTTCGGCAAGGTCAGCCTGCTTCACCGCAACATCACGATTGATGACGTGGGCAATGCCGCGGCCTATCTGTGCTCTGACCTGGCCGCCGGCGTCACCGGCGAGGTGCATTACGTGGATGCCGGCTTCAACGTCGCCTTCCCGCTCAACGAGGAAGGCGAGGATGCGTGAACGGCGTGTTGCCCCACCCCCGCTGTGAACGCTCCCGCGCCCCGCAAAAGCAACGACATCTGATAGACTCACACATCACATCTTTGTTTCAACGGAGCATGCGCGATGACGGTGATTCGATTGGGCATCATCGGCGCGGGCGCCATGGCCCGCCATCATATCCAGCAGATCCTCAAGCAAACCGACACTACGCAGATCACGGCTATCTGCGAGCCGAACAAGGAGAATTACCACAAGGCCGCTGAGCTTTTTGAGCGCGCCGGCCACCCTGTCCCTCCTTGCGAGCCGGACTTTGATAAGTTCTTGAAGAAGTATGCCAAGCACATAGACGCGGGCTTCATCATCACGCCTCACAACCAACACTTTCCGCAGGCCAAAGCGCTGTTGGAGGCCGGCAAGGATGTGTTAGTGGAGAAGCCGATGGTGATGAACGCAAAGGAGGCCAAGCGCCTGATCAAAGTCCGCGACAAAAGCGGGCGCGTCCTCGCCGTGGCCTTCAACGGCAGCATGTCGCCCACCGTGCGCAAGGCGGCCGAGATGCTGCGCTCCGGTGAGATGGGCGCTGTCCTCACCGTCAGCGCCAATGTCTGGCAGGAGTGGGAACAGTTCACGCGCGGCCAGTGGCGCCAAGACCCCAAGATCTCCGGCGGCGGTTTCATGTTCGACACCGGTGCGCACTTGCTGAACACAGTGGCAGATGTGCTGGGCGAACCGTTTACCGAGGTGGCCGCCTTCATTGACAAGCGCCAGACCAAAGTGGACATCCTCACGGTAGCGATCGCCCGCACTGCCTCCGGCGCGTTGATCACCATCCACGGCTGCGGTGCCGCGCCGGTGACCGACTCTGATGTAAAAGTCTTTTGCGAGAACGGCGTGATCCAGTTGGGGGTGTGGGGGGATTACCTCAAGGTTCAGATGCGCGGCGAGCCACATCTAAAGCCAGTGAACCTGCCGCCTAGCTTGGGGGTCTGGGAGACCTTCGTGCGCGTGCTGCGCGGTGAAATCGAGAACCCCAGCCCGGCAGAGAACGGCCTGCGCATGATCCAGCTCTGGGATGCGATCAAGAAGAGCGCCAAGCGCGGCGGTGAGCCTGTAGAGATTTAACCGGCGCTCGCCATGCGTTCGCCGGCAGGGCGCAACCTCGCCCTGCCTCGTGCGGGCTTGTCCCGATTCACGAACGCATTCAGTGATTCGTTCGCTCTTGTACAATCCATCGCGGTTTCACGGCGTCCGCCCAAGGCGAACGCCAAACTCACGACAAAAGAGCAAGCGCAATGAACTTCCACATCACCCCTTCCGGCAAGAAGCTGGTCACTGTCATCCCCGGCGATGGGATCGGCCCCGAATGCGTCGAATCCGCTATGCGCATTATCGAAGCGACCGGCGCGCCGATTGACTGGGAAGTGCGCCACGCCGGCGCGAGCGTCTTCAAGCAGGGCATCGCCTCCGGCGTGCCCCAGGACACTATCGAATCCATCGCAAAGACGCGCGTGGTGCTCAAAGGCCCGCTGGAGACGCCGGTGGGCTACGGCGAGAAGAGCGCCAACGTCACCCTGCGCAAGCTGTTCGAGACCTACGGCAACATCCGCCCGGTGCGCGAGCTGCCTGGCGTCAAGACGCGCTACAGCGGCAGCGGCGTGGACCTGGTCGTGGTGCGCGAGAACGTCGAAGACCTCTACGCCGGCATCGAGCACATGCAGACCCCTGGCGTGGCCCAGTGCCTCAAGCTGATCTCGGCCAAGGGCTGCGAGAAAATCGTGCGCCTGGCCTTTGAGTTGGCGCGCGCCGAGGGCCGGCGGAGCGTGGCCTGCGCCACCAAGTCCAACATCATGAAGCTCACCGAGGGCATGCTCAAGCGCACCTTCGAGGCGATCGCCCCAGAATACCCAGACATCCAAGCCTGGCACATCATCATTGACAACTGCGCCCACCAACTGGTCAAGAACCCCGCCCAGTTTGACGTGATCGTCACGACCAACATGAACGGCGACATCATCAGCGACCTGACCTCGGCGCTGATCGGCGGGCTAGGCTTCGCACCCTCGGCCAACATCGGCAACGAGGTGGCCATCTTCGAGGCCGTGCACGGCTCCGCGCCCAAATATGCCGGCAAGAACGTGATCAACCCCACGGCGGTGATCCTCTCGGCGGTGATGATGCTACGCCACCTGGGCGAGTTCGAGGCCGCCGCGGCGATCGAGCATGCCGTCCTGGTCACGCTGGAATCCGGCGTGCTGACGCGCGACGTGGTCGGCGACGCCAACGCCGCCTCGACCACCGCCTACACCGACGCGATCATCGCCAACCTGGGCAAGAGGTCGGCCAACTGGACGGTGCGCGATTACAAGCCCATCCGCCTGCCGCAGGTCTCTGACCACCCCGTCGCCGTCGTGCCCAAGTCGCGTCGCGTCGTAGGCGTGGACGTGTTCGTGGAATGGCCGGGCGATCCAGCGTCGCTGGGCCGCAGCCTGGAGGCGATCGCCGAGGGCACGCCCCTGCGCCTGAAGATGATCTCTAACCGCGGCACGAAGGTCTATCCTTCGGTGGGCGCGATCACCGATTGCGTAGATCACTGGCGCTGTCGGTTTGTGCTGCGCGACGAGCACAACGGCGCCGACCTGAACGACGCCGACCTGCTCGCCCTGCTCCAGCGCGTGGCAGCGCAGCACCGCTGGATGCACGTGGAGAAGCTGCCGGAGTTCGACGGCCAGCCCGGCTATACCAAAGCGCAGGGCGAGGATTAGGCCGGCGGATTCACTCTTCGTCCAACAGCAGGCCACTCTCTGCGAGGATCGCTTGCACTGCCGCGAGGTCGCGCTGGCGCAACAAGACGCGATCCGGCCCGCAGCGCGCCACCACCAGCCGGCGCAGGCGCGGCAGGCGCAGGATCGTCTCCATAACAGCCGCGTCGGTCGCCCGCAGCGCCACGCACGGCGCAGCGCGCACCTCAGTCCCGCGCTCTTCCCAGCGCAACAGCGCGCGCCGGAGCGGATCCGGCAGCGCCTGCTGGCTGTGCTGTTCCAGGAACGCGATCACGCGCGCCACGCGGATGCCCTGTCGGCGGGCGCGTGTCAGCGCGCGCGGCGCGAGCCGGTAGGTGTAGCCCTCGGCGCGCGTCTCTTGCCAATCCGCCACGCGCGCCAGTTGAAAGCGCTCGTAGCGCAGCGCATGCGCGATGTGCACTTGTCCGTCGGCGGTCACGCGAAAGGCTGGTTTGTTCTCTCCACTTGTTGCCTTCGGCGAGGCAGTCAGCCAGCGCATCGGGCCTTCAACCAAGTAGCGGATCAGCGCCCCTTCTACGCGCGCCCAGTGTTCAAAGCCTTGAAGGAACTCGCCAGTCTGCGCATCGCGCACATACCAGGTGTCATAACGCCCATCGGGCCGCGCGAAGTCGGGCGCGCGCGCCTGCACATAGCGCACGAACGACTCGGTCGCGCCGTTCTTGTGCTCGGCCTGCCAGTCCTGCCAGAGCGCGGCGATCGCCCGGCGCGCGCGGGGCGCGTCGTATGACCAGGCGTGCGTCATCTCCAGCTTGAGCGTTGGCATATGGGCCAGGTCGTTCCATGTCGCGTCGCTTAGCCAGGCGTCCATCAGCGCAGCGAGCTGGGCTTCGGCATCGCTCCGCAGCCAGGCCAGCACCGGTCCAGGCGCCAGGCGCAAGCGGCCTTCCTCGGCGCGCATCCAGCCCATAGATGTCGCTAAATGGAGTAGCCAGGCGAAGCGACCGGAAGGCGCAGGCGTCGTCGCGCCCTCCGAATCGCGCAGCATCGGGGCGAGCGCCCGACGGGCCTTGAGCGGCCATCCCCCGTCGGCGGTGAGCTGCACCTCGTGATTGTGCACGAAGCACAGCAGGGTGGTCAGGTCATCGAGCAGCGGAGCGTCTTGCGCGCCGGTCGCGGGCGCCGGCGGCGACGCGCGCAGGTCAAACGCGCCCTCTTGCGAAGCTGGACCGAGCGCCTCGTAAAGATCGCTGGGCACGAAGAAGATCTCCACCGGCGCACCTGGGGCGCGGTCGAAGGCGCGGAAGATGAAGCCGCGATACCACAGCACTTCGGCCGGACTGGCCGGCGCAAGCCAGGGGCGCTCGCGCTCCAGGCGGCCCGGCCCCATCGGGCGGATTTGCCCGAAGCGGCGCTCGAAGGTCGCCGCCGGCATGCGCCCGCGCGCGGCGATCAGCGCATCCAGCGCAGCGCGCGCCTCGGCGGGCAGCGCCTGATAGGCTGCCTGCGCGCGCTCAGGCTGCGCCATGAAGGCCGCCAGTGACTCGGCCACTTGGCCGGCGGAGGTCGCCTCGATCGGCGCTTCCCACAGGTCGGCCATCGCCATCAGGCGCGGCAGCGGTTCATCGGCCAGACACGCGCGCAGCGTCCTCACCAGTTCAGATACAGGGTCAAAGCTTCAGCGCGCTCATCGTGCTACGCACCAGGGCCGCACTCTTGTTGAGCATCTCCTGCTCCTCCGGCAGGAGCTTGATCTCGATGATTTGCTCGATGCCGCTGCGGCCCAGCTTCACCGGCACACCGAAGAACATCTCACGCAGGCCATATTCGCCCTCTAAGTAGGCGGAGCACGGCAGGATCATCTTGCGGTCTTTCAGGATCGCTTCGGCCATCTCAGCGACCGCAGCGCTGGGCGCATAGTAGGCGCTGCCGGTCTTCAGCAGGTTGACGATCTCCGCGCCGCCCTGGCGCGTGCGCTGCACGATGGCCGCGATCCGATCGGGTGGCAGCAGCTCGGTGATCGGGATGCCGGCGACGGTGGAGTAGCGCACCAACGGCACCATCTCATCGCCGTGCCCGCCGAGCACGAAGGCATGGGTGTTGCGCACGCTCACGCCCAATTCCCGGGCGATGAACGTGCGCATGCGTGCGCTGTCGAGCACGCCGGCCTGGCCGACCACGCGCTGCTTGGTGAAGCCGTAGTGTTTGCTGAGGATGGTATAGGCCAGGTAGGCCATGGTGTCCAAGGGGTTGGTGACGACGATGACGATCGCGTTCGGGGAGGTTGCGCCGACGTTGTGGGCCACCTCGGTGATGATCTTCTGGTTGATGCCCACCAAGTCCTCGCGCGACATGCCGGGCTTGCGCGCTGCGCCGGCGGTCACTACCACGATGTCGCTATCTTTGGTGTCGGCGTAATCTGTAGTGCCGGTGATGCGCGTGTCGTAACCCAGCACCGGCCCGGCTTCCTCCAGATCAAGGGCCTTGCCCTTGGGCATGGTTTCGGTGGCGGGGATGTCCAATAACACGATGTCGCCCAGCTCGCGCTCGGCCAGCCAGTGCGCCGTCGTCGCGCCGACGAAGCCGGCGCCCACGATGGTGATCTTGTTGCGCGTCATGATGAGACCTCG
>JAGHYX010000137.1 GCA_017743375.1 Chloroflexota bacterium
GAGCAGTGGCCTCTGTGCGTGAACGCGCCGGGTGCATAGGTGCCGCCCCTCCTCACGGTCAAAGCATCCAATGCGCCCTCTACAAGGGGTTAGAATGACCGAGCGCGATGTCCGTGCAAAAGACGCCCGACCGCCGCTTTGACAAGGGACAGATTCACTGGGAAGAGGATCTCAAGCCCTTTCGGCGGCTGCCGCGCGAGCGGCGCGAGCGCCCCGAACAGCGCACGCCGGCCATCATCCCCATGCTGGTGAGCTTTGCGCTCGTGGGCAGCGCCTGCCTGGGCGCGGCGATCTTCATCAACCAAAACCGGCCCGCGCTGAACTTCAGCGCGCCGACAGCGACGATCCAGGTGATCATCCCGACGCCGACCGAGACCTTACCACCGACGGCCACGCCCTACATCGCGCCCACTGAGACCCCGCTGCCTGAACCTACCGCGCCGGCCAACCGACCGGGCATCATCGGCGTAGGGGTGCGGGTGATGGTGGTGAACACCGGCGGCAACGGGCTGAACTTCCGGCGCGAGCCGAGCGTGAACGCCGAGCGCATCCGCAGGCTGCCCGATGGCACCTTCTACGAGGTCGTGGGCGGGCCGCAGGAGAACGAAGGGTTCGTGTGGTGGCAGCTCCGCGACCCGTCCGATGGCACGATCGGCTGGGGGGTGCAGAACTACCTGCAACCGGCGCCGTGAGAAGCGGGCGCGGGCTACCCGCTCATCGGATACGTCGCCAGGCGCTTCTCGGCGGCGCGCTGCTTGAGCCGCTCCAGCCGGCGGGCAACCTCAGCCTTCACCGCCGGCAAGTCAATCGTCAGCAGCCGGCGCGCGCGCATCAGGACTTTGCCATCGCAGATCACCGCCTCCACGTCGCCGGCGTTGGCGGAGTAGATCAGGTTGGCGAGCGGGTCATGGCGCGGGAAGAGGTGCGCGCCATCCTGGCGCAGCAGGACGACGTCGGCGAGTTTGCCGGCGGCCAGCGCGCCGATCGCTGGCTGGCGCAGCGCCCGCGCGCCGCCCTCGAACGCGATGTCCATCACTTCCTGAAGCGGCAGGACTGTGGAGTCCTTGGCCGCTTGCTTCTGGTCCAGCGCCAGCAAGCGCATCTGCTCCAGCACGTCGAGCGTGTTGCTGCTGACGACGCCGTCGGTGCCGATGCCCACGGCCAGGCCGGCCTCGCGCATGGCGCGCACAGGGGCTGTGCCCATCGCCAGCTTCATGTAGGTCTTTGGGCACTGGGCTACTGCCACGTCGTAGTCCTTGAGCATCGCCAGGTCGTCGGCGGTCAGGCCGATCCCGTGCGCCAGCAGCGTCGGGACCTCGAAGACGCCCGCTTGCTGGAGCATCACCGGCGGCGTGACGCCATACTGCCTGAGGCTCCACGCGACCTGCTCATGGGTCTCGCTGCAGTGGATGTGGATGCCGACGCCCAGCGCCTTGGCGCGCTCGGCCGTCGCGCGCAGGAAGTCGCGGTCGCAGAGGTAAGGGGAGTGCGGGGCGAGCCAGGTCGTGATCCGCCCGCCGGCGGCGCCCTGCCAGCGCTCGACGAAGCGGCAGGTCCGCTCCAGCTTCTCGATCCCCTCGTGGCCGAAGACCGCCCAGCCGATGTTGGCACGGACGCCGCTTTGTTCCACCGCGCTCGCGATCTCGTCGCAGAAGAAGTAGTGCTCGGCAAAAGTGGTCACGCCGGCCTGGATCATCTCGGCGATGCCCAGCAGCGCGCCCCAGTAGATGTCCTCCGGCTGCTCGTTGCTCTCCAGCGGCCAGATGTAGTCGTTGAACCACGATTCGATGGGCACGTCCTCGGCCAGGCCGCGAAAGAGCACCATCGGCGCGTGGGTGTGGCAGTTGATCAGGCCGGGGATGGCGAGCAGGCCGGCGGCGTCCAAGTGCTCGCGGGCCTGATTTGGATCGATCTGACCGCTGGGGAGGATGGCGATGATGCGGTTGCCGGCAATGGCGATGTCGTGGTCGTTGACGACCGTGTACCGATCATCCTGACGAACGAGGACATCGCAGCGGGTGATGAGCAGGTCGAAAGTGGCCATGTGGATATTGTAGGATGCGCGCGATCCATGGTTTGGGGGTGCATGCGCGTGGCGCAAGCGGGGATGCGCATCACGGCAGTCGTCGGCGCCCTGTGACGATATGGGGGTGGGCATGGGTGATTTCGCGGGGTTTTGGTCGGGCGGGATCTTTGGGGGCGACGCGCCGCGGGGGGCGATGCGTCGCCCACCCAAGGTGTGGCCGTGGCCACGAACATGTGACCTATGCGCCCAGATCACCTGCTGCGCTTGGATTATTGGCTTGACCTGGCGGTGAGCGCGCGGCCCGCCGGCCCAGCGATGTGGCTGGCGGTTGCGGTCGGCGCGCTGGGCGTCGTGTTGACCGGCGCGGGGCTGGCGCGCGGCCGGCTGGGGCGCGACGTCGCCATCCCCTGGCTGGTCGCCGCCGGCTTGGTCGGGCTGGTCGGCCTGGGCCGGCTGAGCGCCCATCCGCTGCTCGGCCTGCGCTTGGGCTGGCTGCTCGCGGCGCTGATCGCAGCGCTGCCGCTGGCGCGGCGCGCCCTCGTCGTCCTGCGCGCCGATGGTGCCCTGGCCGACTGCCTGCGCGCGCTGGCCTTCGTGCCCGGTGGGGCGCGCGGGCGCTGGGGCTGGCGGGCCGCCGGCGCGTGGCTGGGCTTCCACCTGCTGGGCCTGAGCGTCGTGCTGGCCAACCTGGGTTGGCCGCTCCCGCTCGCCCCGCTGCTGATGATCGGGCTGAGCGCGATGCCCGCCCTGGCCGGCCGCCGCAGCGCGCTCGCTGCGCTGACCCCGCTGGCCTTCGCCTACGCAGCGACCATCCTCCACGGGCTGGGGGTGCGCCTGCCGGGAATCTGGAACGGCGTCCTCTCGCCGCTGCTGACGCTGGTCGTCGCAACCGGCTACGGGCTGGCGATCGCCGGCTGGCTGGCCAGCGGCGCAAGCCGGCGCTTCGTCGTCGCCGGCGCGGGGTTGCTGGTCGCGGCAGCGCTGGGCTGGTCGGCCTGGGCCGGCTGGACGCTGCGGGCGCACGGCGTCACCGGCAGCGATCCGTATGCCTACGCGCAGATGGGCATTGACCTGGCGACGCGCGGGACGGTGCTCCACCCGTTCCCGTTGGCGGCGCTGGCCTACGCGCTGAATCTCCCGATCTATCCGACCGTGCACGTCGGTTATCGCATCCCAGACGCCGCCACGCTCCAGGCCGCGACGGTCTGGCCGCCGGGCTACGCCGCGTTCACCGGCCTGGCTTACCGATTGGCCGGTGAGGCCGGCCTCTTCCTGATCACCCCGCTGCTCAACCTGCTGGCGCTGTTGGCCGCCGGCTGGTTCGCGCTGGTCGCCGCGGGCCGGCGCAGCCCCGCTGCGTTCGCCGTCGCCGGCCTGACCGTCGCGCTCACGGCGACGGCTTACCAACAGGTGGAGATGCAGATGACCCCGATGGCCGACATCGCGGCCCAGCTCTTCACCGTGCTGGCGATTGGGCTGGCGCTGGGCGCCCAGGGGCGCGGGGCGCCGCTGCGCGCCGCGCTGAGCGGGCTGTGCCTGGGGATCGCCTTCGACATACGTTACACGCAGGTGCTGTTGGCGCCGGCGATCGCGCTGGCGCTGGTCTGGGGGGCGCGCGGCTTCGCGCGGGCGCGGCTGGGGCTGGTCGCGATCTGCGCCGGCGCGGCGTGGCTCGCCGCGGCGCCGGTCCTGGCCTATCATTGGGTGGTCTTCGGCAGCCCGTTCGTCACCGGCTCGGACGAGCTGGCGCATTTCTCGCCGGCGCGCTTGCCGGAGATGGCGGGGCGGGCGCTGGGCGCGCTGGGGCATTACCGCGAGTTCGGCTTGCTGGCGCCGCCGTTAGTGGTCGGCCTGCTGGCCGCGGCGCGCCGCAGCCGGCGCGCGCTGGTCGTCGCGCTGCTGGCCTTCGTCGTCCTGTTCGGCTTCCACGCCTTATACGCCTACCTGCGCCTGCGCGACCTCTTGTTCCTCTTCCCGTTTCTGAGCTGGCTGGCCGCGCTGGGGATCGTCACGGCGGTGCGCGCGGCGTACTGGGCGGCGCGCCGGTCGGGCAGGCCGCGCGCCTGGGCGGCGCTCCGCGTCGGGCTGGTGGGCGCGCTGAGCGTTTGCCTGGTGCTGCGGGCGATGGAGACGCTGGCGATGCCGGCCAACCGCGGCTTCGCCGCCTTCGGCCATCTCACCGCGGCCCAGCGCGCCTCCTTCGACCGCCTGCGCCAGCTCACGCCCGAGGACGCGGTGATCGGCGCGTCGCTGAACAGCGGCGCGGTGGAACTCCACGCGGGCCGGTTGGCCTTCCGGCCGGCGGGCTGGACGGCGGATGCGCTGGTGCGCTTCGTGGACGCGCTGCGGGCAGCGGGCCGGCTGGTCTTCGTGCTCGACGACGGCGAGGCGATGGGCGAGGCGTTGCGCGTGCTGCGGGCGCGCTATGGGCTGGTTGAGGTCGCGCGGCTGGACGTGCCCTACTACGACGCGATAGGCGGCGGGTCGCGCAATCGGCGCGCGCCGCTCTATCGGCTTTCTTCACCCCCGCGTCCTGGGGAATGAGGCGGGGGCGCAGCACCGCTACGCCCCTACAACATGATCGGCGGGGTTGTTGGGGGCGACGCAGCGCGTCGCCCCTACGTGGCAATGTGGGGGTGGGCGTGGGTGGTTTCGTGGGTTTTGGTGGGGCGGGATTTTAGGTGCTTTGCTGTGCTCGCCATGACAGTGAGGCAGGGTGCTTGATGGCCCGGTGAAGCTTTGGTCTGGCAGGCGCTTAGATGTGTCGCCGCGCTCAACTTATGCAGGAGTAAGCGGCCTGTAAAAGATGTTCGTGAACGCACCCATATAAATCTGAACTTGCGTTATCCTAGCTCATGCAAACTGGGGCAGGTATCGCGCGTGTGCCCTGAGCAGGTCATCCAGCAGATGCGTGGCCTGGGCGTAGCTGTGGATATGGGGGTCGAGCAACAGCGCCTGCAAAGCAGCTCGGCGGTCACCCTTGACTGCGGCCTCGACGACCAGCGCTTGAATCTCCACCTCACGGCGCATGAGCGCGGCCAGGCCGGCGGGCAAGTCGCCTACGCGGAGGCCATGTGCGCCGCGCGCGTTGATCACGGCAGGCAACTCCACGATTGCGTCGTCCGGCAGGTTGCTCACGCAGCCGGCGTTGCGGATGTTCACCGCCAGCTCGTATCGGTTGAGGTCATAGCGCATGGCCTCGATGATCGGCACAGCCCGCTCATGGGCCGGTCGAAGGGACGCGCGCAGCGCGGACAAGTCGGCGTGATGCGCCAGGTAGCGCAGGCGGTCCCACTGCGCGCGGCTGCGCCGGGCATGCGCGTCGAAGTCATAGCCGGTCAACGGCATGACCTCGGCAGCGAAGCCGACGTATTCGCCGGCGTGTCCATCGCCGGCGGCGCAGAACAGGCCGAAGACATCCATCAGCCGCCGAGAGAGCGGCGCAAAATCCGCCGGCATCTGCGCCAAGCGCGCGCGTAAGGATGGGTAGAGGTCCTCACCCGTGCAGGCGTCGCGGATATCGAGGATGAAGGTGAAGTGATTCAGGCCGGCAGCCGTAATATGCACCCGCTGCGCGATCGCCTGGGCATCGGCCCACCAATCGCCGCTCTCGGCCACCAGGCCCAGGGCGCGGTTGACGAGGTGGTGACCCTCATAGATCTGATGGCAAAGGCCGACGAAGGGGACGCGCGTGTAGCGGTCGAGCGCCATGCACAGCCGGCTGAGGGGGTTGGTGAAGTTCAGCAGCACCGCCGCAGGCGCCAGCCGCTCAACGTCGCGCGCGATCTCAAGCAGCAGCGGGATGTTGCGCAGGGCGTGGCTCAGGCCGCCTGGGCCGCCGTTCTCGCCCAATACGTGGCGCACGCCGTGTCTGAGCGGGATCTGCCAGTCGAGCTGCCAGGCCGCAATGCGATCCACGGCGACGGAGACGATGACGAAGCGCGCGCCAGGCAGCGCCTCGCCGCGCGCGTTCGTCGCGTGGAAGTCGAAGGGCTGCTCAAACGCCAGGTTGAGCTTCTCGGCGTAGCGCGCGATCAGGTCAAGCGCTTCAGTGTTGACATCCACCAGCCAGACCTCGCTGCCGCGCAGGCGATCGGCGTGGGCGAAGAGATCGTTGAGGATGGTCGGGCCGAAGCTGGTGCTGCCGGCGCCGATGATCACGATTTTGGTCATGCACCGTTCGCTGGGAGATTGTAATTAA
>JAGHYX010000138.1 GCA_017743375.1 Chloroflexota bacterium
GTTGACACGCGCTTCGCGGAGCTAGCTGAGGCACAGCGGCGCACAGAGGCGGAGCTGGCCGAGCTGCGTCGCTACGTTGACACGCGCTTCGCGGAGCTAGCTGAGGCACAGCGGCGCACAGAGGCGGAGCTGGCCGAGCTGCGTCGCTATGTTGACACGCGCTTCGCGGAGCTGGCCGAGGCGCAGCAGCGCATAGAAGTGGAGCTGGCTGAGCTGCGCCGGCGCACGGACGAGCGCTTCGCTCAGTTGGCCGA
The DNA here is from genome assembly GCA_017743375.1 of Chloroflexota bacterium. Lineage (GTDB taxonomy): Bacteria > Chloroflexota > Anaerolineae > J036 > Brachytrichaceae > JAAFGM01. Next base: position 255 of record JAGHYX010000138.1, read on the forward strand.
GTCCCAGCTCCGTATCCAGGAGCAACTTATTGGCATCAAGGACGAGCTGGCGGATGTGCGAGGCAGGCAGCTTGAGCTGGAGTATCGCATCAAGGCGGCTGCCTTCTTCGGCGGTTGGTTGCGCAAGCCGACAGTCGTGGAGATCAGCGACATCTGGGACCAGCTCGAGGAGCATCTCGATGAAATAGACATGCGCCGTCTGACTGCTGTGGACTTGATCGTGCGCGGTCAACTTCCTAAGAAGCGGGGTGGCGGCGAGGTGTGGTTGGCGGTGGAAGTGTCTAACGTGGTTGATTTAAACGATGTTGAACGCGCCATAGAGCGCGCTGCCCTGCTGCGCAGGGCAGGGCTGCCGGCTATCCCCGTGGTGGGTGGCAAGCGGCTCACCCGTGGCGCAGCCGCATCTGTCGCTGAGCGACGGGTCGTCCTGTCCAAGGGTGGCGAGCTCATCGGCTGGGACGAGGTGCTAGACAGCACCCTAGGGGCGTCGTGAGCGGGCGCGTTCCAGAGCAAAGCGTTGGGTGGGTGACGGCACTGCCGTCGCCCATCTCCCACAGATTTGCCTTGGCTGACGGCATCGCTTGGTGAAAGTGTATCGAGCTGCCTCGCAAGAGGTGAGTTCGCCGGCCTCGCTTGTCGGGTCCAAAACATGACAATAAAATAAGCATCAGCGCAGCCTGCGCTCGTCTTTAGGAGGTGCATCATGAACACACTGCAAATCTGGGGTCCGTTTATCGGAATAGCCATAGCCGGCTTATTGTTCCTCAGCGGTTATGCGACGTTGCTGCTGCCCAGGAACAAAGCGCTCAGCATGCCACTGGCTGGTCGCATCAACGAAGCCTTTGGGCCTGATACCACCCTTCGCTTCGTGCAGTTTATCGCTGTGTTCCTCATGGCGGTGGGGGTGATGATCATCATCGCCTCGCTGGCTGCGATCCTGAACAACGTCCGGCTGTTTGTACCCTAAACGCAGCGCACCCGCGCCGAGTTAAACTGCCGAGCCTGTGTCCGAGGCTCGGCTTATTTTTGCCGTGGACTACGCAGCGCTTATCTCGCGATTTGAGCGGCAGTTTGGCCATCGGCCGGCCTTTCTCTCGCGCGCGCCAGGTCGGGTGAACCTGATCGGCGAGCACACGGACTATAACGATGGCTTCGTCCTCCCCATGGCGATCGACCGCGAAGTGGCCGTCGTCGGCGCGCCGCGCGACGATCGTCGCATCCGTTTGTATGCGCTCAACTTTGACGATGAGGCGGATTTCGCGCTCGATCAGCTTCAGCGCAGCGAGCCGGCCGATTGGAGCGACTATCCTCGCGGCGTGGCCTGGGCGCTCCAAGAGGCCGGTTTCGACCTCGCCGGCTTCGATGGCGTCTTGTATGGCGATGTGCCGATCGGGAGCGGGCTGTCGTCGTCGGCGGCAATTGAGATGGCGGTGTTCATGGCCTTTGCTGCTTGTCAGCCGGCGCTGGCCGGGCTAGATCGGGTGCGCGCGGCGAAGCTGGCGCAGCGCGCCGAGAACGCCTTTGTCGGCGTCAACTGCGGAATCATGGACCAGTTCGTCTCCGCCCTCGGCCAAGCAGGTCACGCCTTGTTCATTGATTGTCGTTCGCTGGACTACGCGCCGGTGCCGATGCCGGGCGGGACGGCTGTGGTGGTCGTGGATACAGCGGCGCCGCGCAGCCTGGCCGCCAGCGCCTATAACGAGCGGCGCGCTCAGTGCGAGGCCGCGGCGCGCCTGTTGGGCGTCCCTGCGCTGCGCGATCTCTCGCCCGAGATATTCGCCCAGCGACGCGCCGCGCTGCCGGCCCTGGTGGCTCAGCGCGCCGAGCATGTGATCTACGAGAATCGGCGCGTGTTGGACGCGGTCGCCGCCCTGCGCGCCGGCGATGTGGCGACCTTCGGCCGGCTGATGAACGAATCGCACGATAGCCTGCGCGATCTCTACGAAGTGAGCAGCGCAGAGCTGGATGCCGTTGTGGAGATCGCGCGGGGCGTGTCTGGCGTCTATGGCGCGCGCATGACCGGCGCCGGTTTTGGCGGCTGTGCGATCGCCCTCGCCGAACAGACGGCCGTAGATGCGTTGCGCGACGCCGTGATGCGCGAATATCCCGCCCGCACCGGGCGACAACCCTCTATATACGTCTGCACGGCAAACGACGGAGCAAGCTGGAGGCTACTGACATGAAATACCTGATCACAGGCGGTTCTGGCTTTTTGGGGATTAACCTGACCCGCTATCTGTTGAACAAAGGTCATGAGGTTATCTGCTACGACATCGCCGACTTTGACTATCCAGAGCGCGACCGCATCACTTTTTTCAAGGCCGATATTCGCGACCGCGCTGCCTTGGACCGCGCCATGCCGGGCGTGCACATCGTCGTGCATGCGGCAGCGGCGCTGCCGCTGTATTCCAAGGAAGACATTTACACCACCGATGTCATCGGCACGCGCAACGTCGTCGAAGCGGCGTATCAAGCGGGTGTCGAACGCCTGATCCACATCTCGTCCACCGCCGTTTATGGCATCCCCGATCATCATCCTATCTATGAGGATGACCCGTTGCACGGCGTGGGGCCGTATGGCGAAGCGAAGATAGAAGCCGAGCGCATCTGCCTGGAATACCGCCAGAAGGGGATGTGCATCCCGATCATTCGCCCCAAGTCGTTCATCGGCCCGGAGCGCCTGGGGGTGTTTGCCCTGCTCTACGACTGGGCCAGAGATGGGCGCAGCTTCCCGGTCCTGGGCAACGGCAAGAATCGTTACCAATATCTGGACGTGGAGGACTTGTGCGATGCGATTTACCTGTGCGCCACGCTGCCTCGTGAGCGAGTGAACGATACCTTTAACATCGGGGCGAAGGAGTTCGGCACGGTGGCGGAGGACTTTCAAGCCGTGCTCGACTACGCCGGCCACGGCAAAAAGGTCAAGCCCTTTCCCGCCGGGCCGGTGATCTTGGGCCTGCGCATCTTGGAGGCGCTGGGCCTCTCGCCACTCTACAAGTGGGTGTACGAGACGATCGCCAAGGATTCGTTCGTCTCTATTGAGAAGGCAGAGCGCGTCCTGGGGTTTCGCCCTAAGTACTCCAACAAGGATGCGCTGTTGAGGAACTTCCAGTGGTACCTGGATAACTACGAGAAGTTCGCCCATCAATCGGGCGTCTCCCACCGCGTGCCCTGGAAGCAGGGGGCGCTGGCGATCATCAAGCGCTTCTTCTGAGGCGCAGAGGACGCAGAGAGGATAAAGAAACTCTGCGCCCTCGGCGTCTCTGGGGGAGCGGCTGTTAGGCCACGAACGCTTTTGTCAGCCGCGAACGGTCCCCCGCCTTGCCTGTGCGTTGCTAAACTTGACGGGAAAGTTGACGCGCAGCAGCCCATTCGTTCTTATTGCGCTGCCCTTTGCTGCCGGCATCTGGCTGGCGTCGGCGTTCCCGATGCCGGCGGCGGTGCCCGCGCTCGCGTTCGTCACCGTAGCCCTGGCCGCGCTCGGCGCGGTCTGGCTGCGCAGCGCGACGTCCAGCGCCTGGTTGGCGGCCTGCGCGGCGTTGCTCTGTTTGGGTGCGCTGCACTATACCCTCCGTGCCCCTTTGCCGGCTGCGCGGTCGGTCGCCCGCTACAACGGCCAGTGGGTGCGCTTGGAAGGCATTGTTGCCGATGAGCCTGATGTGCGGCCAACCCACACCAACTTGCGCCTGAAGCCGTTGCGCATCCATACAGCAGGCGTGAGCGACGAGGCGCTGGACGACCTGGTGCTGGTGCGCGTTGAAACGCAAGACGCCCGTAAGTACTGGTCCGATAGCGAGGCGCTGCGCAGCAGGGTTCGGCGCGACTATGAGGATTGGCCGTATGGCAGCGTCGTGCATGTTGAAGGATCGCTCGACGCGCCGCCGCGCATGCACAGCTTCGACTACCGCGAATACTTGGCCCGCCGCCAAGTCTTCTCCTGGATTAGGCAACCACGCAAGTTGTTGAAGGTCGGCGAGGCGCCGGAGAACTGGCTGTATGCGAGACTGCTGGAGTTCAAAAATGTTATTCGCCAAGAGGTGTGGAACAGCCTGCCGGATCGAGAGGCCGCGCTGTTCAGCGGCATCCTGCTCGGTGACGCTCGAGCGATGCCGGATGACCTGAAGGAGGCCTTTCGGCGCACCGGCACGTCGCACCTGGTCGCCATCTCGGGGTCTAACTTCAGCATCTTGATCGCGCTGACGCTGCCGCCGATGATCCGGCTGGTGGGCCGGCGTCGGGCGGCTTGGCTGGCCTTGCCGGCCATCGCGCTCTACGCCATCTTCGTCGGCCTGGAAGCCTCGGTCGTGCGCGCGGCGGTCATGGCCGGCGTTGGGTTGATCGGCATGCTGCTCTGGCGCAGGGGACTCACACTGAACACCTTGTGCGCGGCCGCGTTCATCTTATTGCTCTACGACCCGCACATGCTCTTCGACGCCGGCTTTCAGCTCAGCTTTGCGGCGACGCTTGGACTGGCGCTTTATGCCGATCGCCTCAGCGGGCGGCTGCGGGATTGGGCCTCGGCGCACATCCCCCACCACCGCGCGCGGCAGGCCTTCTTGTTCGTCTCGGAGGGCGCTCTGCTGACCTTTGTGACGCACCTGACCACGCTGCCCGTGCAGTGGCTGATCTTCGAGGCGTTCTCCTCGGTGGCCCTAATCACCAACATGCTCGTCGTGCCCTTGCAACCGCCGCTCATGCTCTTCGGTGCGCTCGGCTCGCTCATCGCAACCGCCACAGCGGCGCTGGGGGGTGTAGGCCCATTGGCGCTCTTGCCCACGCAATGGCTATCGTCACTCACGATTCTCATCGTCGAGGGCTTCGCTAAGTTCACGTATGCCCTGTTGCCGGTGACCTTCTTCAGCCTGCCGGCTGCCGCTGCGTATTACGCGATATTGTTGGGGTTCACGGCCTTTCTGTTCCAGCCGGTTATCGTCCGCCGCGCAATCAGGCACCTGTTGTGGACGCATCGTGCTGTGCTGTCCATCAGCGTGGCGGGGTTGACTGTGCTAGGGCTTGGCGTGCTCCTGTGGTTTCAGCGGCCGGATGGCCGCCTCCACGTGACCTTCGTCGGCAGCAGCGCGATCATTCGCTCGCCAGACGGCGCGCAGGCGGTGTTTTTGGGGGACGGTGATGTTGTCAATGCGCTGCGTCGCATAATGCCGGTCGGCGATGGGGAACTGGAACTGCTCATCGTCCCCCAGCGCAGCGAACGCCACTGGCGGAATACCGGCTTCTTGCTGGCGCATTACCGCGTCCGCGAGCTCGTCCTGCCGCCCGGCCGCGATCGAGTGACCGCTGACCTCGAGGCAGCCCGACAGATGGTTCACAGGAACGCCGCGCGGGTAGTGACGGCAGCGGATGGCACGACGCTGGCGCTGGGCCGTCAGGTGTCTTTGACGATCGCCCTGCGCGTGCCGGCTCGGGATGGCCAACAGACGATCGGCGCGCGCCTCCGTCATGGCGAGGTGAACATAGATTTGGTGGGGGATCAGCAAGCGATAGATTACGAGCCGAGAAGCACGCTGGTCTTTTTAGGCTGGGCGCAGGCCGACGTGGCTGCGCTCAAGGCTGCCGGCCCGCGCTGGGTGGTCTGGACGGATGGCATCGGCCTGCCGCCCCCGCTCAGCCCCTCTATTCGCACCCTGAGCCTTAAAGAGATGCCCGAGGCTGCCTTTATCAGTGACGGACAGAGGCTCATCTCTCAGTAGAGCGAGCGGATTTAAAGTTGAGGACAAGGCCGATCTCACGCAGAGACGCGGAGAACGCGAAGCATTTGTAGCTGCCTAGCCCCTCAGGGAGTGGTCCATTGGAGAAGATATTTACTTTCCGGACGGTGCAACGTGCCCGTTCACGAATCACTCGCCGCGCCAGCCTGTCATGCTGAGCGCAGCGAAGCATCTAAAACCCTGCCCAACCAAAACCCCGCGCAGCTACCAAAACTGC
>JAGHYX010000018.1 GCA_017743375.1 Chloroflexota bacterium
TCGACGGGCAAGCTGCAATACAAAACAACGTAGCTCAGCGTTGTTCGCCTCTCCTGAGTAGACTTGCCATGCGCTACGAGATGGCGACTGCGACGATAGTTCACCTGACGGGATATCCGTCTGAGCAGAACTGGAACGTATGGGGTTATACTGGCGCCGATGTCCAGGAGCAGCGCGTCGGTGAACCACTGTTCTTTTTGTGGCAAAAGCGAGCTGCACGTCAACCGCTTGATCGCTGGCCCGCGCAACGTGTTCATTTGTGACGAATGCGTGCGGATGTGCCAGGAGATCCTGGAAGGAGAACGGCGCGCTGCGCGTGAACCTCGCACGCCCAACACCTCGCCCACCCCGCTGGTGCCGCGCACGATATACAAGCACCTCAGCGAGTATATCGTCGGCCAAGAAGCAGCCAAGCGCGTGCTCTCGGTGGCAGTGTACAACCACTACAAACGCATCGAGCACAAAGCGCGCTTTGCCGATACTGAGGTGGCCAAGAGCAACGTGTTGCTCATCGGCCCAACCGGCAGCGGCAAGACCTACCTGGCCCAGACGCTGGCCAAGTTGCTGGATGTGCCATTTTGCATCGCCGACGCCACGGCCCTGACCGAGGCCGGCTATGTCGGCGAGGATGTCGAGACCATCCTCGTGCGCTTGGTCCAGGCTGCCGGCGGCGACATTCGCCGCGCCCAGCGCGGGATTGTTTACATTGACGAGATAGACAAGATCGCACGAAAGTCCGCCGACAACCCCAGCATCACCCGCGATGTCTCCGGCGAGGGCGTGCAGCAGGCCCTGCTCAAGATCATCGAAGGCAGCCTCGTCTATGTCCCGCGCGACGGCGAGCGCAAGCATCCGCAGGCCGAGATGCTACAAATAGACACCACCGACATCCTGTTCATCTGCGGCGGCACGTTCGAGGGCTTGACCAAGATCATTGCAGAACGGCTAGGCATCAGGCGCAACCTGACGCTGCCGCTCTACGGGCCAAACAGACCCGCGCCGCAGCGGCCTGCGGACCTCCTACGCCACGTCATCCAAGATGATCTCATCCGCTATGGGTTCATCCCAGAGCTGGTCGGGCGATTGCCAGTTGTGGTCACCCTCGACCCGCTTGACCGAGACGCCCTGGTCGAAGTGTTGGTCCGCCCACGCAACGCGCTGGTCAAGCAATACCAGCGGTTGCTCAGTCTGGATGGGGTGGAGCTGGTCTTCACAGAGGAGGCGTTACACGCAGTAGCGGAAGAGGCTCTGGAGCGCGGGAGTGGCGCGCGCGCGCTCCGCGCGATTATCGAACGCGTGTTGCTCGACGTGATGTATGAGGTGCCCTCGCGGCGCGACATCCGACGGGTGGTGGTGGACGCGCTGGCAGCGCGTGCCCAGGCCGCGCCTAAGCTATACGATCAGCATGGCCGCCTGATCGGCGGCCAAGTGGACCGCGCTGCGTAAGCGGGCCAGAGCTATGTCCATTTCAGGCTCCTCCCTGCCAATAAGACAGATCAGCCCGTGGTTGGTCTTGGCTGGCTTGTGCACCGGACTCCTGGTTGCGATGGTCAACCCGCTGATCCTGCTGGCAGTTGTCGTTGCCGTGCCGTTAGGCGCATGGGCGATCAGCAGCGTCGAACGTGCCCTCTTCGCATTGATCGTCGTGATTGGTCTGCTCCCGCGCTTCGCGCTGCCCGTGCGATTCGGCTTCACCCCAACCTTTTTAGACTTGGCCATGATTGGGCTGATTACGGCGTGGGTGGGCCGCCAGCTCGGTCGCTCCCCCGATGTGCCGCTGCGCCGGACGCTGATCAACGGCCCGCTGGCAGCGTTGATAACGACGGCCCTGCTTACGTTCATCATCGGCCTGCCCAACGGAGCGCTGGCGCCGCTCGTCGTGCGCCGGTTCGCCGAGCTACTGTTGAGCCTGGCGATGATCGCAGTTATCGTCGCCATCACCTACAACCCAGCCATTCACGAGCGCGCCGTGCGCTGGATGATCCTGGTCGGCGCAGCCTCGGCTGCGTTGGGCATCGCCCTATACGTGATGCCGGATGACCTGGCGATCCGGTTGCTATCGGCCTTGCGACCGTTCGGCTATCCAAGCGGCCCAGAGGTGCTGCGCTTCATCCGGGACGATCCGGCGCTCATGCAACGCGCGACTGGTTTGTGGATTGATCCAAACGCCTACGGCGGCTATTTATTGGTCGTAGGCGTGCTGGGGCTGCCGCAGCTCTTCACACCGAAGCCGGTCATGGCGCGTTGGCTTACATTCCTCGCTTTGACGCTCATCGTGGTCGCTTTGGTGCTCACCGTATCGCGGGCAGCAATGCTGGGTTTCGTGTTCGGCGCGTTGTTGATCGGGTTGCTGCGTCATCGTTCTGCATTGCTTATTTTGGGCCTCGTGGGGAGCGCGGTGCTCTTGCTACCGCAAACACAAGCGCTCGTCCAACACTTTGTCGAGGGCTTCCAAGGGCGCGACCTGGCAACCCAGATGCGCTTCGGAGAGTATCGGGATGCGCTGCGACTGATAGAGCGATACCCGCTGCTGGGGGTTGGATTCGTCGGGACGCCCGACGTTGACTTATACATCGGCGTTTCTTCCATGTATCTCCTGATCGCCCAGCAAATGGGCGTGGTTGGACTTGCGATGTTCATGATCACGATTGGCGCAGTGCTGCTTGGGGCGGTACGGACGTGGCCGGCCGTCTCACGCACGTCGCCGGAGCGAGCAGCGTTCTTCCTAGGCGCGCACGGCGCGCTCGTCGGCGCGTTGTTCAGCGGCATCTTCGACCATTACTTCTTTAACATAGACTTTCACAACTCAGTCATGTTGCTCTGTTTGTTGATCGGTATGGCAGTGAGTAGTCAACAGGGAGATACCGCGCCGGCAGAGGCGCAACCTATGCCCAGGGCAGGTACTCCAAAATACCACCTTGGGCGTGGAGATAACTTCTATGGACGTGCGTGAGACATCTCTGACCATCCCCGCACAGATTGACCAGCTCAATGTCGCAAGCGGCTTTGTGCGCAAGATCGCCGAGGAGCTTGGCTTCTCCGCGTCAGACCTTCATCAGATCGAACTGGCCGTATATGAAGCCTGTGCAAACATTGTTCAGCATGCTTACGCCCACCAACTCAACGGGCAGATTCACATTATGGTTCGGGCAGAGCAGGGCCGACGCATTGTGATCACGCTCATAGATACAGGGGCGGCGTTTGATCCGCGAACCATACCAGCGTATGATCCCCAGCGCGTCACTGAGGCCGATACCCAGGTGAGCGGGCTTGGATTGTTCCTAATTCAACGCATGATGGACGACGTGTGCTTTGAGTCCTGCGTGTCCGACAATAGAGCAGGCCAGTCCGGCCGTTTCAATCGTCTAACCTTGATCAAAAACCTATGACTTCTTCCCTTAGCATCACCAGCCAGTCACTCGCCGATCAGTCTGTCGTGATGCTCAGCGTGGCTGGCCGCTTGGATGCCAATACAGTCAGCCAGCTTGAGCGCGCGCTGATGGATGCCCAGCTCTCCGGCTATCGCGTGATCGTGATAGACCTGGGCGAGCTAACCTACATATCCAGCAGCGGCCTGCGCGTCTTGCTCGCTGGTCGTAACAACGCACGCAAGCGGGGCAGTACCGTCATGCTGTGCAACCTCCAGCCGGCGGTTCAAGAGATCCTAGAGATGGTCGGATTTAGCGCCATCTTCCCGATCTTCGCCAGCCGTGAGCAGGCGCTCGCTGCCGCCCTGACGCTCAGTGATCACGAGCACTGACCAGCACCTATAATGTCGCTTTGCAATAACCTATTCAAAAGCGAGGTAACAAATGATCGCATCATCCACACTCTCCCTGGTCGCCGAAGCCACAAAGCCAGAGGCTTGGTTGCCACTCCCGATCAGCCAAGATGGACGACCGACGACCTGGCGCAACCAGACTTCAGTGACCGAAGACGACGACGACCTGCTGGAGGACGATCTAGACGAAGCTGAGGACGATGACGAACTGCTCGAAGATCCTTACGAGGTCTCGTTCGAGGAATTAGAAGAGGAAGAGCTCGAGGAGGACGAGGAGGACTTCGCCATGTTCGACGATGAAGAAGAGGATGACGACGAGTTGCTCGAGGACGAGGAAGACGACGACCTGTTCTGGGACGACGAGGAGCTAGAGGACGAGGAAGAAGACGAAGAGGACGAGGAGGAATAAGTCTAGCAACGAGCGACAGCGAAAGGTAGGGGGCTTCGAGGAACTGGTGCGCGCTAACGACCAGCGATCCGAGAAGCCCCCATCAGTTTTTGTATGAGCGCATCCCAAACGCAAACCGGTTGGCAGCATCCCTTGGTCGAGGTGAGCGTCGCGACCGGCAACAGGTGAGCGCTGAGAGCTACGGCGTAATTTGGGTACCCAGCACCTGCAGGAACTTGGCCAGCCACTCCGGATGCGCAGGCCAGGCTGGCGCTGTCACCAAGTTGCCGTCCACGTGGGCCTTGTTGGCCGGCAGCGGCACGTAATGGCCGCCGGCGCGCGTCACATCCGGCCCAACAGCAGGATAGGCCGAGCACGACCGGCCGTTGAGCACGCCGGCGGCGGCCAGCACCTGCGCTCCATGACAGATCGCCGCAATCGGCTTATTGGCCTGAGCGAAGTGGCGCACCATCTCCAGCACGCGCTCGTTCAACCGAATGTACTCCGGTGCGCGCCCGCCGGGGATGACCAACGCATCGTAGTCCTCAGCCTTGACCTCGTCGAAAGTGGCGTTTAGCTCAAAGTTATGGCCGGGCTTCTCGCTGTAGGTCTGGTCACCCTCGAAATCGTGGACGGCCGTGCGCACCTTCTCACCGGCCTTCTTGCCGGGACAGACCGCATGAACGGCGTGCCCCACCGCCAACAGCGTTTGGAACGGCACCATCACTTCGTAATCCTCCACGTAATCACCCACAAGCATCAGAATCTTCTTAGCAGCCATATTCCCTCCTTAGTCTGTTTAGAGATCACAGGACAAAAAACGAGTTGCGAGATTCATCGCCGGGCCGGTGCTCACCCCACTGTACAAGTAAAAGTAGCTCAGGTCAAGGAAATTGTCAATCAGCCCGAGAAGGGCTTGTGCGTCTCACGGCAAATCGCAAGCCCTTTCATGCAGGAGGCACGGCGAAGGTGAGACAGAAAGCGCTATTGAGAGACCAGGCTCGCACCCCCTCGGCGCGGAGATTCTGGTAACATAGGCAGCAGTATACGGGGCCTGTAGCTCAGCGGTGAGAGCAGTCGGCTCATAACCGATTGGTCGCTGGTTCGAATCCAGCCGGGCCCATAAAGCGACGGAGCGTTTGTCAGATCGCAAATCGGGCCAGCTAGCCACCTCCAAGCCTCCAAAGCAATCGAGCAGCGCGCTCAGCCGCCACGCGAATAAGCGCAGATCTCCGCGTAGATCGGCCGCCCAGCAACAGGCTCTCAACACTCAGCGAAGTTGGCCGCAATCCAGCACCGGCCATGCCTTGCTCTTGTGTCATTCTGCGCATGAGCAGACTCAGCGCGTCGCGGTTTGCTGGCACGAAGAGCAGCGCAGTGCTGGCTTGCGATCACGAACCATCGTGCTCCTGCGTTGGTGATGATGACAAGCCAGATGGACAACGCGATTCAAAACCTAAGACAGGACATACAACACGGCAATCGCTAGCATCCCCCACAACACAAACGTCACCTGCAGCGGCCTGTCCCGCAGCGCCAACTCGTCCGGCGCCCCACCCTGCCCCCGCACATGCACGAGATAAAGATAGCGGAACAGGCCGTAGATCACGAACGGTACGGTTAACATCATGGCGTGGTTAGGGGGCAACTGAGGAGCAGAGAACGTGTAGAAGGTATATGAGACGATCAGCGCGCCGGTGACGATCGCAATCACCTGGTCGAGGAGGGCAAGCGAATAGTCGCCTAATGCCTCGCGCGTCGCCCTCGCCCCTGCCATCTCCACCAGCTCAGCCCGTCGCTTGCCGAAGCCGATTAGCAGTGCCAGCAGGCCCATACAGGTGTAGAGCCAGGGCGAGAAACGCTCGGCCTCCACCAATGGCGTGCCGGCAGCTACGCGCAGCACAAAGCCCGCTGCCAGGACGATGACATCCAAGATGGCTACGTGCTTGAGGCTAAAGGTATAGAGCGTGGTGAGCAGGAAGTAGCCAGCGGCAATCGCGCCAAAGCGCACGTCGAGCGCAAAACCAACACCCAGCCCAACGATCACCAGCACGGCGGCCCAGCCAACTGCTACCGAGATTGGCACCTCGCCGCGCGCGATCGGGCGATGGCGCTTGGTTGGATGGGCGCGGTCCGCGTTTACGTCCGCGCAGTCATTGATCAGGTAGACTGCTGAGGAGAGCAAACACAGAACGAGGAAGCCTGCCAGCGTGTTGATGAACGGGATGAGCTGAAAGAGCTTGCCATCGAAAACTAACGGGGCAAAGATAAAGATGTTCTTGGTCCATTGTTTAGGCCGCATGCTGCGGAGCAGGCCAGCAGCCAGCCGGCTCAGCCCTGGCAGTGTGACGATGACTTTCTCTGAGTCCACGGAGTTGTGATCATACGCCACACTCAGCAATGCCTGCGCATCATGCGCTGGTTCAGGAGCTTGCCCCAACGCCTGCTCGGCAGACCACGAGAAAGCACAGCGCCGCCTTTGCCGAGCACGCTGCCACGCCGACCCTTCTTAATCGTAGATAGCCATCGCCAGATCGCGCTGACCTCACCATGCGTGCGCATTGGCCGCGCCCATGATAACGACATCGTGCTTGACGATCCACGCGTCTCGCGCCACCATCTGGAGCTGCGCTGGCAGGCAGACCAAGCGCGCTTCCTGGCCGTGGACCTGAACAGCAGCGGGGGGACATTGCTGAACGGTCATCCCATCCAGCAATGCCCACTGGAAGCGGGCGATGTGCTATTGCTCAGCGGGAGCATTGAGCTGATTTATGGTGAGCAGGAACACGCCGATAGTGGCTAATTTGCTCATGCATCCACTCGTAGGCTAGGGCCGAGGCGCACGACCTTCTCATGAGAGACCTTGCGCCTAGCTGTGCACATCCCCAATTTATCTGCGCGTAAGCTCAACGAATATGATCGGTCTAGACAAAAACATGGAGAAGATCCGCTCATCGGAGATCACGCCGGAGCACGTATATCTATCTCGTCGCCGGCTGCTCCGCTTCGGCCTGCTCGGCGCAGCTAGCCTCGGCCTGACGGCGTGCGGCGGCCAGATCGGCGAGATGCTGACAGGCACAGCAAAAGAAGCTGACCTCGCCTCTGACATGTTCTCACCGGACAAGCGCGACGAGCTGGGCGACCCAGCCAATTCATTCAGGGTGATCTCCAACTACAACAACTATTATGAGTTCACCCTGGATAAAGAAGCAGTGGCGCGCCTAGCCGCCAACTTCAAGGCCGAACCGTGGAAGGTCACCGTGGATGGCCTGGTGCGCAACCCGCGCACCTACGATTTGGACGATCTGCGGCGCAAGTTCGACCAAGAGGAGCGCATCTATCGCCTGCGCTGCGTCGAGGGCTGGTCCATGGTCATCCCCTGGCTGGGCTTCCCGCTGGCCAAGCTGCTGCGCGAGGTCGAGCCAACATCGGAGGCGCGCTACGTGCGCTTCGTCTCGCTCTATGACCCTGATCAGTACCCGAACCAGCGCGGGCTGACGTTTTACCCCTGGCCCTACACCGAGGGGCTGCGGATTGACGAGGCCATGCACGATCTGACGCTGCTGGTCACCGGCCTCTACGGCAAGCCGCTGCCCAATTCCAACGGCGCGCCGCTGCGCTTGGCCGTGCCGTGGAAGTATGGCTTCAAGAGCATCAAGGCGATCGTCAAGATCGAGTTGGTGGCCGAGCAGCCCAAGACGCTGTGGAACACGATGGCCCCACATGAGTATGGCTTCTATTCCAACGTCAACCCCAACCGGCCGCATCCACGCTGGTCGCAGGCCACCGAGCGACGCATCGGCGAACCAGGGCGCCGCCCCACCCTCATGTTCAACGGTTACGCCGAGCAGGTGGCCAGCCTATATGCCGGCATGGACCTGATGGCCAACTACTGATGGACTGGTTGCGCATCATCGTCCACGTCGGCGCGCTGATTCCACTAGGCGCGATCCTCTGGGATAGCTACCAGTACAACCTGACCGCCAACCCAATCCAGGAGCTGACGATCCGCACGGGAAAGGCGGCGCTGGTGCTGTTGGTGCTCTCGCTGGCTTGCACGCCGGCCAGCAGCCTGCTCCGCTTTCGCCCGGCGCTGCGCGTCCGGCGCGCGCTGGGGCTGTATGGCTTTCTGTATGCCGCGCTGCATGTGGGCGTGTTCGTGGTGCTCGATTACGGGATAGACCTGGGCCAGATTGCGCAGGTGATCGCCGAGAAGTACTACATCATCGCCGGTCTCTTCGCCTTTCTCATCCTGATCCCCCTGGCGATCACCTCTACGCGCGGCTGGATGCGCCGGCTCGGCCAGCGCTGGAAAGCCCTGCACCGGCTGGTGTACCTGGCGGTGCCGCTGGCCGTGTTGCACTTTGCGCTGGCGGTCAAGTCGCTGGGCAGCCGTCCGGAGCCATTGTTGTTCGGCGCGGCGGTCGCCGGCCTACTGGTCGCGCGCCTGTGGGCCAAGAGAAGGGGGCGAGGGCCGCACCAGGCTCATCCCAGCGCGCTGAGGACGCGGTCAAGCGACTCGCTGGTGAACCGCACGGCGTCTTCAACCGACATGGCGCGCACGGCCTGATTAAACGGCTCAACTGTGACCGGCCCGTCATAGCCAATGCGCTGCAGCGCGCCCAAGAAGCCGTGAATGTCAATGACGCCGGTGCTCCCGACCATCTCGCGTTCACCGTCTATCTGCTCATCGGGCGTGCGGCCGGCCACTGCGTCGTTGACGTGGACGTAGACGACCTCATCCGCGGAGAGGGTGGATAGGTCGCGCAGCGAGCCATGCGCGGTATGCCAGTGAAAGCTGTCCACCAATAGGCCGACGTTCGCGCCGGCTGCCGCGGCGAGCGCACGCGCGCCATCCAAGGTGTGCACAAAGTCATACTTGAAGCGCGCGCGAAAGGTCAACGGCCCGACGAACTCCAGTCCCAGCCGCACGCCATGCTCGGCCAAGATCGCCGCGACGCGCCGCAACCGCGCCGTGGCCAGCGCCCAGTGTTGGCGAAAGTCCAGCGCGTCCGAACCAGGCATCACCCAGGTGACGCAACGCGAGCAGCCCAGCGCAGCGGCCAAACGCGCGTCATCGGCCAGTTGGGCCAGGCTCTGCTCAAACGTCTCGTCATCGTGATCCGCGTGCCATCGCGCGCTCAGCCCAAACGCGCCGGCGCGCAAGCCGGTCTGGGCGAACCACCCTCGGACTGCCTCTACGGATTGCAAAGCGGCCATGCGCTTGAGGGAATCGAGGTCCAAGTCCACCCCAGAGAAGCCGTGCCGACTAGCCAGCGCACACGTCTGGTCAAAAGGCAGGCTGTGCCCAAGAGCGTGGAGAGCGAGATTTTTATACATACAGGCCGAGTGTAATACGTCGAAGTTCACATCGTGCAAGCTGAACACGCAGCACCGAATCGTACTTGCCGGGCTATGGGTGCACGCACTGACGTTCGCTTTTTTGACAAACGAACATCCAAGAAGTAAAATTCAAACACGATCAAGCATGGGCGCTCTGCCGCGACATCGTGTCATCCTTGAACTGCTCGAGGCGCAGGGAGCAGTTAAAGTCGCCGATCTATGCGAACGGCTCGGTGTTTCCGAGATGACCATACGACGCGACTTGGCTGAGCTAGAACGCGAAGGGGTGCTACGACGGACACACGGCGGCGCAATCAGCGCGCGCGGGCGCAGTTACGAGCCTCCTTTTCTCACTCGGGCCACAAGCAATCAAGAGCAAAAAGCACGTATCGGGCGCTTGGCAGCCAGCCTCATAGAAGAAGGTGACAGCGTCGCCTTGGACATTGGGACGACAACTTTGGAGATCGCTCGCGCACTGCACGAGAAGCGCAACCTCACTGTGCTGACTAACAGCTTGCACATTGCGAACATCTTAGCTAGCCACCCAACGATCCGCTTGATCGTCATTGGGGGCATTCTGCGGCCTGGAGAGCTCTCAATGGTTGGAGGATTGGCCGAACAAAGCTACCGCGAGTTCTTTGTGGACAAACTGTTCCTAGGTGTAGGTGGCTTGAGCGTTGAAGCAGGGCTCACCGAATACAGCCTAGAAGACGCGCTGGTCAAACGAGCCATGATCAAAAACGCCAAGGAGCGCTTCGTCGTCGCCGATGCTAGCAAGCTCAACCGTGTTGCGTTTGTGCATGTCGCGGCTTTGAGTGATGTGCACGCTTTGATTACCGACGCCAGTGCAGATGACGCAATCGTTCACCGTATCCAGGAAAGCGGCATCCGCATATGGCGTGCTTGAACGAGGAGTATTGAGCTGATGTCACACCTTCTCAACCAGTTGTTTCAGAACCCCAAACCAGTTATCGCAATGGTGCACTTCCCTCCCCTACCGGGCACGCCGCTCTACGACGAAGCCAAGGGAGTAGAGGGCATACTTGAGAGCGTTGCCCGAGATGTGCGTGTGCTCCTAGAAGGAGGCGTAGATGGGTTGCTCTTCTGCAATGAGGGTGACCGTCCGTATGCACTCCAGGCTGATTTCGAGGCGATCGCTGTAATGACCCGTGTGATCACCGAGACAGCTCCGAAGGATCGGCCCTTCGGCGTAGATTTCCTGTGGGATGCCAAAGCACCGATTGCGATCGCGGCAGCAACTGGTGCTGCTTTTGTGCGCGAGGTATTCACCGGCGTTTACGAAAGCGATATGGGGCTATGGAACACGAACCCAGCAGCCATGCTGCGCTATCGGCGGGCAATTGGCGCTAGCCACGTGCGCGTCTTCTACAACATCACCCCAGAGTTCGCCTCGCCGATCGGCCAGCGCAGCGTCGGCCAAGTCGCGCGCAGCGCGGTCGTCTCATCGCTCGCCGATGCTATTCTCGTTTCTGGCCCAATGGCCGGCGCAGAGCCAGATCTCTCCATCCTTCGAGAAGTCAAAGCGGCAGTAGGCGACCAGGTGCCAGTGTTGCTCAACACCGGAGCAAAAGCCAGCAACATCCGTCAATTCCTCAGCGTGGCCGACGGCGTCATCGTCGGGTCAAGTTTGAAGGTGGACGGATACACCTGGAATCCGGTTGATCCAGCTCGGGTGAGGGAGTTCGTTGAGATTGTCCAAGACGTGCGCAAGTCAGCATGAAGTCTGAGGCAGTTCTGCTGGGCATTGATATTGGCACAACCGCTACCAAAGCCGTATTGTGCGACACAAAGGGTCACATCCTGGCTGAAGCGGATGCACCTGCTACCCTGCACTCGCCGCAGCCGGGATGGGCAGAAGAGGACCCCGAAGGGTGGTGGGAGAACATCCCCAAGATAGTTCGCCGATGCCTGCAGCAGGCTGACTTGCCGGCAGATAGCATCACTGCAATCGGCATCAGCGGCATGGTGCCGACCGTCATTCTGATAGACGCGCACGGTCGCGTGCTCCGCCCTTCGATACAGCAGAATGACGCACGTGCCTATCTTGAGATTGAGGAGCTCAAAGGGAAGCTGGACGAGGCGGACATCTTGCGTCGCACTGGCAGTGCCATTACGCAGCAAAGCATTGGCCCTAAGCTGCTCTGGTTGCGTCGCCACGAGCCAGAGGTCATGCGCCATGCGCGTCATGTGATGGGATCGTATGACTTCATCGCCTACCGATTGACCGGCCAGTTATCTATCGAACGAAATTGGGCGCTAGAGAGCGGGTTATTCGACCTGCACGAAGAAGACTGGGATGACACGCTGCTGGAGCTTGCGACGATCGACCGAGGTTGGCTTGGCCCTGTGCATTGGGCTTATGAGGTCATCGGTACAGTGACGCGCTCGGCAGCCGAATTCACTGGTCTAGCAGAAGGGATACCCGTCGTCGCAGGCAGCGCTGACCACATCGCTTCGGCTTTCTCGGCAGGACTGACCAAACAGGGCGACTTGCTGATCAAGCTGGGCGGAGCAGGCGACATCCTCTATTGCTTAGATCAGGTAATTGTTGACCCGCGCTTGTTCCTTGACTACCACGTCGTGCCCGGCAAGTTCCTGCTCAATGGGTGCATGGCCGCCAGCGGGAGCATCATCAAGTGGTTTCGCAACGAGTTCGCGCCGCAAGCGTCTTATGTCGACTTGGATCGCGAGGCAAGTGCACTGGGGCCCGGCGCTGAAGGACTAATCCTGCTGCCCTACTTCCTGGGCGAGAAGACGCCCATCTTTGACCCGCTAGCGCGTGGGCTGTTTCTCGGCCTGACGCTCACTCACAAGCGCGCACACCTATACCGCGCAATCCTTGAGGGCATCTCATTTGGGTTCTATCACCATCTCCAAGTGCTGACCGAGCTTGGACTCACTGCATCTCGGGCGCGCGTGACAAACGGCGGATCGCGCTCACTAGTCTGGAAGCAGATCACCGCCGACGTGCTCGGCTTGCCGTTGGAGCAGATCGCGCATCATCCAGGGTCGTCACTGGGCGCAGCGTTTATTGCTGGCATGGGCACAGGCTGTTTTCAAGCCTGGGAAGAGATCGAGCGCTACATCAACATCTCAGCCGTAACAGAGCCTAACCCAGAACATCACGCTCGCTATCAGCAGCTATTTGCGCTTTATCGGCAAGCTTATGAACGCCTGAAGGACCTCTTTCCGCAGCTGGCGTTCACTTCATCTAAGTTTGACAAGGAGTAATGATGAGGCTTTTAGGAAAGACTGTTGTTGTCACTGGCGCAGCAACCGGCATTGGACGTGCAATCGCTGAGCGCCTATCCGCCGAGGGTGCTTGGGTCGCCATCACTGATCGCAACGAAGCAGGCGCTCGCCAAACGGCAAATGATATCTGTAGCAACGGCAGACAAGCCATTGCAATTCGATTGGACGTGATGCAATCAGCGGAGATCAACGAGGCCATCAGGCGAGTGCTTGCCGAGCGCGAACGGCTGGACATCTGGGTGAACAACGCCGGTGTCAGCACAATGAATCGCTTTCTAGAACTGACTGAAGAGGACTGGGACTTTAACATGGATGTGAACGCAAAAGGCACCTTCCTATGCGCGCAAGCGGCAGCGCGCCAGATGGTCAGCCAGCAACCAGCGGAGAATGGCCTACGCGGCAAGATTATCAACATTGCCAGCATGGCCGGTAAGCGTGGCAACGCACCGTTCTTGGCCCACTACGTGGCATCCAAATTCGCAGTTGTAGGACTAACTCAGGCGATGGCTGGCGAACTGGCTCCACATGCTATCTTGGTGAACGCAGTTTGCCCAGGCTACGTGCGCACTTCCATGCAAGAGCGCGAACTCATCTGGGAGGCATCCTTACGCGGCATCAGCGTTGCAGATGTGCAGCGCCTCTACATCAACGACACGCCGTTGGGCCGCCTTGAATCTGCAGAGGATGTGGCGTGCGTTGTCTCCTTCCTCGCTTCCGACGACGCCAACTTCATCACCGGTGAATCCCTTAACGTGAACGGAGGTGCTTGGATGGATTAATGATTTTCGGGCCTCATCAGCCCCCAGGAACAGTTCGGTCGTGCCTTTTCGCTGCCAATTAGGAGATTGCACCATGAAGAGATTCTTGCTGAAACCGTTACTCACCTTCGCACTAGCCCTCACTGCGTGCGCGCCGATGACGACAACTCCTGTCGCACCATCGCCCGAATCCGGCCCAGCCAGCGTTCAGCCCGTCACCCTCACGGTGATCATGGAGCAGGTGCCTGATTACGACATCGTGGCAGAGCTTACGAAAGAATTCGAAGCGAAGTATCCCAGCATCAACATCGAATTCGAAGCGATGCCCTATGATGCAATGCGGGACAAGCTACTCACGTCGTTTCTAGCATCAAAGGCGACCTATGACGTCATCATCGTGGACAACCCATGGATGGACGAGTTCGCCAAGGCCGGCTTTCTGCTGCCGCTAGATGACTACATCGCCAAAGAAACCGGCTATGACTTTGAGGACTTCGTCGGCCCGCTGCGCGAGATTGGCCGAGTGGAAGGCAAGATCTATGGCGTACCTTACTACAACTACGCACTTGGGCTAATCGTCCGCCAAGACCTCTTTGACGACCCCGATTACCAGGCCAAGTTCAAGGCCAAGCATGGCGAAGCATTGCAGATCCCGACCACCTTGGAAGGCTATCTCAAAGTCGCCAAATTTTTTAAGGAGCAGGGGATTCACGGGATCGCCATGCAGCCGCAGCGCGGTTACAAGGTTTTTGAGGAGTGGAAGAACTGGCTATACGCCGCCGGCGGCAACTTATTGGATGAGCAGGGAAATGTGATCATAGACAACGCAGCTGCGCAGAAAGCGCTCGAGCTATACATCACCGCCTACCGCGAAGCAGCACCGCCCAGCTCGCTCAACTGGGGATTTGACGAGTCTCTGCGTGCGGTCGCAGCCGGCGAAGCAGCTACCATGATCTCATACAACTGGATGCTACCCACGCTGAACAAGCCGGATGGCCCGGCGGGCAACTTGGCTGGCAAGTTTGCTCTTTATGAGGTACCAGGAGGTAAAGCTGTCTTGGGTGCCTGGCACTGGGCGATTCCTAAGAACACAGCCAGTGCAGACGCAGCCTGGACGTTTATCGCTTGGCTCACTTCTAAAGAAACGGATAAACAGCGGGTGATCAAAGGCGGCGCGCCAATCCGAGTCAGCGTCATGAAAGACCCAGAAGTCTGGCAGAAAGGATTCGGCCAACAATACTACGAGACTGTGCTCAAGATCTTGGAAGATGCTGAACCTTTAGCGCGAGGAACAAGGGCTGAGGAAATAATCAACGAAGTTGGCACCTTTCTGAACAGCGCAGTGGCAGGTAGCATGAGCGTCAACGATGCGCTTAAAGCCGCTGCTGAGAAGACGCGCGAGATCATCAATCGGCCATAAACCGCTGGACGAGGGTGCATTCCCAACGACGCTGAGGAATGCACCCTATACTTTCTAGCGCACCATGCACATTGCCTTTCGCTACCGTCTGCTCCTCCCTCTGATAACTGCTTTGCTGCTCATCGTCGGCTACCCACTGGGATTCTCCTTCTGGGTCTCTCTACAGGACTATCGACTGACAGCTATCGAGGGAGCAACCTGGATAGGCATCGAACATTACATTGCTTTACTAAGGAACAACTCTTTCTGGACGGCGCTGCGTAATACCCTAGTCTTCGTCGCCACCGCGGTGAGCTTGGAGCTCCTCTTAGGCTTATCGCTAGCTATGCTGCTGCACAGAAGAACTACGCTAGGCCGCAACTTCTTCCGTTCCATATTGCTCACTCCTATGTTCATCACGCCGATCGCTGTTGGGCTAATGTTCCGGTTTCTCCTAAACTCACAATTAGGCGTGATTACGAAGCTAACCGAAGCGATCGGGTTACGCATAGACTGGTTCAGCGCGCAGAATGCGCTCCTGACGCTAGCCCTTATAGATGTCTGGCAGTGGACTCCCTTCATGCTGCTTTTGCTGTTGGCAGGTCTCGAGGCGTTGCCGGAAGAACCCTTTGAGGCGGCGCGCGTGGACGGCGCCTCTGCCTGGCAATCATTTTGGCATCTCACGTTGCCCATGTTACGTCCTACGCTGTTGGCTGCCATTGTCATCCGCATGCTAGATGCGTTCAAAGTTTACGAATACGTATATGCCATCACGCGCGGCGGCCCAGGAGAAAGCACAGAAACAATTCAGTATCACATCTATCGAGTGGGCTTTCTGTATTACCGGCTCGGAGAGGCTTCGGCCATGGCTTACGTGCTGATCGCTGTAATCCTGGTCCTTGTGGTGACGCTGTTCTATAGTTTGCGCAGAGCATAGACACACCATGAGAAAGTTTTATCGAGAGTTGCCACCTCTAGCCCTCCTCCTCGTCGCGCTTGTCGTTGTGATCTTTCCCTACGTCTGGACATTGCTCACTTCGCTCAAGCCAGAAGCCGCCATCAACCGCCCACTGGACTGGAACTTCACACCTACCCTAGCGCACTGGCAGAGGGTGCTGCTGGAATCAAACATCCCACTTCAGGTGCGCAACAGCGCACTGGTTGGCTTATTCACCGTAGGGATCGCACTGCTGCTAGGCGCGCCAGCAGCCTACGCATTCTCGAGGTTTCGAGCCGGCGGAAGTAGTTTGCGATTCATTATTCTCGCCGCGCAAATGCTGCCGCCTGCGGTGCTGATTGTGCCCTTCTTCCTCATCATGTATAACCTGAAGCTGCTGGATAGCATTTGGGCGGTTGTGGCCACCCACCTCACCTTCGCCCTCCCGCTCGTGACATGGTTTCTGATTGGCTTTCTCGATGACGTGCCGCGCGACCTAGAGGAGCAAGCCATGATCGATGGGTGTACTCAGTGGCAAGCCTTTTACAAGGTCATCCTGCCAACAATCCGACCTGGGTTGGGCGCGGCTGCCCTATTTGCGTTTATCCTTTCCTGGAATGATTTATTCTACGCTTTGCTGCTCACTGGTAAAGAAAGCGCAACACTTCCTGTAGGTATTGCCGGCTTCTGGACTTTCAGAGGTATCGAAATGGGCCAAATGTCAGCAGCTATCATTCTGGCTATCCTGCCAGTTACAATAGCTTCGTTCTTCGTGCAAAAGTATCTTGTGCGCGGATTGGGTGGTGGCGCACTAAAGGGATAGTGAGGCTGCTGGACTACCATTGGACGACAAGCATTGGCTAGAGCTAAGTATCGAGACCGACGGCGAGCTAGCCGAGGCGATCAGCGAAGCGCTCTTCCCGCTCGTCGAGGGCGGCGTCGCGCTGGAACAGCGCAACCGCCGGCTGGACGATCAGGCAACCGCTGACCGCTGGGAGGACGAACCTGCCGATGGCCCGATCGTCGTCCGCGCCTACTTGCCGGTTGACGAGGCGCTGGAAGCGCGCCGGCAGCGCGTGGAACAGGCCCTGGCCTGCTTGAACCTGATCCGGCCCGTGCCGACACCTGCCTATCGGATCGTCGCCCAGTCGGACTGGGCCGACGCTTGGCGGGCGGGCTTCCAGCCGCTGCGCATCGGCCGGCACATCCTGATCACCCCCTCCTGGCTGCGCGCGCCGGACTACAACCCTGAACGCGACCTGTTGATCACGCTTGATCCGGGCATGGCCTTCGGCACCGGCCTGCACCCTACGACCCAACTATGCGCCGCTGCACTGGAAGATTACGTAGAAGCCGGCATGCGCGTGCTCGACGTGGGCAGCGGGTCAGGCATCCTCTCTATCCTGGCCGCCAAGCTGGGCGCAAGCGAAGTCGTGGGGGTGGACACCGATCCAGAGGCCGTGCGAGCCGGGCAAGAGAACGCAGCGCGCAACGCAGTCAGCGATCGCGTGCGGATTATTCACGGCGCGCACGACGCGGCCACAGGCCACTATGACCTCATCGTCGCCAACATCCTTGCCGGCGTGATCGCGCAGATGCTGGCCGAGGGACTGGGCGCGCGCGGGGCGCGCTTTATCTTCTCCGGCATTCTGGACAGCCAGCGCGAGCAAGTCATCCGCGCAGCCGAACAGGCTGGGCTATATCTAAAAGAAGTGCGAACGTCGAACGATTGGGTATGCCTAATCTTTGAGAGAAAGAAGGAGTTGTAGGTGGCAATGCGGCGGGGTCAGACTGGGCTGTTCTCGTTGGTGCGCAGGCGATAGACGATGCGCCCGCGCGTCAAGTCATAGGGGGAAAGCTCAACTTGCACGCGGTCGCCCAGGAAGATGCGGATGTAATTCTTGCGCATCTTGCCGGAGAGGGCGGCCAGGACTTCATGCCCGTTATCCAAACGGACACGAAACATCGTGCCCGGCAGGGCCTCGACAACTTCGCCGTCAACCGAGATGACGTCTTCCTTTTGCTTTTGATCGCGGTCTTTCTTAGCCATCCAACCTCCTCTTTCTAGAAGTCAGGTGTGCGCCCATTAGCGCTGGCCAAATTATAGGCTCTTGTAAAATGTTAGCATCAGCCGCCCTGAGGCCTTCTAAGGAACACCAACATGCAATCCCTAAAGCGCGTAGCCCTGTATCTACAAGACGCCCACTCGATCCGTGAAGGCATGCAACTGGCCCAATACGCTGAGCAGCGCGGCTTCGAGGCCGTCTGGCAGGCAGAGTCGCGCTTGGTGCGCGATGCCATTGTGCCGATGGCGGCCTTCGCCGCCGTAACTGAGCGCATCAAGATCGGCAGCGGGGTGATCAACAACTGGACGCGCAACATCGGCCTGCTCGCAGCGACGTTTCTGACGCTGGACGACCTCGCGCCGAACCGCATCATTTGCGGCATCGGCGCGTGGTGGGATCCGCTAGCGAAGAACGTCGGCATCGAACGGCGCAAGCCGCTCACCGCCATGCGCGAGACCGTTGAGGTGCTGCGCCGGCTGCTGCGCATGGAGCGCGTCACCTTCCACGGTGAATTCCACCATGTCGAGGGCATCGAATTGGACGTGGTGCACGGCAGGCGCGAGCCGCGCAACGTGCCCATCTACATCGGCGCAACAGGCGACCAGATGATGGAGCTGACCGGCGAGATCGCGGACGGCGTGGTGTTGAACTACTGCGTCCCGCCGGAGTATAACGACCGCGCGATGGAGCTGCTCGACAAGGGCGCTAAGAAGTCTGGCCGGCGCGTAGAGGACCTGGATCGGCCGCAGCTCGTGGTCTGCGCGGTCAACCATGACCGGCAGAAGGCGATTGAAGACGCCAAGATGCTGCTCACCCAGTATCTGGCACAACAGCCCCACATCGCTAAGGCCAGCGGGGTCAGCGAGGACATCGTGAAGAAGGTCCAGTCCATCCTCGGCTGGCCGGCCACCAAGGAGCAAGTGCACGAGGCGATGCAGTTCGTGCCGGATGAGTTCGTGCTGCGCATCTCGGCCACCGGCACCCCCGAGGAGGCGCGCGCCAAAGTCCTGGAATACGTCAAGCGCGGCTGCACCTGCCCCATCCTGTATCCGATGAGCGACGCCAAGCTCATGATAGACACCTTCGCTCAGGCATGATCCAGGTCGTCACCGACTCCACCAGCGATGTGCCGGAAGCGGTCGCTCAGCGCCTGGGCATCGTCGTCCTGCCGATGATCGTCGAGGTAGATGGAAGGGCATACCGCGACGGCGTGGACTTGACCCGTCAGCAGTTCTATGAACATCTGCCCAGCTACGCGAAGTTCCCGAAGACCGCCGCGGCCTCGCCAGAGGTGTTCGCAAACGCCTATCGCGCTGCGCGCGACGCCGGCGCCGAAGCGGTGGTCTCCATCCACATCGCGCGCACAGTCAGCGGCGTATGCAACGCTGCTGAGTTAGCGGCCAGCGACGTGGCCAAGGAGGGCATCACCGTGCGCGTGGTGGACTCCGGCTCGATGACCATCGGTCTAGGATGGCAGGCCATTGCAGCAGCCGAGATGGCAAAAGAGGGCGCGTCGCTGGACGCAATTGCGGAGGCGGTCGAGGCGATGAAAGCGCGGATTCGCATCCTGGCCATGGCCGACACGCTCAGGTATCTGCGCAAAGGCGGGCGCGTGTCGTCGCTCACCGCTGGCATCGGCGAATTGCTGAGGATCAGGCTGCTGATAGAGCTGAAGCAAGGCAAGATCTCGCAGGTGGATCGCGTGCGCAGCCGCAGCCGCGGCATCCAGCGGCTGATAGAAGAAGCCCAGAAATTCACCGGGCAGGTGCGCCGCTTCACGCTCCTATACACCGCCGGGTCTTCGGATGAAGACCTGGCGAAGTTGCGCCAGGCGCTACAGCCGCTCGCGCCAATCGAGCCGGCTGAGCCGCTGCTGATCACGCCAGTGATCGGCGCACATTTCGGCCCCGGCGGACTAGGCATCGCTATCCTCACCACATAGCGCACGACCACCCCACGCAATACGCAACACGGAATACGCAATACGGAATACGCAATACGAAATACGAAACACGCAGTATGCCCAACCCAGCGACCGAGAAGCTGCTCAAAATCCTCAAGCTCGAGGCGCAGACCGGCTACCAAGACCGGGCCGTGACGCGCGGCTTGCAGTCGTTCGCCGCAGCTTGGCTCAACGACGCAGCGCGGAACAACATTGACCCCGCCTGGGCCGAGAGCGTGGCCCAGGCCATGCGCACGTACAGCGCGCTGACCGACATCGAACAACGGCGCGCGGCGCTGGAGGCGCTCACGACCCGCCTGCGCACGCCGGTGTTCCAAAGCAGCGGGAGCGCAACAAACGCGCCGCGCCGCAGCGAAGCGGAGGCACGCGCGACCAGCCCATCACAGCCATCGCCGACGGCGAATCAGCCGACGGCGGCCGCCGCGCCCGCCAAGCCAACAAGGCGTTCGCCGGCGCCGCATTCGCGCGAGGCCGGCCTGGGCCTGGACGCGCCGGTGACCAAGCTCACCGGCATCGGCGAGTTCAACGCCCAGAAATTCGCCCGCCTGGGCATTCGCACAATCCGTGACCTACTCTATTACTTCCCGGTGCGCTACGACGACTACAGCGCGCTGAAGACGATCAACCAGCTTTACTATGGCGAGCAGGTCACGATTGTGGGCCGCGTGGCCTCGGCCTGCAAGTTCACCACGCGCAGCAACCACGTGATCGTGCGGGTGATCATCGAAGACGCCTCGGGCGCAATCGAATGCTCCTGGTTCACCACCGAGCGCTACGCCGACACCCTGCTCAAGCAGTTCGTCGTCGGGCGCGAGATGGTGATCAGCGGCAAAGTCGGCGAATACCTGGGCCGGCTGACCTTCCAGAACCCATCCTATGAGCCAGCCGAGCGCGAATGGCTCATCGGCGGCAACATTGTGCCGGTCTATCGCCTGACCGAGGGGCTTCAACCGCTGCTGGTGCGGCGGGTGATGAAACGGGTGGCCGAATATTGGTCGTCGCGCGTGCCGGAGCACCTGCCGGAGGAGATCCGCAGCGCGCTGAAGTTGATGCCGATCGGCGACGCGCTGCGCGAGATCCACTTCCCACGCACCATGCGCCATCAGGAGAACGCGCGCCGGCGGCTGGCCTTCGACGAGCTGTTCACCCTCCAACTGGCCGTGTTGCGCCAGCGCCAGATGTGGCGCACCGAGCCGGCGCCGGCCATCCCCATCTCGACGATGACGGCGCAGCGGCTGATCGCCGCGCTGCCTTACGCGCTCACCGGCGCCCAGCAGCGCGCCCTGGAGGCAATCCTTAAAGACCTGGCCCGGCCAAACGCCATGCATCGCCTGCTCCAGGGCGATGTTGGTTCGGGCAAGACGGTCGTGGCGGCCTTGAGCATGGCGCTGGTGGCCGACCAGGGCTGGCAGGCAGCGATGATGGCGCCGACCGAAATCCTGGCCGAGCAGCATTACAAGACGCTCAGCAAGCTATTCAAAGCCTTTGCTGAGCAATACGCCATTGCCCCTATCGAGCTTGCATTGCTCACCGGCAGCACAAAGGCCGGGGAAAAGCGGGCGATTTACGCTGGCCTGGCCGAGGGCAGCGTTCAGGTCGTCGTCGGCACGCATGCCCTGATCCAAGAAGGGCTGACCTTCAAGAACCTAGGCCTGGCCGTGATAGACGAACAGCATCGCTTTGGGGTATTACAGCGCAAGGCGCTGCGCCAGAAGGGCGGCGCGCTCAGCCCGCATACGCTGGTCATGACCGCTACGCCCATCCCGCGCACGCTCGCGCTCACCCTCTACGGCGACCTGGACAACACCGTGTTGGACGAGATGCCACCCGGCCGCCAGCCGATCGAAACCCACTGGTTCACGCCGGCCGAGCGCGAACGGGCCTATCGCTTCGTCCAGCATCAGATTGACCAGGGCCGGCAGGCGTTCATCATCTGCCCACTGGTGGAAGAATCGGAGAAGATCGAAGCGAAGGCCGCCGTAGAGGAATACGAGCGGCTACAGCGCGAGGTCTTCCCGGCGCTCAAGCTCGGCCTGTTACATGGAAAGATGAAGCCGGCGGAGAAAGAGGCGGCCATGCGCGCCTTCGCCAACGGCGAAACGCATATCCTCGTCTCAACCGCCGTCGTCGAGGTGGGCATTGATGTGCCCAACGCCACGGTGATCCTTATTGAGGGCGCAAACCGCTTTGGCCTGGCGCAGCTCCATCAGTTTCGCGGGCGCGTGGGCCGCGGCCAGCACAAGTCATACTGCTTGCTCATCGCCGACAGCAGCTCGGCACTCAGCGACCAGCGCTTACAGGCGATCGTGAACACGCAAGATGGCTTTAAGCTGGCCGAGATTGACTTGGAGATGCGCGGGCCAGGCGAGTTCTTCGGCACGCGACAGAGCGGCGACCCAGAGCTAAAGCTGGTGAACTTGCGCGATCGCGACCTGCTGGAGATGGCGCGCGAACAGGCCGAACGGCTGCTCGAGCGAGATCCTGATTTGTCCAACCACCCGCTACTGGCCGAGCGCGTCCTCGCCTTCTGGGAACACCGCCAGGGGGGAGAAACCAGCTAACGCAATGCGCATACTCCCCAACGAACCATGACCGTTGCCCTATATCCCGGCACGTTTGATCCCTTCCACAACGGCCATCTGGACATCGCACGGCGCGCGCTCGCCCTGTTCAATCAGCTGATCATCGCTGTATACGATCAGCCGGAGAAGCAGCTCCTCTTCTCTCACGAAGAGCGGATCGCGCTGGCGCGCGAAGTGCTCACAGAAGCCGGCATAGACGGCCGTGCCTCGGTGATGGGCTATAGTGGTTTGACGGTGAACTTCGCCCGCCAAGTTGGCGCGCGCGTGCTGATCCGCGGCCTGCGCAACAGCGTGGACTTTAACTTTGAGCTACAACAGGCGCAAACCAATCACTGGCTGGCCGAGGACATCGAGGTGATCTGCTTATTTGCTAACGCTCCAAATCACTTCCTTAGCGCGACGCTGATCCGGCAGATCGCCAAGCTCGGCGGCGATGTCACCGCGCTGGTGCCGGCGTGCGTGGCCCGCGCGCTGAGGCAGCTTAAATAAATTGCTATACTTCTCATATACTATTCGTCATGGACATTCAACACCTGCTTGGAAGGCTGGAAGCGGTCCTGCTAGAGGCGCGGCGCGTGCCCGGCACAAAAATGAAACTCGTAGATGCCGAGCGCTGTTTCCAGCTTATTGACCAAATGGTGTTGGCTATTCCCGAGGAAATAAAAAAGGCTCAGCGCATCCAGCAGGAATACGACCGCATCATTGCCCAAGCCAAAGAAGAAGCAGAACGCATTAAGGAGTTGGCCCGCGAGGAGGCCAGCCGGCTGGCCGATGATGAAGCAATCATCGCCATTGCGCAAAATCGCGCCCAAGTCATCGAGGAACGCGCACGGCGCGAAGCAGACCGCATGCGCGCCGAAGCCGATGCGTATGCCCTAGAGACGCTGATCCGCCTGCGCGACGAGCTGAGCCACACCCTCGCCGTGGTCTCAAACGGCATCGCCAAGTTGGAGCGCGAGCGCGCCGAGCGATTACAAGCGGAGCAGGCACTGGCGACCAACAACGCCGCATCGGCAAATGCACAAGGCGCGCCAAATTAGCCAATGAGCGCTCGCCTTGAGCGCGCGGCAGCAGCCGCCATCACTGCCGCGGCGTCTTTGCTATTCGCGCTGTACAGCGTAGCCACTCCCTTGTTCGAAGCCTCGGATGAGCTATGGCACTACCCGATGGTTTGGCACTTCGCCACCGGCGGCGGCTTGCCCATCCAGCGCGCCGGCCAACGCGATGACGAAGCGCCCTGGCGACAGGAAGGCAGCCAGCCGCCCCTGTATTACTGGATCGCGGCAGCGCTGAGCGCGCCGTTCGACGCCTCGAACTGGCGCGAGATCCGCCGCCTGAACCCTCATGCCGACATGGGCGTGCCGACCCCAGACGGCAACGCCAACGTCGTCTTGCACACGCTGGCGGAAGGGTGGCCCTGGCGGGGAGCTGCGCTGGCCGTGCGCGTGGCGCGCCTGGCGTCTATCTTGATGAGCACTGCGACGGTATTCTTCGCCTATCTGTTCGCCCGTGAGCTGTTCCCGTCGCGCGCCGACAACCAGGCGGATGGCGCGCTGTTGCGGCTGGCCGTGCCGGCGCTGGTCGCCTGCACGCCGATGTTCGCCTTCATCAGCGGCTCGGTGAACAACGACAATGCCGCCGTCTTGTTCAGCACGATCGGGCTGTGGTGGGCGCTGCGGCTACTGCGCACCGGCGCGCTCACGGCGCGCAACGCCGCCATCGCCGGCCTGATCGCCGGCCTGGGCGCGCTCAGCAAGAGCAGCGCCCTAGGATTGATCGGCCTGTTCGGCCTGGCTGCGCTGCTGACCTTCAAGCAAGACGTGCGCCGCTTCGCCACGCGCTTGGTCGGCTTCGCGATCGTCATGCTCGCTGTGACGCTGGCGATCAGCGGCTGGTGGTTCGTCCGCAACCTGGTGCTCTATGGCGACCTGCTCGGTTGGAACGCCTTTCTGGACGTGGTAGGCCGGCGCGACCAGCCGGCTTCGCTGGCCCAACTGTGGAGCGAGCGCGAGGGCTTTGTGTGGGCGTACTGGGGCGTGTTCGGCGCAATGAACGTGATCATGTCGCCCTGGATCTACGATGGCCTGAACGCGCTGGCGGCGCTGGCCGGCCTGGGCCTGCTCTGGCAGGCGGGGCGCGCGCTGCTCAGAGGCGAGGCGACCTCGCCCGACGCGCTGCGCCGCGCGCTGCTGTGCGCCTTCTGGGTGATCTTGATCTTCGTCGCCCTGCTGCGCTGGACATCGCTCACGCCCGCGTCGCAGGGCCGGCTGATGTTCCCGTGCATCGCCGCCATCGCAGCCGCCCTGGCCTATGGCTGGTGGTCGCTTCATCGCTTCGTGCTGATCAGCGCTGGCGCGGGCATGGCGATCCTGGCCGTCGGCGCGCCGCTGGCCTTCATCGCCCCTGCCTACGCGCCGCCGGCGGATGGCTGGGCTGGCCGCCTGCCGCTGTCGCTCAACGCCGAGTTCGGCAACGCAATTCAGCTCCTCGAGGCCGACATCGCGCCAGACGAAGCGCGGCCCGGCGAATCGGCCACGCTGCGCGCCAACTGGCAGCTCAACCAGATCGTGGCCGAGAACTACAGCGTCTTCGTCCACCTGATTAACGAGCACGATGTGATCGTGGCCCAGCGCGATATGCACCCCGGCCAGGGCAATCTGGCGCTGGCCGAGCAACCCGCTGGCCGACGCTGGAGCGACCGCTACACCTTGCGCATCCCCTCGCTCGCGCCGGCCCCGCAAAGGCTGCGCTGGGCGGTGGGCCTCTATGACCATACGACCGGCCGGAGGCTAACGCTCCAGGACGGCAGCGACCGCCTGATCTTCGGCGAACTGAGGTTGCTGCCCCGCGACGAGGCCACGCCGCTCCTGCGTTACGCCAACGGGCTGTCTTTGTCAGAGTATGCGCTCACCCCTACGTTGCTCCATCCGGGCGCGCTGCTCACCGTCACCACCATCTGGCTGCCTGAGCGACGCCCTGCCGCCGACTTGAACATCTCGCTCCAGATACTCGACGAAGCGGCCAACAAGATCGCCCAACAGGACCTCAGCCCGCTGCCCGGCCGGTGGGCGATCAACCAGCCGGTGACGTTGACCCACCTTTTGGCCATCGCACCAAATGCGCCGCCGGGCGTGTATCGCCTGCTGCTGATCTGGTATGCGCCGAGCGACTTCGCGCGCCTGCCGGCCTACGATGCACAGGGGCAGTTCGCCGGCGATCA
The DNA here is from genome assembly GCA_017743375.1 of Chloroflexota bacterium. Classification (GTDB taxonomy): domain Bacteria; phylum Chloroflexota; class Anaerolineae; order J036; family Brachytrichaceae; genus JAAFGM01. The sequence goes on from JAGHYX010000018.1 coordinate 25,711, forward strand.
GATCACGCTCACCCGCCTGCGCGTGCGCTAAAAAAGAGGAGAAGGCGTGGCGTTTACTGATCTCGCGGACTGGGAGCGCTGATCTCTAGACCTCCTTCAGGTTCTCCTACACCTTCGCGTGAATCACCCTGGTTGCGAACGCATCCGAAAAGAAAAAGCGGGCTATCCCTTCAGGGGTAGCCCGCTCATGCTTTTGCCACACCGCTTATTGCGCGTTCCTGCGCACAATCGTGATATACAAGCGATACGGATAGTCATACTGCGCTTGGCCTGTGTGCGTTGGACGCCATGTGTGTGTCACCTCAAACGGCGACGCCAGCGTGCTGCGCGGCAACCCAAAGCTGGCCTGCGCTCGGAAGGTGATCACCACCTCGCTGCCCATCGGCAAGTCGCCCTGCCAGATCAGCCGCTTATTGCTGCCGTCCCACAACACCGCGCCGCTGCTGACCGAGAGCACTTCGCGGAACTCGAAGCGTGTATCTTCTGGCAGCGTCACCACCGCTTGCGCCCCGATCGCATCTGCATCGCCGGTGTTGCGCAAACGCCACGTGTAGGTCAGCACGTCGTGGACGAACTCCTGTTGGCCGATCACCGACAGCGTGCTTGAATTGATTGGCCGACAGCTTGCGAGGCGGCCGGCGAGCCTTGAGACCTCGCAATCCCGACTCGGTCAGTTGCTTCTTCCATTTCGTCACTGCCGTCCTACTAGCTGGCGAGCAATGGCTGCCTGGCTCAAGCGCCCAGCTTTCAACAAGCGTGCCCCTTCTGGTCGGCGCTCTTCCATTTGCTGTCGTGTCAATACTTTCGGTCGCCATGTCATGCATATAGTGTAAACTAGTCTCAGTTTATCTCAGTAGTATGAACTTGGGATTTGTCAAGCTGCTGAAAGCGTCAGTGGAACACAGTCTGCTCACCTGACCAGCGCATCTCTCGGTTGACAATTACCCCTCGGCCTCGCCGTAGTATTGCCCGCTGCCTCTGCTATTATTCTCGCGCTCACCATTCCTTGGAGGA
>JAGHYX010000139.1 GCA_017743375.1 Chloroflexota bacterium
ACCGGCGCCGGCAAAACCCGCGCCGCGCTCGCGCCGTTCATCGAAAACTTCTGCGATCCAAGCCGTCCAGATGACGCCTTCCCGCGCCAGTGCCTATACACAACACCTATGCGCGTCCTAGCTTCGCAATTCTATCGCGAGCATCGGCAACTTGCCAGTCAAGACGCGGCTTGTAAGCTGGATATCCGCATCCAGACCGGTGACCGCCCGGAGGATCCGCAGCTCGAGGGCGATCTTGTGTTTGTCACCGTTGACCAGTTGCTCAGCAGCACGCTGGGTGTGCCGTATAGCCTGCCGGCCAGCAGAGCAAACCTGAACGTCGGCGCCGTGCTTGGCTCGTATCTGGTCTTCGACGAGTTTCACCTCTTTCCAACCCAGGCGGTGCGAACAACGCTTCAACTGTTGCGCCTAGTTAGGCGTCTGACCCCCTTCGTGTTGATGACGGCGACCTTCTCACAGCAAATGCTCAGCGCCATTGGCGAGTTGCTTGATGCCCAGATCGTCATGCCCTCTCCAGACGAAGTCATCAACATAGAGACGCGCAGCGGTCAACAGCCGCGCAAACAGCGCATGTTCCGCGTTGTGAATGACTATCTCTCGGCGGATCACGTGCTCAGGACCCATGATCGCCGCACGCTGGCTGTTTTTAACACGGTAGATCGCGCCCTAGCATGTTATCGCGCCCTTCGCCAAAAAGGATGCTGCGCGCTGCCGTTTGATCTTCCCGAGCTGGGACCCATCTATAGCCGCTTGGCCGATGATCGCTTTGTGCACAAAGATCACGCCATTGCTGAAGGGGTGGAGATCGTCCGCCGACATTTGACCCAACAATCATCTGATGGTTTGCCGTGGGTTATGCTGCTCCACAGCCGGTTTGAACGACCGCATCGTCAGCTCAAGGAGGCTCTGCTCCAAGCCCTCTGGGGGCCTGAGGGGCTGGCCGGCTTGGAGGGCCTCTCGCTGATCGTCGTGGCAACCCAGGTCGTCGAGGTTGGGCTTAACATCAGCGCTCAGGTTCTCCATACCGAGATCGCGCCGGCTGCCAGCGTGCTCCAACGCGCTGGCCGCTGCGCCCGCTATCCTGGCGAGCAGGGGCAAGTGTTCATCTACAGCGCGCCGGACGATGCGCCCTACAGTGGGGCTGAGTCGGAAGTGTGCAAGCGCTCCTGGCAGGCTTTCAACCAACGCCATGCGGCTGTTTTGGACTTTGTGGCTGAGCAGGAAGTAATCAATGAGGCGCATGGTGACGTTGACCGCGCTTTGCTCCAAGCGATGAAGAGAGAGGAAGGCGCAATATGGCAGGGCATTGCCGATGCCTTGACGAAGAATGATGCCCGAACGCGCCCTCAACTCATCCGTGACGCAGATTCGCGCACGGTCATCGTGTGCGACGTGAGCGACCAAAGCCCCTTTACGTTCGAGGGCTTCTCGCTTTGGCATGGCACGGTGCGCGGCCTGGTTGAGCCGCTCCGGCGCCGGTGCGCTGAATTGGGCTTATCCTGGGCGATTCGTCGCCCGATCGCACAAAATAACGACGCCGAGGAGGGTGAGCCTGATTACCGCTGGGAAGATGTGAATTTCTCAGAGGAGGTGAGCCATTCCCTTGTCTTCGCAATTCACCCTCGGCTAGTCAGCTACAGCCCAGAAGAAGGCCTGCGGATTGGCGAGGTCTCTGGAGGCGACTACCGCTCCCCTCAAGCTGCGCAGCGTTGTGCCCGACCCGATTACGCCGGTTACCAGTTGGAGCCTTATGCCGCGCACGTTGCTGAGATGTGGCGCATCTTCGACGCGGGCGCTCCGTCGGGCGCGTTGGCGGCTGGCCGCTTGCGCCGGAGGCTTGCCTGGCTCAAGCGTCGCTTCGCCGAACAAGCAGAGGATTGGTATCTACCGGCTGAGCTGCTTGAGCGAGCTGTGCGCCTAGATATCGTCCTGCATGATGTCGGCAAGCTAACCGAGCAATGGCAGCGCTTCGCTGTTGAATATCAGAAGGCGATTGGCGAAGGGACGCCGGGCTTTCTCGTAGCCCACACGCACTATGACCCCGCGAATCCAACTCATCGTCAGGCCCAGCGGCAGGCTCGCTGCTACAAGCCCGCCACACATGCCGGCGAAGGCGCGCTGGCGGTGGCCGAGTTGCTCTATCAGGCCCTTGACTGCCGAGAGGGGATATGGCGCGCTGCGCTCACTGCCATTGCGCGCCACCATAGCCCTGGCCTCGATAGCGCTGGTTCGTATCGCCTGCATCGCGATGCGCCGCGCCTCATCGCCAACATCCTTAGAGAAGTAGGACTTTGGAAGGATGAGTGGGTCGCTCAAGTGAGAGTCGAAGCGCCAGCCCTTGACCTGAGGCAGTGTCTGCTCAAACCGCCCCCGGAACATCCTTGGGCCTGGTGGTTTCAGTATTTTATCATTGTGCGTATCTTACGCTTGTCTGACGGATATTCACAGGAGGAAGTGAATGAGTGAAAAGTCGTTTTACGTTCCTAAGCAGAGTGACACGTATAGTGATGCTTTGATCCTATACGGACTGGCAGCGCTGGCGGATCAGATCTATCGGAGTGCAAAAGGGCCGGACACCCGCTGGCGCATGACGCTTGAGGACCATGGAAGTCACTATGCCTTGCGCGTGGATGCTGAGCTGACCTTAGATGAGTTGTCTTCCTTGCCCAGCCTTGCACCTTACCTCACATCTGATGACGAAGCAGCACCTGAAGGCCTGCCGACGCAGAACGTCACCGCGGCTCGGGAGCAATTGAGGGCCTGGAATGAGCAGCGCCGCGCGCTGGCCGGCAGCGCCAGCAGGGACTCGGAATTGGAACAGCAAGTGCGCGATCTCGCCCCAGCGGATGAAGTCGCTGTTGCCCTGTTCGTCGGAGACTCCAAGATGCAAGCGATTGGCATCTACAACCGCCTGGTCGCGCAGTGGCCAAAGGTGCAGCCGAATCTATCGGCTCATCTCAAGGCTATCTTTGCCCCCTTCGACTCACCCGGCTCAGACCCTCAAAGCGCGCTCAAGGCTTGGGCCAAGCTGGCTGGGCAAGATGAGATCGAGCAAAAGGGAACAGCCTCTCAACTCCTCAACCCGCACCAGGGCAAGGGAGCTAACGAGCTGAAGGCAAATGCGTTGCGCATCGAGAATATCAAGGATCGCCCTTGGCCGGTGGAGTTTCTCAAAGTGGTGGGCCTCTGGTACGGGGTCGCGCCGCGCCGCACCATTGATACCAACGATTGGAAGGTTTACGTAGTCGCGCCGCTCCGCATTACATGGCAGGACTTTCGCGCCGCTTTCGCCGAGTTCAACCGCTATCTCTGGCGCGAAGGCGGGCAGACAACGCTCAAGACCGATATCACCAGCGTGTTGCTCCTCTACCGCGCGTGGTTGAATCACGTCGAAGCTGCTGCCAGCGACCAGTCGTCGTTTGGCTTGCCGCTGTCTCCGGAGGCGGTCATCGCCGGCTTCTACGTTGCCCAGTTTAAGCTGCTCAGCAGCCAGGCCTACACCATGCTCAACATGTCCTTTCTCAGCATGCCGGCTTGGGGTATGCATCTGCGCAACCGCGCCGATGTTCTCGCTCTTCAGGAAGTCATTGATGAGCATCTAGACGTCGTGCGCGGCGTGGATGAAACCCGCAGCAGTGGCTTCGATTTGCTGCGGCGTTACCGCGACTTCCTCAGCACTGGCGACTGGCAGGCTTTCTTTGACTTCGCCGCTGGCTATGGTCAGGAGATCCTGCGTCGCCTCAACGAAGGCCGGCGCAGCGTTCCGCTCTTTAGTGTGATGCGATTAAGGAGGTTAATCATGAGCAACAACCGTAAGGACCTAACCCAGATCGTCGAGAACGTCGGCTTTCAGAATGTCGCCTATGCCATTCGGCACGCGACCGTCATCCCGCAATCGCGCAAAGCCAGAGGGCAAGATGCGCTATACGAAGTGCGCTACGGCCTGGGCGCCGAGCTAAAGCGCAAGAGCGCCGTGCGCGATGAGTTCGTCGTCGCCCTCACCGATTTCATCCAGAGCTACAACCAGGAGAACGCTCAGAAACTCGAAAGCACCAACAGGCAACTGCGCAGGGACATTCGCACCAACGACATTGCTGAGGTCGTGCGCCTAATTGATGAATACGGGGCCGAGTTGGTAGCGAATTTGCTCATCGCGTTCGGCTATGCCCGTGAATCGCGCGAAGAGCAAGAGGAACAGCCAGCAGCCTGAGCTTTAAGTCCACATGCAACGAGGAGGATAAATACCCATGTCCAATCTCAAGCCAGTGTATAGCCTGTCCATCTGTGGTCGTCTTACCCTTGAGCTTCACTCGCTCAACAATGAAGGCGGTGAGGGCAACCAGATCATCACCCGCACAGTGGCCATCGTGGACACAGCCGGCAACGTGCATAAGGTGAATGCCATCAGCGGCGACATGTTCAAGCACATCCAGGCCGAGCATTTCTACTTGCTCGCCCGTCAGGATGATCTTCCCCTTTGTGCCGGCTGCCGGACCTTCCGCGCCGAGCGCATCCTGGCCGATGAGGAGTTCATGCGCAACTTGCCGGATACAGATGCTGAGGCGATCGATCGGCTCCTAGAGAGGTGCGCGCTGGAAGATGTCGAGGGGACGCTAATCGCCAGCGGCAGGCGCTCGATCCCGCGTAAGTCCGTCGCCGAGTTTAGCTGGGTGGTGGGCCTGCCGGATAAGGTGCGCACCGAGTCATACTTCCACGTGCGCTACGCTAAGGAGCGCGCCGGCGAAGATGTGAGCCAGCCCATCTTCCACCGTCCCGCCTCGTCCGGCATCTATGCCTCGGTCGCTAACTTTGAGCTAGCCCGCGTTGGCTTTAATGACATTAGCCAGACCTACCCGCTCGATGAGGAACAACGCTTACAGCGCTATCGCGCCTTCCTGATGAGCGTGCTGAACGCCTACATCGAGCCAGCCGGCGCGATGCGCAATACCCAGAACCCCCATATCCTTAACTTTGAAGGCGTCGTCACGGTGAGCTATCGCGTCTTGCCTGCGCCGACCATTAGCCCACTCGCCGACGACTACAAGGAACAGGTGCAAGCCATCGCTGCTGCGCTCGATAAGGACAATATCGTGGTGCGACCGTTTGCGAACTCTGCCGAGTTTGCCGCCACCATGCAGTCCATTGTGAACGACACCAAGCCCTTCCGCTTGTTCGAACGAGGAGCGTGACCATGCCTTGGCTGATTGCGCGTTACCAACCCAGTAGTCTGTTCTCGCTCAAACAGGGCGACGCGACCTCGACCGGTGCCAAGAGCTTACTTTTGCCGACGCCCTTCGCTGTGCGCATGGCGCTGCTCGACGCGGCCATTCGCACTGCCGGCGTCGCTGAAGGGCCGCGGGCTTTTGAAACTATCAAGGCGCTTCGCCTTGCCGTTCGGCCGCCAGCCTATGCTGCCGTTTCCAGCACCTTTCTAAAGGTCCTCAAGCCCGAGCGCGAAGCCGAAGCTCGCGGCCGTGCTATGACGCGCACCATCGCCTTTCGCGAATACGTTCACTTGGCCGGGGAGTTGGCGATTGCCTTCGGTGGCCCAGAGGATGGTCTAGCCGCGATCAGGCCCTGGCTAATGCAGATTAGCTACTTTGGCAAGCGCGGGGGGTTCTACCAGTTGCTTGCGCTGCCTGAATACCTTGATCTGCCTAGCGATCGGCTGCCTGAGGGCTTTTTGCCCTTTCCAGAGCGAATCGGAGCGAGCCGCGACTCTTTCCCTCTGGGTGTCCTACAGCGGGTGGACGAATGGGGAGCGCAGATGACTTTCAACCAAGCCAACATCTACAACCGCGGCAAGGGTAGTGAGATCAAGCTCGACAAAGAGCGCCTGCGCTTGAATGTGATTTTGCCCTATCAGTTGGTTCGCGCCGGACGTGGCGTCGCGCTGTATGCCAGGCTCTAGTTGCGGTGCTCATGGGTGGGCACGGGCCTTGGCCTGTGCCCACCGATGATTGTTCCCGAGAGAAGGTATGAGTCTGCAGTCTCCCCTCGTCGCCTATCCCCTGCGCTTTACGTTGCAGGCGGTGGATCCCATCTACCTGCACGCCCACAACGGCAGCGCC
>JAGHYX010000140.1 GCA_017743375.1 Chloroflexota bacterium
TATTACGTATTGCGTATTAGTGCACGATGCCATTCATGACTCTGCTCGCTATCCTGCCTATCTTGATCCCGTTGAGTAGCGCAGCGGTGGCGACGCTGCTCATCCGCTCCCCGCGCCTCCAGACAGCCTGGGCCTTCGGCGCGATGGTCGCAGCGTTCGTCAGCAGCGCCGGCCTGCTTTGGATGGTCTGGACATCAGGCCAACCATTGGTATATCAGATGGGGCTGTGGCCTGCGCCGTTCGGCATCAGCATCGTGGCCGATCTGCTCTCTGCCTTCATGGCGGCCATGGTGCAATTTGTCTTCGTCTTTGGCTTCCTATACGCCCTGGGCGCTAAGGACAAGGCTGTGCACCATCCCACCTTCTACCCGTTGTTCCTCTTCCTGGTCGCCGGCCTGACCGGCGGCATGTTAACCGGTGACATCTTCAACTTGTTTGTCATGGTCGAGCTGGTGGTGCTCAGCGGCAGCATCCTCACCGCGATGAGCGACGACCGCTATGGCCCAGAGGCTGCCTACAAGTACTTTCTGATCAGCACCATCGCCTCCGTTTGCCTGCTGTTGGCCATCGGCAGCCTGTATATCAGCTACGGCACGCTGAACATGGCCGACCTGGCGGCGCGCATCGCCGCCGACCAAGATCAACCACTCTTGCCGTTGGCAACTGTGCTCCTCGCGGTCACCTTTATGGTCAAGAGCGCCGTCGTGCCCTTCCACTTTTGGCAGCCCGACTTTCACACGGCCTCGCCCACGGCGGTGTCGGCGATGCTGTCCTCGGTCGTGGTCAAGCTGGGGGTGTATGGGTTTCTGCGGATGACTACCCTGCTCGTGCCTCATGCGGAATGGCTGCGCGGCGCGTTGGTGGCCTTGGGCATCGCCGGCATCGTCTTCGGCGGCTTGGGCGCTGCCGGCACGCACAACCTCAAACGCATGTTCGCTTATTCCACGCTGGCCCAGATCGGCTTCATCCACGTGGGGGTGGGCTGGGGCACGCCGTTCTCCCTAGCCGCCGCCATCCTGTTCACGTTCAACCACGCGCTCATCAAGAGCGCCATGCTGATGCTGAGCGGCTACTTGGCCAGCCGCGCGCCGATCAAGACGGCTGCGTTCAGCGTGCTGCGCGGCACGGGCAAGTATGCCCCGCTGGCCGGCGTCATCTTCTTCTTCGGCGGCATGGCGCTGGCCGGCATCCCGCCGACCAACGGCTTCATCAGCAAGCTGATGCTCTTTCAGAGTGGGGTTCAGGCCGCCAGCGATAGCAGCTTCGCCGAGACGGTGGCCTACTGGTTGCCGCTCCTGCTACTGGGTGTGTCGAGCGCGCTTACGCTCATCTATGTCTTTCGCGCTTTCATGAGGGTGTGGTGGGAACCATTCAAGCCTGACCAGCCAGACGCCAAAGTAAAACCACACGGCGATAGCCCGCTCGCGCCGGGGCTGCTGGTGGCCGTTTGTCTGGCGCTGGGCATCTGGGCGCAGCCGTTGATCCAACTGGCGCAAGATACCAGCGCCTGGATCCAACAGCCGCGCGCCTACGTGCAGGCAGTCCTGAAGCAAGACGCCGGCGTGATAAGGTAAACGCAAACTATCGAGGAGAGAGGCATGCTCGCGTATATACGACTCGTGGTGATTTGTTGGCTGATCTACTTGGCGCTCACCGCTAACCTGGAGCTTTCCAATCTGATCGCTGGATTGTTGATCGGGCTGGCCATCGCTGCGATCATCAGGCCGGTCAGCCAGCCGCTGGCCATAGGCCGCTTGCCGGCAGCGTTGTTCAACCTGCTCAGATACACGATTTGGTTGGGCATAGACATCATCCGCAACGGCATCCGCGTGGCACGCATTGTGCTCGATCCAAAGCTGCCGATTCGTCCGGGGATCATCGCCGTCAAAGCCGGCATGAAGAGCGAGCTGGGCGTCGCCTTGAGCGCGCATGCCATCACCGTCACGCCCGGCGAGCAGGTGGTCGAGATAGGCGAAGACGGCACGATGTATGTCCACTGTCTGGATGTGGTGAGCAGCGCCGCGAGCGCTGAGGAGGCGCAGCGCAAGCGCCGCGCCATGCTGGAGCGCATCTTCGAGTGAGGCCCGCCGTGCGCGACCTGTTCTTGGCCGTCTGCATATTGTCTCTGGCCGCCCACGTGGTGATGATCGCCATCGCCGTGCAGCGCGTGTGGCGTGGCGAGACGGTCATGGACCGCATCGTCGCTGCCGATGTGATCGCCACGCTGGTGCTGGCGATCTTCGTGCTGCTGGCGCTGATCCGAGACAATCCCCTCTACATGGACCTCGCGCTCGGCGCTTCGATCATCAGCTACGCCGGCACGATCGCCCTGGCCCGCTACATCGCCAGCCGGCAAATGTTCTGAGAGGACCCCATGCTGGAATCGCTGAGCTACCTAATCGCCGTGCTCGCCGTGCTCGTCGGCACCTTCTTCTCGGTGGTTGGCATCATCGGGCTGGTGCGCCTGCCCGATGTCTACGCGCGCATGCACGCCACCGGCAAGGTCTCGACCTTCGGCGTGGTGTTGCTGACCGTGGCAGCCGTGTTCGTCACCCCATTGGCCTGGAGCAAGGCGCTGGTGCTTATCGCGCTGCTGATCTTGGCCGGGCCGGTGGTCTCGCATGCGATCAGCTCAGCCGCGTATCGCCTGGGCTTGCCTGTCAAGCAAGCCCTGCGCGACGACTTGGCGAGGCATCGTTTGGACAAATCAGCGGATGTCGCGTCACAGCCCTCGCCGCCACTGACTGCATCCAGGGCAGAGGGCGCCCCACGAAGTTAACGCGCACGAGATGGGCAGCGCTGCGGAATTCGTCCCCTCTTCGGCGATGGCGATCGTCGCGCATCCGGACGACATCGAGTTCGGCTGCGCCGGCACATGCGCGAAATGGGCCAAGCGCGGCGCGCGCATCGTGTATGTGCTGGTCACCAGCGGCAACAGCGGCAGCCAGGACCCAAGCCTGACCCGCGAGGCGCTGGCCGAGCTGCGCGAGCGCGAACAGCGCGCCGCGGCCGCGATCTGCGGCGTGCGCGAGATTGAGTTCCTGCGCTACAACGACGGCGAGGTGATGCCCACCCTGGAGCTGCGCAAAGATCTGGTGCGCCTGATCCGCAAACACAAGCCCGAAGTGGTGATCGCGCTCGACCCGACGCGCATGTACGACGGCGACGACTACATCAACCATCCAGACCATCGCGCGGTGGCCATTGCGACGATGGACGCGGTAGCGCCGATCGCGGCGATGCCCTTGCTGTATCCGGAGCTTGGCCCAGCCCATCAAGTGCGCGAGGTATGGATTCAATGGGTGGATGACCCCAACACCTGGGTGGACATTAGCGAGACACTGGAGCTGAAGATACAAGCTCTGCTTCAGCACCGCAGTCAGGTCGGTGAGGAGGTTGCCGAGCGGGTGCGCCAGTGGGCCTATCAGGCCGGGCGCGGCTTAGTGCCGGCAGAGGCGTTTAAGGTCATCTTCTTGAAGAAACGCGAGCCAGAGAGAAGCGCTCATCCTGAGTGAAGCATCTCGTCTAGGTGAGGCCGCACCAAGAAGCAGCAGAACAGCGCAGAACACGAGATGAACTGGCTAACCTGCTTGACCTTCGCAGACAGCACGTGCGCTTGACCATTTACGGTTACGCTTCCCCCGCCCTGGCAGATACAAGCGGGGCAACTTGCCGGGCGAGCGGCAGCCGAGCGACGACGCGCGTGCCTTGGCCGGGCGCAGAATCTATCGTCAGGCATCCGCCGATGGACTCGAGCCGCGCACGCATCGAGCGCAGGCCAAAGTGGCCATCAGCCGCCCGGCGCTCCGCATCCGCGGGGGAGAAACCGCGACCGTCGTCCTCCACACACAAGCAGATCTGGTCGTCGGCTGTCCTCGTCAGCATCACGTGCACATGCCGCGCGTGCGCGTGAGCCTCGATGTTATCCAGCGCTTGCTGCGCCACGCGATATAGCGCATGGCGCGCCTCATTCGAAAGACTATCATCCACTTCGGCAGCCAGATCGGCGCGCACGCGCAGGCCGGTGCGCGCGCCGAAGTGCTCGACAAGCGCCCTCAACGGCTCGATCAGGCTACCCTCTAGTTGGGTCGGCGAGAGGTTATGCCGTATCTGGCGCAGGATGCGCGCGTTATCCCGAATGTCAACCAGACAACGCGCAAGCTGCGCATCCGCTTCATGTAAAGCGCCATCCATCATGGATCCTCGAACCAGCTCGATGTGGAAGGGCAGCCGGCCCAGGAATTGCTGGATGGTGTCGTGCAACTCCTCAGCCAGGTGGGAGCGCTCGCGCTCCTGGGCCTGGGAGATGAGCTGGGGCACCCGGCGCAGCTCGGCGATCTGCCGAGCGTTGAGCAAAGCTAGGCTGATCTGATGGGCGACCAGCGCGATGACTTCCAAATCGCGCGGCTGGAAGACCTCCTCGTCCCAGCGCATGCCCAGGCCCAACAGGCCCAGGGGCTGGCCGTGCATGGCGAGCGGCGCTGCGATCACCAGGCCGGCCTCCCGCAACGCGCTGAGCCAATCCGGCGCGCGTGCTTTGTCTTCCAGCCAAACTGGCGCGCGCAGCTCGGTCCAAGCATCCGCCGGCGGCGCCAGCACGTCAGGCAGGGCGACGGCGTGTAGCGCGCGAACTTGCGCCAGCTTGAGCCGGCCGTCTGAGTCCAGCAGCCAGAGCGCCGCCTGTTCAAGCTGCAGCTCATCCACCAGCGCTCCGGCGACCTCAGCGGGGAGCAGCGCAAGGTCAGACTGCCGCGAGAGGCGATCAACGAAGCGCTGGACTGCGCTGTAGCGCTGGCCTTCCCAGTTGAACAGCCGGCTCAGCAGGCGCGGCAGCAGCACGCTGACCGCGCCAGCGCCCATGACCAACAAGAAGATGACGACCTCCACCGGCCAGCCGGCGATGCGAACCAGCCCGCTGCCCAGCCCCACCATCAACCCCGTGCCGGCCAGCGCAAACGACAACAAGAACAAGCTGCGCCCGGTTCGGAACATTTGATAGCGCAAGATCGCGTAGCTCAGCGCAGCCGGGATGGCCAGGTAAAGGTAGTGCAGGTTCATCACGGCCGTGAAGAAACTGCCTGAGGCGGTGTGGTTGCTGTAGAAGAGGGTGACGATCATTGGCGCGGCCAGCAGAAAGCCGACCAGCAGGATTTGGCTCTGGCGGCGCAAGCGCCGGGACTGCGCGCGCCAGACCGTCCGCACCGTCCACAGCATCGCAAATGCGCCCGTGCCGAAGATGGTGACCTCGGCCAGGTAAAACCCCGTCTGGTCGAGCCAGCTTACCAGCGGCGACCAGCCGGTCGTCCACCACAGGGCCTTGGCGACGAGATACGACGCGCCGCCCAGCGCGCACAAGAGCCATATCAGCCGGCGTCCGACCTGGTAGAGGCGATGGCCGATGAGCAGGTTGGCCGGCACAGTAAAGTGCATGATAGCCTCGAAGATCCAGGCGCCGAGACAGGATGTCGTCAGCACCCAGGTCAGATCAAGCAAGCGACTCACCAAAGAAGAATCGTCAAAGTTCAAGCTGCTAGCATGGACCCCTATCACGCCGCAGGCTAGCAATCCAACCATGGCAGCCGCCCGATTCAGGCGCGCCTGTGGTTGGGCCAGATATACGGTCAGCGCCATCAGCCAGGCGCATATTCCCAGCAAGGTGACATGGAAGTAAAGGTCAAACCACATCTGCGGCGTGAAACGCACGAGCGGGGCCTGGGCGGTGATCAACTGGCCATTGCGCTGCACAGTGAGCACAACGTGCGACTCGCCGCGCGCATGCGCTTGCTGAAAGAGCGCAAAGTAATCAACTCCTGGTGCCAAGCGCACGCCGTTGATCGCGATGATATCGTCGGCGTGGGTCAGGCCGGTGCCTTGCAGGCCCGGCCACCACGCCGGTGTGGATAGCCACACGGCCCAGGACTTGCCATCGAGCAGGCGGATGATATAGAAGCCGGGGAAGGGCCGGCCGATGTCGAGCAGGCGGTTGTAGGTGCTCAGGATGAGCAGCAGGAGCATCCCCGCCAGCAAGGCCGGTAGGCTATTTGTTCGTTTCATCACTCTAG
>JAGHYX010000141.1 GCA_017743375.1 Chloroflexota bacterium
TTCCGTAGTGCGTATTCCGTAGCGCGTATTCCGTAGTGAGGTGATTCTACTCTCGCCGAGGTGGAAAGCGCGGCAAGACAGTCGCCGGCTCGGGCATCAGCACGCGGCTGCCGAGTGGGGCAAAGGGTTTGAGCGGCTCCGGCGGGCGCTCTGGCAGCGCCAGCACGTAGATCGTCGCACCTTCTGCGACGTTCACGGCTTTCTCGACCAGCGCCATCCCGATCAAATAGCCCTCGCCATCCTGCGCGCACGAGGTCACCGTGCCGATCACCCGCCCGCGCCGGTCCAAGACGGGGTCACCCAGCCGGGGGACGCGGACGTTGCGCTCCTGAAGGCGAAAGCGCACCAAGTGCATGGTGGCCTGGGCCGCCTTCTGGGCATAAGCTGGCTTGCCGATGAACTCGACGGCCTTCTCCAGCTTGACGAAGCGATCAAAACCGATGTGGCACGGGGCGAGGTTGAGCGGGCCGGCCAGCTCGTGGCCGTAAAGCGGCAGGCCGGCTTCGGTGCGCAGCGAGTCGCGCGCGGCCAGCCCGCACGGGTACAGGCCCAGCGGACTGCCGGCTGCCAAGAGCGCGTCCCACAGCGCCGGCGCGCGCTCCGGATGGACGAATAGCTCAAAGGCCACCCGCTCACCGGTGTAGCCGGTGCGGGCGATGAGAACGTCCTCGCCGGCCAGCCGCGCGGCCATCACGCCGGTGTAAGGGAGGGCCTGGAGGTCGGCGGCCTGTGATGGCGCGTCGAGCAGCGCCGTGAGGATCTCCCTGGCGCGCGGGCCCTGGAGCGCCAGGTCGGCGCGGCGGTCGCGGCCGGCCTCCGGCGCGCGCAGGTCGCGCACACGACAGTCCATCGCCGGCGAGAGGTGGTCGCGCAGCCAGCGCTGGACCTTCTCATCGTTGGCCGCATTCACCACCATCAGGTAGCGCTGCGGCGCGACGTGGTAGATCATCACGTCGTCCACGACGTCGCCTTGGTCGTCCAGGATGTAGCTGTATTGCGCACGGCCAAGGGCCAGCCGGCTGACGTCGTTGGTGGTGAGCTGGTCGAGGAAGGCGCAGGCGTCCGCGCCGCTCACCTCCAGCACGCCCATGTGGGTGACGTCGAAGAGGCCGGCGGCGTTGCGCACGGCCAAGTGTTCCTCGCGGGCGGAGCGATACCAAAGCGGCATCTCCCAGCCGCCGAACGGAGCCATCCGCGCGCCGAGCTGCTTGTGCGTCTCGTATAGCGTGGTGCGCTTGAGGGTGGACATCTCCCCTATTCTCGCCCAGGCCACGACAAGGACAAGCAAGAAGGCAACGAAAGCAGGAGGGGGACGCAGGAAAAGCGGTGGAGATACCTTTTGACCCCATGAGTGGGACGCACCCTAAACCCATGTCCGCGCAGCAGGCGGGGGATAATTCGCCCCGATGATCGCCCCGCGCTGGCGCAAGGTGCTGCGCGAGCTCTGGCTGAACAAGACGCGCACGCTGCTGGTCATCCTCTCGATCTCGGTCGGCGTGTTCGCCGTGGGCGCCGTGGTCGGCGCGCGCGCCATCCTGGCCCGCGACCTGCGCATCCAATACGAGGCCACCTACGAAGCCAGCATGACGATCGTGGCCTCGAACCTGGACGAGCAGTTCGTCCGGTCCATCGCGCGCATGCCGGAGGTGGCCGACGCCCAGGGCCGGGGATTGCACCTCCTGCGCGTCCACTTGGGCGAGGCGCGCAGCAACTTGATCCTCTACACCATCTGGGACTTCGACGACGTGCGCCTAGATCGCTTCTTTCACGAACAGGGCGCGCGCGTGCCGGGCCGCCGCGAGGTGCTGCTGGAGCGCAGCTCGCTCCGGTTGTTCAATAAGCAAATCGGCGACCTTTTGACCATCGAGCTGCCGGATGGCAAGACGCGCGACCTGCGCATCGTCGGCACGGTCTTTGATGTCAACGCCCCGCCGGTCAACTTCGCCAACTTCGGCAGCGCCTACATCACCCCCGACACGTTGGAATGGCTGGGCTTCCCGCGCGCCTATAACCAGATGCGCGTGCGGGTCGCCGAGCGGCAGACCGACCGCGCCCACATCCAGCAGGTGGCCGACATGATCAAGGAGCGGGTGGAGGACAGCGGGCGCGTCTTCTTCGCCGCCAGCATCCCCCAAAACCCCGGCCAGCACTACGCCGACGAGCAAATCCAATCCATGCTGCTGATCCTGGTGGCGCTGGGCGCGCTGTCGCTCTTCCTCAGCGCCTTCCTGGTGATCAACACCACCCTGGCCATCATCGGCCAGCAGATCAAGCAGATCGGCATCATGAAGTCAATCGGGGCGCGCGGGCCGCAGATCGCCGGCCTCTACCTCACTAGCATCGCCATCTTCGGCGTCCTGGCGCTGGTCATCGCCGTGCCGCTCGGCTCGCTGGGCGCGCTGGGCCTGGTGGGCTTCGTAGCCGGCTTGCTGAACTTCGACGTGCTGACCACGACGCCCCCGCTCGAGGTGCTGCTGGCCGAGATCGCGGTCGGCGTCATGCTGCCGCTGTTGGCCGCGCTCGTGCCCATCCTGACCGGCGTGCGCATCACGGTGCGCGAGGCGATCACCTTCACCGGCATCAGCGACGACAGCCCAGGTCGGCACAACCCGCGCATAGACGCGCTGAAGCAGCGCCTGGCCAGCATCGTCCTGGTGGAGCGTTGGCTCTCGCGCCCCTTCCTGCTCTCGATCCGCAACACCTTTCGGCGCAAGGACCGCCTGATCCTCACGCTCGGCACGCTCACCCTGGCCAGCGCCATCTTCGTCTCGGTGTTCACCGTGCGCGATTCGCTCAACCGAACGCTGGATAACTCGTTGCGCTACTGGCAATATGACATCGAGGTGAACCTGCGCGGCACGCACGGCGAAGACAAAGTGCTGAGCCAACTGCGCCAAGTGGACGGCGTGGCCTATGCCGAGGCATGGAGCACCGGCGAGGCGCGCCGCGTGCGCGAGGACGGCAGCGAGAGCCGCATCATCAGCGTGATCGCCCCGCCGGCGGACACCCCGCTGCTCCAGCCGCTCATGCTCCAGGGCCGCTGGCTGACCCCAGAGGACACCAACGCCGCCGTGGTGAACGCCGACGTATTAGCCGACGAGCCGGACATCCGCATCGGCGACTTCATCACGCTCAAGTTCGGGACGCGCCGGGTCGCCGTGCAGGTCGTGGGCGTCACGCAAAGCACGCTCACCGGCCAGGTGCGTAACCCGCGCGTGATCTACATGACGCTGAACGGCTATCGCAGCGCGCTCAACGCCGGCCGCCAGGTGAGCAACGCCGTCGTCGTCACCCAGCGACACGACGGCGAGTTCCAATCCCAGGTGGCCAGGGCGATCGAGTCGCACTTCCGCGCCGTGAACATGCCCGTGGACACCACCGAGACGATGACCGAGCGGCGGGATCAAATCACGTTTCAGTTCAATCTGCTGATCATCTTCTTGTTGCTGATGGCGGGGCTGCTGGCGCTGGTGGGCGGGCTGGGGCTGGCCGGCACGATGAGCATGAGCGTGCTGGAGCGCACGCGCGAGATCGGCGTGATGCGCGCGATCGGCGCCAGCGACGGCGCGATCCGCCGCATTGTGATCGGCGAGGGCATGACCATCGGCGCGCTGAGCTGGGCGCTGGGCGCGCTGTTGGCCTGGCCGATCAGCCGGCTGCTGTGCGACGCGGTGGGCATGTCGTTCCTGCGCCGGACGTTGGACTTCGTTTATTCGCTGGAGGGGGTCGGCATCTGGCTGGGCGCGGTACTGGCCCTGGCCGCCGCGTTCAGCTTTTGGCCGGCCTGGCGCGCCTCGCGGCTCACGGTGCGCGAGGTCTTGGCCTACGAGTGACCGATAAAGGGCATCTCAGACGATTCGGAGGTGTTTAGAAAGGCATGACAACCTACCCTGCTTTCGCTCAAGTCTTGTGGAAGCCACTCACGCTTAGGCGCGACGTGGCAGTGGTCCTGCTCGGCAGTTGGCTGGTCGCGTTGGCCGCGCAGGTCACCATCCCGCTCCAGCCGGTGCCGATCACCGGCCAGACCTTTGGCGTGTTGCTGGTCGGCGCTGCGCTCGGCTTCCGGCGCGGCGCGCTGGCGCTGGCCGCGTATCTTGTTCAGGGCGCGCTCGGCCTGCCGTTCTTCGCCGGTGGCGCCGGCGGCCTGGCCCGCCTGATCGGCCCGACGGGTGGCTATCTGATCGGGTTTGTCTTCGCCGCCGCGCTCGTCGGCGCGCTGGCCGAGCGCGGCTGGGATCGGCGCTTCCTCTCCACCCTGGCGGCCATGGCGCTGGGCAATCTGGTCATCTATGCCTTCGGGCTGCCCTGGCTGGCCCAGTTCGTGGGCTGGGAGAAGGTCGCGGCGCTCGGCTTGCTCCCCTTCCTGCCCGGCGACGCGCTGAAGATGCTGTTGGCGGCGGTCACCCTGCCCGCGCTCTGGGCTTGGGTCGGCAGGCGCGCAGATCGTTGATGAACCCGAAGCACCGCGCGATCCTGGAGCGGCTGGGCCTGTCGGAGGTCAACCTCGGCATCTGCGGCGAGGATTGGATCCACGACCGCGACGGCGGCCCTTTGGTCTCTCATAACCCGACGACGAACGCGCCGCTGGCGACGGTGATCCAAGCCACGCCGGCCAGCTACGATGCCGTGGTGCGCCAGGCCCAACACGCTTTCATGACCTGGCGACTGCGGCCGGCCCCGAAGCGTGGTGAGCTGGTCCGCGACCTGGGCAGCGCCCTGCGCGCGCTCAAAGAGCCGCTGGGCGACCTGGTCTCGCTGGAGATGGGCAAGATCCGCGCCGAGGGCCACGGCGAAGTCCAAGAGATGATCGACATCTGCGACTTCGCCGTTGGCCTCTCCCGCCAGCTCTACGGCCTGACGATGCACTCGGAGCGGCCAGGGCACCGCATGTATGAGCAATGGCATCCGCTGGGGCCGATCGGGGTGATCACCGCCTTCAACTTCCCGGTGGCGGTGTGGGCGTGGAACGCAGCGATCGCCGCGGTCTGCGGCGACGTGGTGATCTGGAAACCATCCCCGCTCACCCCTTTGTGCGCCATCGCCGTGCAGCGCATCTGCCAGCGCGTGATGCGCGACCACGACGCGCTCGGCGTCTTCAACCTGGTGATCGGGCCGAATGAGACCATCGGCGAGGGGATGCTCAACGACGCGCGCTTGCCGCTGATCTCGTTCACTGGATCAACCCAAGTAGGGCGGCACGTGGCCGAGACGGTCGCCCGCCGGCTGGGGCGGACGATCCTCGAACTCGGCGGCAACAACGCCATCATCGTGACCGAGGACGCGGATCTGGACCTGACCGTGCGCGCGGTCGTGTTCGGCGCGGTCGGCACCGCCGGCCAGCGCTGCACCACCACCCGCCGCCTGATCGTCCATCGGTCGGTGATGCCGGCGCTGACCCGCCGGCTATGCGACGCCTACGCCCAGGTTACGCAACGGATGGGCGACCCGCTAGACGATCACACGCTGATCGGCCCGCTGGCGACGCCGCGCGCCGTGCAATGCTACTTGGACGCGCTGGAGGAGGCGCGCGCGCAAGGCGGCGAAGTGATCTTCGGCGGTCGCCCGCGACCCGACATCGGCCCGAACTTCGTCGAGCCGACGCTAGTGAAGATGCCCTGGCAGACGCCGGTGGTGCGCCGCGAGACGTTCGCTCCCATCCTTTACCTTATCGAATACGAATCGCTGGATCACGCCATCTACCTGAACAACGAAGTGCCCCAGGGGTTATCCTCGGCGATCTTCACCAATAGCCTGCGCGCGAGCGAGCAGTTCCTCTCCGCTGCTGGTTCAGACTGCGGCATCGCCAACGTCAACATCGGCACCTCCGGCGCGGAGATCGGCGGCGCGTTCGGCGGCGAGAAAGAGACGGGAGGCGGGCGCGAAGCCGGCTCGGACGCCTGGAAGAGCTACATGCGCCGGCAGACCGTCACCATCAACTACTCGCGCGATTTGCCTCTCGCCCAAGGCATCCGCTTCGAGGCATGAGCGCAGGATGAGGACAGCGCATTCCTCATTA
>JAGHYX010000019.1 GCA_017743375.1 Chloroflexota bacterium
TCGCAGCAGCGGCTACACGGTCAAGGAGATCGTCGCGGCTGGCGGCCCCACCCGCAGCCGGCTATGGATGCAGATCCACGCCGACGTGAGCGGCGTGCCGATCTACCTCAGCCAGACGCCCGACGCGCCGGCCCTCGGTTCGGCCATCCTGGCCACCGTCGCAGCAGGGCTTTACCCGGACATCGTCACCGCCGCCGGCCAGATGTCGCGCATCGCCGATTGCATCGAGCCGGATCCCAAGCGCCACGAGCAATACCAGTTCTATGTTGAGCAGTACATCGCCACCTATCCGCGCCTGCAGCCCTTGATGCACGAGATGGCCCGCCATCAAGCCGCGCTTGCCTCCTCGAGCGAACACAACTAGCCTTTGTCTGATCAGGAGAAACGTAGAAACAATGCACAACATCGCCTTCCTTGGGTTGGGGATCATGGGTCAGGGCATGGTCGCTAACCTGCTCAAAGCCGGCTATCCAACGACGGTGTGGAATCGCAGCCCTGAAAGATGCCTCCCCTTTGTCGCCCAGGGTGCCAAGCTCGCCCATACGCCGAAGGAAGCGGCCCAGTCCGCAGATGTCATCCTCTACTGCCTGGCCGATGATGCTGCGGTCGAGCAAGTGGTCTTCGGCCCATCTGGCGTCCTCGAGGGCGTGCGGGCCGGCCAAGTCGCGGTCAACATGACGACCCAATCACCAGCGCTGAGCCTGCGCGAGGCAGCAGCGTATCAAGCCAAAGGCGTTGACTTCCTGGATGCGCCGGTCTTCGGCAGCAAGAATGAAGCAGCCCAGGCCGGGCTGTGGATCGTCGTCGGGGGTGAACGCGAAGTCCTTGAGCGCGTTCGCCCCATCCTTCAAGCGCTCAGCGCGAGCATACACTACATGGGTGAACATGGGAAGGGCGCCGCGATGAAGCTGGCCGGCAACCTGATCGTGGCCTCGCAATTGCACGCCTTGGGCGAGGCGATGGTCCTGGCGACCAAAGCCGGGCTACACCCGTCCGACGTGCTGGATGTCCTGCGCGTGACCGATTTCAAGTCGCCGATCTTCGAGGGCGTAGGCGGGGCGCTGATCGCGCGCAACTTCGAGACCTACTTTGCGCTCAAGCTCATGCTGAAGGATGCCAACCTGATCGCGCACTTCGCAGAGCGATTGAACGTGCCGATTCCCGCATCGGCGGCCATTCGGGAAACTATCAAGGCTGCGGTGAATCATGGCTGGGGCGAGGAGAACGCCTCGGCCCTCATTAAGGCGCTGGAATTACAGGCCGGCGTCCAAGTGAGAGCGTGAACCCCAATACCTTCTCATCATGTTTAGACAGCAAAAAGAGGGAGAGATATGAAGAAGATACTGAACGACCCTAAGAATTTCGTCTCGGAGATGCTGGATGGCTTGCTCAAGGCGCATCCTGATCAACTCACCTACGCCGGCAACGACGTGCACTGCATCGTGCGCGCCGATGCGCCGGTGATGGGCAAGGTGGCGTTGGCCACCGGCGGCGGCTCCGGACATCTGCCCGTCTTCCTCGGCTACGTCGGCAAGGGGATGCTGGACGGCTGCGCGGTCGGCGATGTCTTTCAGTCGCCCAGCGCCGAGCAGATGTTGGAGGTCACCCGCCGCATCCATGGCGGCAAGGGCGTGCTCTACATCTACGGCAACTACGGCGGCGATGTGATGAACTTTGACATGGCCGCCGAGATGGCCGGGATGGAAGACATCGAGGTGCGCACCGTGCTGGTCAAGGATGACGTGGTCTCCAATCCCGATCCGGAGAAGCGCCGCGGCGTGGCCGGCATGGTGTTCGCCTTCAAGTGCGCCGGCGCAAAAGCCGATCAAGGTGGGTCGCTGGACGAGGTTGAAGCGGTCGCCCGCAAAGCGCTGGTCAACCTGCGCACGATGGGCGTCGCGCTCACCCCGTGCATCGTCCCCCAGGTCGGCAAGCCCACCTTCACCCTGGGCGAGGAGGAGATGGAAATGGGCATGGGCATCCACGGCGAGCCGGGCGTCAGCCGCGAGCCGCTGAAGACGGCAGATGAGATCGCCACCCGCATGTTGTCTGCCATCCGCGGCGAACTGGTGCTGGGCGCCGGCGACCGCGCCGCCGTGATGGTGAACGGCCTGGGTGCGACGCCGCCCGAGGAGCTATACATCGTGTATCGCAAAGTGCACGACTTGCTGACCGCAGACGGCGTGCGCATCCATCGCGCCTACGTCGGCGAATATGCCACCAGCATGGAGATGGCCGGCTGCTCGCTCACCGTCTTCAAGCTGGATGACGAGCTGGCTGCGTTGCTCGACCATCCTGCGCATACGCCATTCTTCACCCAGGTCTAGCGCTGCTTCGTGGGTAGAGCCATGATCACCCCTTCGCAAGTTGCCGAGGCGCTCCAGCGCGTGGGACAGCAGCTCATCGCGCTCAAGGACACGCTGAACGAGCTTGACGCGGCGGTGGGCGATGGCGACCTCGGCTTGAGCATGAGCAAGGGTGGCGAGGCGTTGCTGGAATTCGTCCGCGCCACCCCGCTGAATGACGGCGACGACATCGGCAAATACCTGGCCAACGCCGGCATGGCCTTCAACCGCGCCGCGCCCAGCACAATGGGCACGCTGCTGGCCACCGCGCTCATGCGCATGGGCAAGGAAGCCAAGGGCGCGACGATGCTCGACGCGGCGCTGCTGGCCCGCATGCTGACCGCTGCCGATCAGGGCATCCAGGAGCGCGGCAAGGCCAAGCCGGGCGACAAAACCATTGTGGACGCGCTGCATCCAGCGGCTGAGGCGTTCGCTTCGGCCATCGCCGCCGGCGCCGCGTTGCCCGAAGCTGCTCAGGCGATGATCCGCGCCGCCGAGCAGGGGCGCGATGCTGCTGTAGCGCTGCGCAGCAATGTCGGGCGCGCCAGTTGGGTGGGGGAGCGCACTGTCAACCGCCTCGACCCCGGCACCGTCCTCTGCGTAGAAATCCTCAAACGCCTCGCCCAGTAAATCGAGGATTCTGGGTAGGCGAAGGCACTGCCTTCGCCTACCTCGTTTATCCCAGCCAGCTGCGCGCTGCCATGTTCTCGTAGCTGCGGCGCGCGCTCTCCAGCTCGCCGCGCGGACAAACGTCCTGCTCGACGATATACCAGTCCACACCGCTTGCATCGGCAGCGGCGAAGATCGCCGGGAAGTCCAATATCCCATCGCCGACGCATGCAAAGGTCTGCGCCGCGTCAGCCGTCATGTCTTTCAAATGGATCAGCGGGATGCGACCGGCCAGTTTCCTGATGTAGGTCACCGGGTCCTCGCCGCCTTTCTTCACCCAATAGACATCAAGTTCTGCCTTGACCAGTTCGGGGTCAGTATTGTTGAAGAGCTGGTCGAGACCATATTGGCCATTTTGGAGGCGCGCGAACTCGAAGTCGTGGTTGTGGTAATGAAAGGTCAGGCCATAGCGGCGCGCCGTCTGCGCGGCTGCTTCCATCAGCTTGCCAGCGCGCAGCCAGCCTTCGGCGTTTCGGTATGCCGGGGGCAGCCAGGCCACGCCGACGTAGCGCGCGCCGAGCGCAGCATAGTATTCGAGGACGCGCTCGAGGCCCCGCTCGAGGTCGTTTATGCCCACGTGACCGCCGATTGGGTGTAGCCCCAGATCGTCCAGCAGCCGGCGCAGCTCGCGCGGGCCATACCCGCCCATCTCGCCGGCGAACTCCACCCCGCGGTAGCCGATGTCGGCGATCGCGCGCAGGGTGCCGGCGAAGTCCCGTTTGAGCGTCTCGCGGACGGTGTAAAGCTGTAGCCCTATCTTGCGCATGGTGCGCTGTATTGTCCCCGATTCAGTGCAGGGCATGTTCATCTGAACGCCTGCCCGACTCAGGATGACAAAGGGGAGGCAGGGTGCTGGCGACCCTGTGCGATCACACCGGTCACACCAAGCATAACGCTCCAAATCACGCACGCACCTCTGGCACGGATTGACATCTCGCTCTCGCTGGTTAATCTACCCACCATGAAGATCACCGACATCAAGGTCTATCCGGTCTGGGTCGGCAACCGCAACCAGCTCGTCGTGAAAGTGGAGACGGACGAGGGGATCCACGGTTGGGGCGAGGCCGGCCTGAGCGGGCGCGAGCTGGCCGTGGAGGGCGCGATCCGGCATTACCGCGAATTGCTGATCGGCCAGGATCCGATGCGCATCGGGTTCATCTGGCAATTGCTCTACCGCTCGCAGTACTTTGAGGGCGGGCGGGTGTTGACCGCTGCGCAGAGCGCGATTGACATTGCGCTCTACGACATCAAGGGCAAAGCCCTGGGGGTGCCCGTCTATGAGTTGCTGGGAGGCCGGCAGCGCGACGCCGTGCTCTGCTTCGCCACGCTAGATGCCGCCGAGGCAGAGCAAGTGATCGCGGGTTGTCGCTTGCTGCTCGATCAGGGCTGGGAGGTGATCCGCCTGTTGCCGGCCTATACGGACTACGCCCAGGCCGGCAAGCACGTCTGGGATCCGTGGCGCTCCATCGGGGCCACCGCCGAGCAATGCGCCCAGGTGCGCGCCGCGCTGGGCCCGCGACCGATCCTCGGCCTTGACTACCATCATCGCCTGAGCGTGGCCGAGGCGGCGTCGTTCTGTCAGCGCATGCCCAGGGGGACGCTTGACTTCCTGGAGGAGCCAATTCGAGATGAAACCCCCGCTGCCTACGAACAACTGCGCCGCATGACCGACGTGCCCTTCGCCGTTGGCGAGGAGTTCAGCAGCAAGTGGCAGGCGCTGCCCTACATCGAGCGCGGGCTTACCAACTACATGCGCCTGGACGTTTGCAATATCGGCGGCTTGACCGAGGCGATGAAGGTGGCCGGCTGGTGCGAGGCCCACTACATTGACCTGATGCCTCACAATCCACTCGGCCCGATATGCACGGCAGCGACTGTGCACCTGGCCGCCGCTGTGCCGAACTTCTTCGCCATGGAGGTGCGCCAATCGCCGACCGAGGACCTGGGGTTTTACGAGACGGATATCTTCCCTGTGCAACTCCAGCGCGACGGCCCGCGCTACCTGGTGCCGAGCGGCCCAGGGCTAGGGGTGGAGTTCAACGAGCGGGAGTACGCCAATCGCCCGTTTCGCTTCTGGGAACCGCCTAAGCTCTACCGCAGCGACGGCAGCGTCCAGAATTGGTGAAGCCTAAACGGGCAACACCTGGCTGAGCTGCTCGCGCGCCAAAACCGGTTGTTTCTCATACAGGTAACACGCGGCAGCCTGTTGCGCGGCCACCTGATAGAGCGGCGGCGGCGCCTTGCGGCACGCCTCCATGACGAATGGGCAGCGCGAGGCGAACTTGCAACCGGTCTCGACGCTGCCGTGATCCTGCTCGCGCGCTTTGATCTCGGTTTGTCCCCACCTGCGGTTGACGTCCGGCCAGGGGATCGAGTCAATCAGCAGCTTGGTGTAGGGGTGCTGGGGGTCACGGATCACGCGGTCAATGTCGCCGGCCTCCATCACCGAGCCGCGATACAGCACGATGATCGAGTTGGCCACATGGTAGGCCGTCGTCAGGTCGTGGGTGATGTAGATGATGGAGACACCGTATTCGCGGTTCATCCTGCGCAGGCTCTCCAGGATCGTCGCGCGCAGCGAGGCATCCACCATCGAGACTGGCTCATCGGCCACCAACAGGCGCGGCTTGAGCAACAGCGCTCGCGCCACATTGATGCGCTGGCGTTGGCCGCCGGAGAGCTGATGTGGGAAGCGCCCCAGCACATCCTCTGGCCGCAGGCCAACGGCGTTGAGCGCTTCTTCCATCTTGTCGCGCGCTTCGCGCTTGCTGCGGGCCAGCTTGAACTTCTCGATCGGCACGCTCAGCAGATGGTCAACCGTATAGAAGGGGTTAAAGACGGCGAACGGATCCTGGAAGACAGCCTGCACCTCGCGGCGGAAGGCGAGCCGCTCCTCGCCCTGCAACTTGGCGATGTCTTTGCCTTTGTAGAGGATCTGCCCATGGGTGGGCGAGATGAACCCAAGCAGCAGCATGGCCAGCGTGGTCTTGCCGCTGCCGCTCTCGCCGGCCACGGTCATGATCGTGGGCTGGTCGTCCTCGATCCGCAGTGACACGTCGTCCAGCGCCACCGTCGTCGCCCGCGAGAGCAGTCCTTTGCTATAGATCTTCGTGACGTTGCGGAATTCAAGCAGCGGGGTCATCGGAAGAACGCATTCCTATCGTGATGCGACCATTGCCGGTTCATCGGCCCGCCGGATCGGTTGGTCATAGAGATGGCATGCCACTCGCCGTCCATCGCGTTGCTCGATCAGCGCCGGGGTCACCGTCCTACAGATCTCCATCGCTTCGGAGCAGCGCGGGTGGAAGGCGCATCCTGAGGGCCGATTGATGAGCGAGGGGGCCAGGCCGGGAATGCCCTTGAAGACCCCTTTGTTGTTCAGCGTTGGCAGGCTCTCGATCAAAGCGCGGGCGTAGGGATGCAGCGGGTTGGTGAAGATGTCGCGCACCGGGCTGATCTCGGTGAACTTGCCGGCATACATCACCGCGACTTTGTCCACGAACTGCGCCATCAGCCCCATGTCGTGGCCGATCAGGATCATCGCCGCGCCGAGTTGTTTCTGAACGCGGTCGAGCGTCTCCATCACTTGACGCTGGGTCACCACATCCAGCGCGCTGGTGGGTTCGTCGGCGATGATCACCTTTGGGCCGAGCAGGATGCCGATTGCGATGCAGACGCGCTGTTTCATCCCGCCGCTCAGCTCGTGTGGGTACATTCGCGCCACCTCGCGCCGCAGCTCCACCGATTCCAGCGCTTCGTAGATGCGGGCCTGCACCTCGGCGTCGCGCATGGTCGGCAGGTGTTCTTTGATCGCGTCGCGCATCTGCGCCTCGATGCGCAGCACTGGGTTGAGAGAGTTCATCGCGCCCTGGGGGATGTAGCTGATCAAGCTCAGGCGCGCCTTGCGCATCTTGGCCTCGGGCAGCGTCATCAAGTCAACGTCGTCAATGAAGACTTGGCCGCCCTCGATGCGGCCCGGGGGCTTGATCATGCGCATCATCGCCAGCGCCATAGTGGACTTGCCACAGCCCGATTCGCCCACCATGCCCAGCTTCTCGCCCGGATAAAGCTCCAGGCTGACGCGGTCGAGGGCCAGCGCGCGGCCGGCCTCGGTGTAGTAGCTGACCTGCAGGTCAATCACGCGCAGAACGGGCTTCGTCGGGGTCATTCCGTCCTCCGCACGCGCGGGTTGGCCAGCTCGTCCAGCCCGATGTTGATCAGGGTGAGTGAGACGAAGATCAAGATCAGCGCCAACGTGGGCCACAGCGGCCACCACCACCAGCCGTTGAAGAACGCCGCCTGCTGTTGCGCAAACCAGATTGTGTTGCCGATCAGCGGCTCGCGCAGCGGGCCGAGGCCGAGCACCGAGAGGCCAAACGAAGAGAAGATGCCGGCGAACACGCCGCTGACGAAGCTGGCCAGAATGAACGGCAGCATGTTCGGCAGGATCTCCTTGAAGACGATCTCCAGGTTGCCCATCCCGGAGAGCTTGGCGACGTTGACGAACAGGCGCTCTTTGAGCGAGAGCACCTGGGCGCGCATGATGCGCGTGGGGCCCATCCACGCCAGCAGCGACACGATCAACGCCATGGTGTAGATGGTCACCGATTTGCGATCGATCGAACCGGCGATGACGACCAGGATGAGGAAGGCTGGTATCGGCAGCAGCACTTCGGTGATCCCGCGGATCAGCGTATCCACTGCGCCGCCGTAATAAGCGGAAAGAAAGCCCAGCACCACGCCCACGCCTGTGCCGATCGCGCCGGCGATCAAGCCGATCACCGCCGTCTGCCACACGCCGCGCACCATCACTGCCAGCAGGTCGCGGCCGAAGAAGTCCGTGCCCAGCGGATACTCCGGGCTGGGCGGCTGCTTGGGCTTCACGGCCAGCGGATAGGCCAGCTTCTCCGTGTCTATGGTGAGCGAGCCGACGATGCTGAACAGCGCCAAGGCGAGCGCGATCGCCAAGCCGATCACCAGGCTTTTGTTCCGCCGCAAATAGCGCAGCGTCAGCGTCAACCGCGAAGGGTGCTGATACCGCTCAGATCGCGTCTGAGCTTGGGGTGAGGCAATGGTTATCTGAGTCATCACGATTCATAGCGTATGCGCGGATCAAGCAAAGGATATATCAGGTCCATCAAGAACATCAGGATGGCTATCGCGAGTATCACGAAGAGCGTGATACCGTAAATGACGAAGTAGTCATTTTTCAGGATCGCATCGCCGAGCACGCCGCCCAGACCTGGAAGGCCATAGAGCTGCTCCACCAACACACCGGAGACGATGATGTTGCCGAAGGCCAACGCCAAGCCGGTAATTTGCGGGAGCAGCGCGTTGCGCATGTAATACTGTGTGAAGATCGTGAACGGGTTCAGCCCCTTGTGCTCGGCGAAGGTGACGTAGTCCTCGCCTTGAATGGTGATGCCCATCCCGCGCATGCCCAGCGCCCAGAAGCCGACCGATGAGAGGATCAGCGAGATGGCCGGCAAAATCTGGTGGCGCGCCGCATCGAGGATGAACTCCAGGGTGAACGAAGGCAGGACGCCCTGCGAGTATGCGCCGCCCATCGGCAGGAGGCGCAGCCGGAAGGCGATGAAGAAGATCAACAGCAGGCCGAGCAGGTAGGCCGGGATGGCCTGGAGCATCATCAGCGGGGCCATCAGGCCTTTGACGAACGCAGGGCTGCGCGGCCAGGAGGCCAACGCGCCGAGCAAGTTGCCCAGGGCAAACGAGATTAGTGTTGTGACCACGAGCAGGCCGATCGTCCAGGGCAATGCCGTCAGGATCAAGTCGAGCACCGTGACCGGAAAGCGGGTGAGCGATGGCCCCAGGTCCCCGCGCAACACGCCTCCCATGTATTCGACGTATTGTTCAAGCAGCGGTTTGTTCAGGCCGAACTTCACTTCGTAGGCTGCGATGATCTGCTCCAGGTCCTTCGGCGCGAAGCCGGTGCTGCGGGCGATCTCGGCGAAGCGCTCGCGGATCGGATTGCGCGTCGAGAGACGCGGGATGAAGAAGACGAGGGTGGCGGCCACCCAAACCACAGCGAATAGGAAGAGCAACCGCCTAATCAGATATCCGATTTTCATCTGGCTGGACGCTAAGCATATCAAAACTTTCGCGCAGTGCGCTGAGAAAATCAGAAGGGTAAACGCGCAGCGCAGCATACGCCATGCTGCGCTGCGCGTTGATTGAGAGCGAGGCTTGGCTTAGCCGGCCTTCTTGAGCGCGGCAATCACACGCGGCCCGGTCCAGTGCCAGAACGCGCCGTTGTAGCCCTCGCCCACGTTGGTCTCGGTCGGCCAGTTCACCCAGTAGGTCTGGTTGTAGGCGATGCGGTGCAACCACTGGATGATCGGCACGTCAATCACATCCCGGTAGTAGATCTCCAGCGCCTTCACCGCCAGCTCGTCGAAGCGCGGGTCGCCGGAAGGATACTTGGCCATCTCCAGCACAAGCTGCTCGAACTCTGGGTTGTTGTAGCGCGAGAAGTTGTTGCTGCCGGCGACGTTACCGGTGGGCTTGGTGTTGAACAGCTCAAAGACGGCGAACGGGTCGCGCAAGCTCGCGCCGTGGCCGAACATATACAGGCCGGGCCGCCCTTCGGCCATGTTGTTGTAGGCCTCAGGTCCGAAGTCCGGCCCTTCGCCCGTGTCGAAGCCGGCCTGGCGCAGCATCTCCGAGAGCACCGGCACGATGTCGCCGTGGATCTGCGGGAAGCCGCTGATCTGGCAGGGCACGGTCTTGCCGTCCTTCTCCCACAGGCCGTCGGCGTTCTTCTTATAGCCGGCCTCTTCCATCAGCCTGGCCGATTCTTCCAGGTCGAACTTCCTGGGCTGGTACTTCTCGATCACGGCCTTCACCGCCGGCGAATCGGCGAACTTCTGGAGCGCGGGATAGAGCGGGAAGGGGAAGATGGTGCTGACCTTGGCGCCGTCGTACACCACCTCGTCAATCTTGTCGCGGTCAATCGCGCGATTGATCGCGCGGCGCACCCGCACGTCGCTGAACCATTCAAGCTCGTGGTTCATCCACAGCGAGTTCGGCCACCAGTCCAGGTAACCATACGGCTCCTTATTGCCGGTGTGGGTGGTCACCTTGGGGTTCTGCCGCAGGATGCTCTTGATCGTGTCGGTGCGGAAGTCCACCGCGGTGTCCATCTCATTGTTCACGATCCGCTGGGCCACCACGCCGACGTCGTCGCCGATGCGCTGCATGATCACGCGCTTCACCTCGGGCACAGGCTGGAAGCCGGTCTTGATCGCCCACCAGTCCTCGCGCAGGTCGAAGATCTTCTGGTTGCTGGTCCAAGACACCACCTTATAGGGGCCGGATTGGGGCATGTCCAATCCGCCGCGGAAGGCAGTGACGTCATCTACCTTCTCCAGGACGTGGGCAGGGACAATCGGCCGGCCGGTGTCGAAGTGGACCGTGAGCACGTCGAACACGAAGCGCGGCGAGGGTTGCTTGAAGATGATCTTCACCGTCTTGTCGTCAATCGCTACCGCCTCTTTGACGTAAGGCGCGACGCGGCTGTGATAGTCCAGCTTCTCGTTGTCGCGCCACGTGTTGACGGTGAAGACCACGTCCTTGGACGTGATCGGCGTGCCGTCGCTCCACTCAATGCCGTCGCGCAGCTTGATCGTCACCTCGGTAAAGTCGGCGTTGTACTCCGGCTCGCTGGCGGCCAGCCAGGGATAGACCGTGTCGGAGAAGGCCGCCCAGTAGTAAAGCGGATCCCACAGCGCGGAGTTGAAGTTTTGGTGGTTGTGCCCCGCTGCGAAGGGGTTGGTCAAGCCGGTGTTGTCGAAGTCGCTGACCGTCCAGCCCATGATGATGGTCTGGTCGCGCGGCACAGGCTTGACCGTGGGAGCCGGGGTGGGCTGTGGTTGCTGCGGCTGCTGCTCGGCAGGGGCTTCGGGCGCGGATGGGCCACTGGGCGCAGCCGGCGCGCAGGCCGCGATGACGGCGCCGGTGCCGGCCAGCGCCGACAAGCGAAGCAGTTGCCTTCGGGTGAGCTTATACGTCTTCTTCATATGCCGTTTCTCCTCTTGGACTGGTCGCAGGCAATCAGGGCCTGCTCACGGTGAAGGAACATTTAGCACATTTGCTAAAAGCTGGCAAATGCCCTAAAGCGAGCTATGGCGGGAAGCGCTCAACGCCTGGCTCAGCCACACTCCCCCAAACCCTAAAACATAGAGGAACAGCGGCATACCCAGCGGCCAATGACCAAAGCGCAGCATCAAGAGGATGGCGACGCCGACATATATCGCCAGCGCCAGCTCCAGCCACATCGTCCAGTCCGGTCGCAGCGCATAGGTGAACACGCTGTGGCGATGCTTTGGGGTGCGCACGAACTCCCCGACCTGCTCGTGCAAGAGCCCGCGCAACATCGCCAGCGTGTTTGAGGGCGACACGCCTACCCCGAGCAACAGCGCTGCCGGCAGGTCGCGTAAAAAGTGGATCAACGATCGGCGACGCGCCAGGTGCGCAACCAGCATTGAGGCGATCGGCACCAGGGTCAGCCCACTGAGCGCGTTGACCCACAGCGGCAGGCCGGCCAGGCCGCCCTGTGATGTGACTGCATCCAGCACCAGCAGCGGCGTGGTGATGCTCAGGATGAAGATGAGCGGGTGGATGACATAGCCGCTCAGATGCATCAGCGCGGCGAGCTTTTGGTGAAACTTCAACGAGGAGCTTAATAATTCAGGCAGCAGCTTGCGCAAGGTCTGGATCGTGCCGCGCGCCCAGCGGGCCTGCTGCTGCTTATAAGCCAGGATGTCCGCGGGCAGCTCGCTGGGCGCGCCTTGATCAAGCAAATATAGGCCGCGCCAGCCGCGCAGGGCTGCCCGATAGCTCAGGTCGAGGTCTTCGGTCAGCGTGTCGGCTTGCCAGCCGCCGGCGTCCAGGATGCACTGTCGTCGCCAGATGCCCGCCGAGCCGTTGAAGTTGATGGGTAAACCACAGAGGCTGCGCGCCACCTGCTCGATGAGGAAGTGCACGTCTAGGATCATGGCCTGGGCGCGGGTGATCGGGTTGAGGTCACGGTTGAGGTAGTCCCAGCGCGCCTGAACAAACCCCACTTGCGGGTCAGCGAAGGCATTCTGCTCACCGATCACGCGCCGCAGGAAGTCCGGCGGCGGCGCGAAGTCGGCGTCGAAGATGGCGATCAGCTCGCCCTTGGCGTGGGGCAGCCCCGCAGCGAGCGCGCCGGCCTTGTAGCCCTGCCGCTCGTTGCGGTGTAGCACGTCCACCGACAGACCGGATGAGCACGCCTGCGCTGCCGCGCATCTGGCGATCTCCGTCGTGTCGTCGGTCGAGTCGTCGAGAATTTGAATCTGTAGCTTGTCTCTGGGATAGTCTTGCGCTGCGGCTGCGGCGATGACCCGCGCGGCGACGTAGCGTTCATTGAACAGCGGGATTTGAATCGTCACCGCCGGCAGTTCAGCCGTCGGCCGGGAGGATTGGCTGCTCGCTGAACGGCCTCTCAGCAGATAGACGACCAACAGTACGCCCTGATGGACGGCATAGGCGCAAAGCAGGAGTAAGCAGGCTGCGTGGATTGCGACGACGATATCCATGCGCGAAGCCGCGAGGGCGCTGGGTGTGGGCTGCGCCTATTTCTTGTCCAGGTCGTCCAGGTCAAGCGTGCTCAGAAAGTCTTTGAAGGCGCCCAGGTCCTCTTCCTGCTGTTCTTCTGTGCTCTCCTCTTCAGGCTCGTGGCCGTGTTGCGCCATCACGTCGTCGTCCACGTAAATCGAACAACCTACCCGCACTGCGATGGCGATAGCATCGCTGGGGCGGGAGTCAATGCTCAGGTCTTTGCCGTCGCGCGTGCGCAGCACGATGCGCGCATAAAACGTCTCGTCGCGCAAGTCATTGACCAGCACATACCTCACCGTAGCACCAAGCGCGCGGATGGCATCCACGATCAGGTCGTGCGTAAGCGGGCGGGGCACTTTGGTGTTGGTCAGTTGAAGGGTAATCGACTCGGCCTCTGCTTGACCGATCCAGATCGGCAGGTAGCGCTCCGAGTGAAGCTCTTTCAAGATGACGACGCGATGTGTGCCGACCAGGTTCACACGCACGGAATCCACTTTTACTTCTATCATCGAGAACTGTCCCTCCACAAGAGCTTACATCAGAGCTTGGGGTTATTTGTCCTTGTCCAAGTCGCTGAGGTCGAGCGAGCTGATGAAGTCGCTGAAGGCGCCGAGGTCTTCTTTGCTCGGCGTGCTGCCCAGTTCAACCGGTTCAACGCCGGCCTCTTCTAGCACGTGCTCCGCGACGAAGATCGGACATCCTACACGAACGGCGATCGCGATGGCGTCGCTTGGGCGCGCATCCAGCGTGATCTCAGCCTCTTCGTCGCCTGATGGCTGCAGGACGATGATGGCGTAGAAGTGCTGCTTGCGCAGGTCGTTGATGACGATGTGATTCACGTCCGCTTCCAAGCTCTTGAGGATGCTGGCAGCCAGGTCGTGCGTGAGCGGCCTGGGCGCAGTGATGCCGTTCAGGTGAAGGGTGATCGCGTCTCCTTCTGGCTTGCCCACGAAGATCGGCAGCCGGCGTTTGCCTTCCATTTCCCTAAGGATGATCACCTGGCTGTTGGTCATCAGGCTCACCCGTATGCTCTCGATTAGCATCTCCACCATGCTTGTGGTCGCCTCCGCCTGCCCTAAGTGAATGTTTCGGGATTATACTCTTGCCTCGGCAAGTGTATTTGCGACGGTTGCGTTCGTGGCTAGCAGGAGAACCTCGTGGGCAGCAGTGCTGCCGTTGCCCCACTCTCGTTTGTGTGGGATGACGTCCAGGATTGACCGCCCCATGATGTGCGCCGCGCGGTGAACATGCCGCTGTGCTGTGATTTAAACTGTAGACTGCCGGAGGCGAAAAATGTTCAATCACCCTCATCTCCGGCGAGTGCTGCCCCGTTCGCTTGCCTCTGCGTTGCTCCCCTGCATTTCGCTTTCTGGTGGCGCATCTCACCCATTCGCGCCTTCCCAGATGAGGGCTATAATCCTGTGTGGTTAACTGGTTTACAAACAAACGCCAATCGGTCGTGTGCCGACCTCGTCCCGCGAGGGGCATGGTCGGCGGGCGGTTGGCGAGACAAAGGACTTATTACGGAGGTTTTTTTGTGTCTGAAGTTGTTATCGAGTCGCTATGCAACTCGCTGCCTCACCGGTTGAGGCGGTTGGGCGAGATTGCATACAACCTATGGTGGACGTGGTCGCCGGAAGCGCAGCATCTCTTCATGCGGCTCAGTCCGGTGCTATGGGAGTCGGTAAACCACAATCCGGTGCGCTTGCTGCGCCAGCTCCCCCTCAAGCGTCTGAGCGAGGTGCTCGCCGATCGCCGCTTGTTGGACAGCTACGACCGCGTCGTCGCCGATTTCGACGCCTACATGCGCAACGATCCCAGCCCGACTCATGGCCTCCTGGGATGGAACGGTCACGCGCCGGATGTCCGGCCAATCGTGGCGTATTTCTCCTTTGAGTTTGGCTTGACGGAGGCGCTGCCGATGTATGCCGGTGGCTTGGGCGTGCTGGCGGCTGATCACTTGAAGGAAGCCAGCGACATCGGGCTGCCGATGGTCGGCGTCGGCTTCTTATATCTGAACGGCTACTTCCGCCAGCGCATTACCGAAGATGGTTGGCAAGAGGCCGACTACGAGCATCTCAACTTCAATGAACTGCCGATCATCCAGGTGACCGATGCCGCCGGCGCCCCGCTGGTGCTCAGCATTGAGCTGCCGGGGCGGCATGTGCACCTCCACGCATGGAAAGCCCAGGTGGGACGTGTGCCCTTGTATCTGCTAGATACAGATGTGCCGGAGAATCTGCCCAAGGATCGTGTGCTCACCCAGCGCTTATACAGTCCCGATCCGGAGACGCGCATTAACCAGGAGATTGTGCTTGGAGTCGGCGGGGTGCGCCTTCTGCGCGCGCTTGGGATCAACCCGGCTGTGTGGCACATGAACGAAGGCCATTCGGCCTTCAGCACGCTCGAGCGCGTTCGAGAGTTGGTGAAGCAAGGCATGAGCTTTGACCAGGCGCGAGAGCATGTGCGCCAGACCACGGTCTTCACCACCCACACGCCGGTGCCCGCCGGCAACGATCGCTTCCCGCGGTGGCAGATCGAACAGCAACTGAGCGGCTTCTGGCATGAGCTGGGCCTGACCCGCGAGGCATTTATGGCCCTCGGCGCGGAGGAAGACTTCTTCGGCATGACGCCGCTGGCGCTGTATATGTCGGGCAAGGCGAACGGCGTGAGCGAACTCCATGGCCGCGTGGCGCGCGCGATGTGGCAGTGGTTGTATCCGAATCAACCTGTGCCCATCTCGCACATCACCAATGGCGTGCACACCGCGACCTGGCTGGCCCGCAGGATGCGCCGGCTCTTCGACGAATACCTCGGCCCAGGGTGGTACGAGCACCTAGACGAGGAATCAACCTGGCAGCTCATCTACGAGATTCCCGACGATGAGCTGTGGGCAGTGCGCAAGCACCTCAAGCGCAAGCTCGCGCAGTTCATGCGCGAACGCGCCCGCGCCAAGTGGGTCACCCACAGCCAGCACCCCGTTCAGACCATCGCCAGCGGCGTGCTGATAGACCCCAACGCGCTCACGATCGGCTTTGCGCGCCGTTTCGCAACCTATAAGCGCGCTACGCTGATCTTGCGCGATGTGCCGCGCCTGCTGAGGCTGCTCAACGATCCGGCCCGCCCGATACAAATCATCTTCGCCGGCAAAGCACACCCGAATGATGAACCAGGCAAGCGCCTGCTCCAGGAGCTATATCGCGTGGTGAAGAACGCCAGCACCGCCGGCCGCATGGTGTTCATCGAGGATTACGACATGAACGTTGCGCGCCACCTCGTGCAAGGCGTGGATGTCTGGTTGAATACCCCGCGCCGACCTTACGAGGCCAGCGGCACCAGCGGGATGAAGGCCGCGCTTAACGGCGCCATTAACTTCAGCGTCATGGACGGCTGGTGGCGCGAGGCATACAACGGCAAGAACGGTTGGGCGATCGGCGAGGATAGGGACTACGCTGACCCTGAACAACAAGACCGCGAGGATTGTGAGTCGCTGTTCCGCACGCTGGAAGAGCAGATCATCCCGCTCTACTACGATGTGGACGAGGATTACATCCCGCGTGGCTGGGTGCAGCGCATTAAGACATCCATCGCCACCATCGCCCCGCGCTTCAGCACGCGCCGCATGCTCAAGCAATACATCCAAGAGATGTATGCGCCGCTCGCCAATCAGTCTCAGATGGCGTCCACGGCCCTAGTCGGCTAATTGAGCTGCTCGTCTAGGGCTGTGATCACCGCGCGCGGCGCATCCCAGTGCACCAGCGCGCCCGCATCCTTCAGGAAGCGCACGCGCCAGTTGGGCTTATCGCGCAGTGCGTCGGCCAGGTCATAGGGCGAGAACGCATCTTCGCCGAAGATGGCTAGGCAGGGGTGGGGCAGGCTGCGGTACACCGCGAAGATATTGGGCGTGAAGAGTAAGAAGCTAATAAAGGCCAGCGGGGCATACTCCGCTCCTGGCTGGTGGCTGGTGGCGTAGGCGTAGTCCACCAGCCCCTGCTTCAGCCGCGTGCGTTGGTTGGATTGCAGGAAGAAGCGCAGGCTGGGCCGCGATGTGAGCACGTCGTAGATGGCGCGCCGCCAGGGCGGCAAGCGCAGCAACCACCAGAGCGGGCGGTTGGCTCGTATGCGCTGGCTCCGTCGGCTAAAGCCGGTGGGCGAGAGGAAGCTCAGCGAGCGGAAGTAAGCCGGCTTGCATTGCGCAGCCAGCGCCAAAAACTCGCTGCTCAACGAGAGCGCTACGGCGTCCACGCGCGCGCCGGCCAGCTCTTGCTCGATCAAGTCCAGGATGGCGTCGCGAAACAACGCCGGCCGATACAGTCGGTCGCTGCGGTCCGAGAACCCAAACCCCGGCAGATCGAGCGCGATCACGCGCCGCGCTTGGGCGTAGTGCTCGAACAACGGTTTCATCTCAAACGCCGATCCCGAGGCGTTGATCGAGTGCAGCAGGAGGAGCGGTGGACGACCGTCGTGAGCCGGGCCGGCGGCGTAATAGGCGAGGTTGCCGGCGCGCCGACCGCGGAATCGCATCAGTTCGCCGCGCAACGCGGCCGTCAGTGGCACGCTGTGATTGACCTGGGTGCGTGACCAGGCGATCAACGCCAGCCACAGGCTCAGCTTGGCTGTGAACATGGCAGCCAGGATGGGAAGGATGGCGCGCGGTCGGGCCGTGACCTGACTTTCCTCTGAATTTTGCGCGAAGGGTTGGGCGGCCATAGCGCACATCGTAGCATAAACACACAAAAGCGAATAGCAAATATCTACACGATTGCGATCTGTTTGCTCAGCATTGTCGCGCGGCGCTGGGCCGCTTCGGCATGCGCGGACAAGAGCGCATGCGGGCCGTAGCCCTCGACGGCGAACGATGCGGAGACGGCGCCGTTGATCGCGGCGCGCACGAGGTCACCATGGCTGGCCAAGCCGGCGATGAATCCACCGCAAAACGCATCGCCGGCGCCGGTCACGTCCACGACTTTTACCGGCACGGCCGGCACAAGCCAGAAGCGCTCGCTTGCGCGCTCGTAGATGAGCGCGCCGGCTGAGCCAAGTTTGAGCACAGCGATGCGCGGGCCGCGTGCGGCGAACCATCGCAGGCGTTGCTTTGGCGTGTGCACCGTCGGCATGTCCGCAAAGAACTGCTCGGCCTCCTGCGCGCTGGGCATGAAGACATCTAATCCGGCCAGGACCGCCTCGACGTATGGCCGCAGCGCAGGGCGCATGGCGCGTTCACCGGGGTCGGCGCTGATCAGGGCGATGCCCAATTGGCGCGCCGCTGCCGGCAAGAATTGCTGGGTGCGGATGCTGATCGGCGCGATGTGCAGCCCAATTGGCGGTGGCTCAGACGCCCGCGCCTGCGCATAGGCCATGAGGTCCTCCGGGGTGACGGCTAAAGGTTCGTAGTGGTCTGGGTCGTCCTGGCCTGGGGTGGAATGGACGTAACCGCGCAGTGCATCCGGCAGGGGCAGGCCCAAGCGGGCGAAGTGTTTGGCCGGCTCGGTATCTACGCGCGTGTTGTCGTCCAGGTAGGCGTAGAACGTGCGATGGTCTTGGTCGCCGGGGATGATGCGAATGCCTCGCGTGTCGAAGCCGCGCGCCGCCAACTCGGCCAAC
This sequence comes from Chloroflexota bacterium, assembly GCA_017743375.1. Lineage (GTDB taxonomy): Bacteria > Chloroflexota > Anaerolineae > J036 > Brachytrichaceae > JAAFGM01. The sequence continues at coordinate 18,222 of JAGHYX010000019.1, forward strand.
CACTCTGGCGGGTAGTTTTGGCCGACGCGAGCCAAGATGGCCACTGGCTGATGCCACAAGCGGGCGCCAGCGGCCGCATATAAGGCATTGCCCCCTATCTGGTTGAGCCTTGGCTCGCCGTAAGGCGGGATGATGTAATCGGTGCGCAGCCCGCCGCAGCAGATGAGCATCACCCTGCGAGCGTCACTATCTCCCGCACTCGTTCTACATCCCACTCCACCGGCACGCCATTGTGGGGGGGCAATCCGCGCCGGATGAACGCGGCATGGACGATAAAGTGATCTGCGCGATTGACGAAGAACTTCATCGCTTGGGGGGAGACCCCGCCGCCCAGGATCAACGGCACGGGCAGCTTCAGCGGGCGCACTTCGTCGAACATGCGGATGGATTGCTCCGGTGTGCGGCCAGTCAGGATGATGCCGTCGGCGCGGCCAAACTCCACCGCCTGGCGACACATTTCGGGCAGCGGGATCGGCGCCAGCGGCTCGCCGAGCCGGTCGTACACGTCAGCCAGTATTTTGATGTGCTCGGCGTTGAGATGGTGGCGCGTGCGGATGGCTTCGTAGGCCACGCCGTGCACGAGGCCCTCGGCCTTCACCATGACGCCCACATAGACCTTGATGCGAACGAATTGTGCGTCCACGGCGTGGGCGATCTCCAGCGACTCTTTACCGCTGTTTTGCATCAGGCAAACGCCCAATGCCACATCAGGGAAGGCGCGCCGCAGCTCCTTGCCGATGGCGGTCATGTGCGATACGGTGTGCTCGGCTACGTATGGCCCCACCGGTGTGTCGTTCACGTCCTGGTAATAAAAGGCGCGCACGCCGCCGTCGTAGGCGATCTGTGCATGAATCAGCGCATGTTCGATGATCTTGTTCAAGGGCTGAGCGTCTGGGCGGAATGACTCCCGTGATGGCAGCAGATGAATGGCAGCGATGACGCGAGGGAGGCGATTCGGTGCTGTGGTCATGGCAATAGCGAGATCCCTTAGAGCTGTCGCTCAAATTGTATCGAATGCTGGAACGAGGGGCGCTCAAGAGAGTGTTCCGATTCAGGTGAAAAGCTACGTCGTTGGGCACACGCGTTGGTCATCCACGAGCGCGTCGCTGTAAAGCAAGCCGGGCATCGAGCAGGTCGGTGATGCCTGGCGTCTTGCTCTAGGGCAGGTAGAGCAGGGGATTCTGGGGCACGCCGCCATAGCGAATTTCAAAGTGCAGGTGTGGGCCTGTGGAGTTGCCCGTGCTGCCCATCGCCCCGATGATCTGCCCGCGCGCGACGCTCTGGCCCGGGCTGACGTACCACTGGCTGAGGTGAGCGTAGAGCGTGCTGAAGCCGTTGCCGTGGTCTATCTGCACCATGTATCCATAGCCAACGTTGCTCCAGCCGGCGAAGGTGACGTAGCCGCCGTCAGATGCGGCGATGGGCGTGCCGATCGCGTTGGCGATGTCAAGCCCGCGATGGTAGGTTCGGAAATATTGCGAGATATAGCCGCGCGTGGGCCAGGCGAAGGCGCCGCTGGCGAAGAAGCTAGGCGCCGGCCCGACGTAGCGCCTGCCCGGTGCCGGTCGGCTCACCACCTGTGGCTGCACCACCTTGGGCACAAAGGGCTTGATGCCGCCCGGAACAATGATCCGCATCCCAGGGATCAGGTTCGCGCCATCTGACAGGTCGTTCAGCGGCGACCGGATGATGTCCTCTATCTTCACCTTGAAGCGCTCGGCGATCCCGGAGAGGGTATCGTTCGCCTTCACGGTGTATAGGATGCCATCCACCGGTGGGATGACCAGCTCTTGACCCACGCGCAGCAGATCGGGATTCTCTTCCACCTCGCTATTGGACCAAACGATCGTCGTGGGCAGCACGCCGAAGCGCTGGGCGATGGTCTCCACGTTGTCGCCCGGTTGCACGGTGTAAGTGATGATGTCGGCGCGCGCCTCGCTGCGCCGACTCGACGCGAAGACGACGTTTCGGATGATCAGCGCGCCGTCTGCGGCTTCGGTCAGCGGTCGAATGCTCAGAAACGCCGGCTGACTTGGGTTGATGAAGAAACCGCTCTCGGGGAGGATGGTGGGCGAGCGCCCCGTCTCTCGAGTTTGCACCCCAGTAGCCGCCGCGCGGCTGCGCTTCGCGCTCTCGGTGCTGATGAGTGTGATGGCTGCCATCAGGCTTAGGGCGAGCACAACCATGCCATGTACCGCCATGCGCCCGGGGGAGAGAGTCAGCCGGCCTATGCGCTCGGCGATGCGCCTGGGCTGTTTGCTGCGCTGTTCACCTGGCTGCGGACTTGCTGCTCGCTGTTCTGATTCCATGGTTTGCCTTTTGTGCGCCTTTCCGCATACTGACAAAGACGGCTATTGTAGCGCTGCTAGCGCAAAAGCGTCCAGGGGTTCACGGCTTGGCTCAGGTAGCGGATCTCGTAGTGGAGATGCGGCCCGGTTGAGCGCCCTACGGATCCGATCGCGGCTATCACCTGGCCGCGCTGCACCTGTTGTCCGCAGCGCACGAACAACTGGCTGGCGTGGGCGTAGAGTGTTTGATAACCGTTGCCGTGGTCGAGCACGACGTATTGACCGTAGCCCACTGGTCTGCCGGCTGCGTTCAGAGAGTAGCCGGCGTAGATCACCGTGCCGGCATCCGAAGCGTAGATCGGCTCACCCAGTCGGCCGGCGATGTCTATGCCGGGGTGGACCTTGCTGAAGTTGTAGCCGGATAGATATCGGCGGTTAGCCGGCCAGAGGAAGTTGCCCGTGCCCAACGGTGGGATTGCAACCTCGCCGCATTTGCCCACGCGATACACCCGCACGCCACTGCTCATGCGGCGCACCTCCACCGGCTTCGGCACTTGCCAGATCACCATCTCGCGCTCGCCACCGGGCACGAAGATGCGCTGGCCAATTTGCAATAGTTGGTTAATGTCGCGCAAACCATTCAACGGTTCGTTGACAATGCGCTCTGCCGGCACGCCGAAACGCCGCGCCAGCCCCTCGATCGTGTCCCCTCTTTGCACTTCCACGATCAGGCCGTTTTCCGGCGGGATGGTCAGCTTTTGACCGATGCTCAGCAAGTCGGGGTTGTCTTTGAGCGTCTCGTAGTTGGACCACAGGATCGTCTCCGGTCGCAGGCCGAACTTGAGCGCGATGCCAAACAGCGTATCGCCGGGGGCTACGGCGTACGTGCTGAGCTGGCGCGGGCGTTCGGGCGCGGCGCGCTGGGGGGCCTCTGCGCCGAGCACGAAGCGGCGCCGGACTACGTCAGCATCATGCGTTGCTGGGCCGCTATCCAAGACCTCGGGCGTGCCACTGAGTTGAGGCAGTTTAGGAGGGATATTTGGTTCTCGGTCAGGTAGCGCGGGGGTCAACAGGCGACTGCCCAAGAATAGCCCAAGACCGGCTAAAAGGGCGATCAAAAAGCCTTGAATGACAGAACAACCGAAGCGCCGCCGTTGGCCAGGGGGAGAGCGAAGCGGAGCAGCGTAGCGGCTGCGTCTTTTCATACCTTGTGATTACAATGTTGGTGAAGAATACGCTTAGATGGTGTTGAGCCGCCTGAGATTATATGCTAAGGGTAGAGATATGGATGCGCTGGCTGTTGGATTGGCTCGGTGCGCTCGGCGATAATGATGGGGAGCAGCTCGCCGGCGAATTCGCCGGCTTTTAACTTGCCGATCACGCGCACCCAGCTACCCGCGGCGAGCCGCTCTGCATCCGGGGTTTGCACGAGCATGCCGACCGCCGCGGCATCGGCCACACAGCAGCTCACGACGAATCGGGAGACCCAGAACTGATCGGGTTTTGTGCGACTGTCTTTATAGACGAAGCCGGTCACGTCCACCTCGCGCCCATCCAGCGCTCGTGGGTCGCCCACGTGAGAGAACTCGCGCAGCCAGTCGAGGATGTTCTGTGGCGCGGCGCTCATTCGTCTGACGCCGCCGCTTTGTTCGGGGGCGGTCACGCTGATGCCTCGGTTGTTGATGGCGCTGGCGCCTAACGGCTGGGCCGGCACGAGCAGGCTGAGCACAACCGGCAGGGCCAACAGGCCGATCGCCGACCAGGAGGTGCGCCCGCTGCTCCCGCGAGGCATTGTGTGCGGTTTCAGCCAGATCACCTCCGCATCGTCATCGAAGGCCGCAGGCCCAGTAGTGTGCCGGGCGCGCAGCTCGCCGTATAGCACCGTGAGGGCCAAGGCAACGTAGAGGATGGCCGCGACCAGCGATAGCCAGGCGAAGCGCTGGTTGATGTAGAAGAACAGCGTGCCGTCGCTCAATTTAGCGTAGAACATCAGCCCCGAGCCGGCCAGCACGATCACCCGCGCAGCGCGCAGCAGGAAGGAGTAGCTCATCGTGCCTGCGTGCATGCTTCGATGAACCGGTTGATGGTCTCAAACATCTCGGCGGCATCAGGTTCTGTGGGCAGCACGTGGCCGCTGTGCTCATACCAGACCACCTGTTTGACCTTTGACCCCACCGCCCGAGCGAGCACATCTGCGCTATCCGGCGCGACCACGCGATCTTTGCGTCCCTGGATAAACAGCGCAGGCGTCGTGACGCGCGGCAACTCGCGCATCACCAGCCTGTTCAGCTCCAGCAGCTCGTGGATGGCGCTAACGGGGATGCGCACGCTTTGAATGATCTGCTGTCGCACGTGCGGGTCGTCTAGGTCCACTTGTTGATCAATGGCGCTCCCCAGCCGTCGGCGCAGGTTGGCGCGGAACTCAGGATCGTCGAAATTGGCGTCCTTCAGCGGGTAATAATAGGGGACGAAGAAGCGCGCGAACCGCACCAACCGTGTGCGCGTGTCGTTGATGGCGGACGGCGCTGCCATGACGATGATTCCGCGCAAAGGTGAGGGGCGCCCATCACATGCAGCGTGGTGACACTCGCTGGCCGCCAGGTGTAGCGCAATCAAGCCGCCCATCGAAAGTCCCGCGATCAGCACGTTTGCGCAGCGGTCGGCGAGCTGGATGAACGCATCGCGCGATGCGCTCACCCATGCGCGCCAGGTGGCCCCTTTCAGGTCCTCGAGCCGGCCGCCGTGCTTGGGCAGCAGCGGACAGGACACCGTGTATCCGCGCTGATGCAGGTATTCCCCCAATGGCCTGAGCTCGGCAGGCGAGCCGGTGAACCCATGCAGGCACAGGATGCCCGTGTCGCCGCGTTCGCCCCCAGCGAACTGGAATGGCGCTTGCGCTGCTCCTGAGTTTGCTTGTGCTGCCATTGCTTCGCTCCCCATCGCCAAATGGCAAGCCTGAACTATACAACGCTCACTAGAGAGACAGGAATCGCGGAGTGCCTGGCAAGTGGCCGCATGCGCTTCAGCGCAGTCAGCGGTACAGATTGCGCCAGCGCTCCCCAGCACGCCCCCCTCCCCTCGGTTGGGCAGCGATGCGCCGGCGCTCAGGGATGGACTTCTGCGCGATGAAGAGGCTCGCTGTGAACGCATCCTGTGCTTCGGGCCCATTTGCCGATCGGAGCAACTGCATGAGCTTGTTCACCAGTGACGATAGTGGGTTGAGCGGCGGTGTCGCTATCGGCTCACCCAAGGCCTGCCCTCACCATCAGCGCCGACCCTACGCTTTTCTCTCATTTATGGCTACGTATAATCACGCGCGTCAGCCACCGTGGCTGCTGAATGAGCGAGCGAACATATCACGAGGACGATTTTCAATGGCAGACTTATTTGACAAGATAGCAAACGACCCTGTGCTGATGGCGGCGCGCATGGGGCGCGAGCAAGGCATCTATCCCTACTTCAAACCGCTTTCTGAAACTGAGGGTACTGAGGTCGTGATTGACGGCCGCCAGCTGATTATGATCGGCTCGAACAATTACTTGGGCCTGACCACCCATCCGCGCGTGCAGCGGGCAGCCATCGAAGCGATCGAGCGCTACGGCACGTCGTGCACAGGCAGCCGCTTCCTGAACGGCACGCTGGAGCTGCATAAAGAGCTTGAGCGCCGACTGGCGCGCTTCCTCGGCAAAGAGGCCGCCCTGATCTTCGGCACCGGCTATCAAGCTAACCTCGGCGCGATCACCGCGCTGATGGGCAAGGACGACATCGCCGTCGCCGACCGCGAGATCCATGCCTCGTTGGTGGACGCGATCAAGATGGCCGGCTGCCAGCTCAAGCGCTTCCGCCACAACGACATGAACGACTTGGAGCGCGTGCTCCGAGAGTGCGGCGACGCGCCGAAGATGATCATCGTAGACGGTGTCTACTCGATGGGGGGAGATCTCGCGGACCTGCCCCAGATCGTCACGCTGGCCAAGCGCTACGGCGCGCGCCTGTTCGTGGATGATGCACACGGGCTTGGAGTGATGGGCGAGGGCGGGCGCGGCACGCACTTCCACTTCGGCTGCGTGGACGATGTGGACCTGATCATGGGCACCTTCAGCAAGTCGTTCGCCTCGCTCGGTGGGGTGGTGGCGGGCGATTGCGATGTCATTGACTACATTCAGCATCATGCGCGCTCGCTGATTTTCAGCGCTTCCATGCCGCCGGCCAACGTGGCCACCGTCCTGGCCTGTCTGGACATCATCGAGGAAGACCCTAGCTACGTCCAGCGCGTGCACGTGCAATCCGCCAAGGTGCGCGAGGGGTTGCGCCGAATGGGGTATGACTGCGGCCAGAGCGTGACGCCCATCGTGCCGGTATACATCAAAAACGAGATGCACACGGTATTCACCTGGAAAGCGCTCTTCGATAACGGCGTTTACACCAACCCGGTGCTCCCGCCCGCCGTGCCGCCCAGCAAGAGCTTGCTGCGCACCAGCTACATGGCCACGCATACCGATGAGCAGATTGAGACGGTGTTGCGGGTGTTCGAGCACGTCGGCCAGCTCACAGGCCTTCTACAACCCGTGGTTGCTTAGGCTGTCCAACGGAGAGAACGGGCAGGGCGTTGCGCTGCCGTCGCTCATCCCATAATAGATTCACCTTCGCCGGCAGCATCGCTCGGTGGAAGGTTGCCCCTATTGGTGAGTGCACCCGCTTCATCATGGCAATATCCTGAAGTGGACCACTCCCATCGTGAACGGGCCCATGCGCACGGAGCGATAATAGCCGGGTCTATGGAATACCGCAGACTGGGCCGCACCGGCTTGAAGGTGAGCGAGCTGTGCTTGGGCACGATGACCTTTCTCTGGACGTGCGACGAACAGACCGCCTTCAACGTGCTCTCGGCCTTCCGCGACGCCGGCGGCAACTTCCTGGATACAGCGGATATTTACTCGCGCTGGGTGCCCGGCAACCCTGGCGGCACTGCCGAGGTCGTGATCGGCAAATGGATCAAAGCAAATCACATCCCGCGCGACCAGGTCATCATCGCCACCAAGGCGCGCGGGCGCATGGGCGATGGGCCAAACGATGAGGGGGCCTCGCGGGCGCACCTGACCAAAGCACTGGAGGATAGCCTGCGCCGCTTACAAACCGACTACGTGGACCTCTACCAGATTCACTGGCCAGACTATGAGACGCCGCATGAGGAGACGCTGCGGGCGCTAGATGACTTTGTCCGTGTCGGCAAGGTGCGCTACATTGGCGCGAGCAACTACCCGGCCTGGTGGCTGATGAAGGCGCTTTGGGTGAGCGATGTGCGCGGCCTGGTGCGCTTCGAATCGCTCCAGCCGCATTACAACCTGATGCACCGCGCTGAGTTTGAGCGCGAGCTGATGCCGCTGTGTAAAGACCAGGCGCTAGGGGTAATCCCCTACAGCCCACTGGCCGGCGGCTTCCTCACTGGCAAGTATCGCGCCGGTCAGCCCATCCCCGCTGGCTCGCGCGGCGAGAGCAACGAGCGCATTCGGCGCTACATCGAAAGCCCAACCGGCCAGCGCGCGCTCGCTGCGCTCGAAACGATCGGGCGCGCCCACGGCAAGACCATCGCGCAGACGGCGCTGGCCTGGCTGCTCAGCAACCCGGTCATCACCGCCCCGATTATCGGCGCGAACACGGTCTCGCAACTCCAGGAGCTGCTTGGCACGGTCGGCTATCGGCTGAGCGCCGAAGAAATCCAAACCCTAAACGAGGCAACTGCTTGGCAATGAAGATAGACCTCAACGGCCAGTGGCCAATC
>JAGHYX010000142.1 GCA_017743375.1 Chloroflexota bacterium
GCCCGAAGACCGTCCCCTCCCCGCGGTCGATCAGCGCCCAGCCGCCGCTGCCGTCCGGCCAGCAGAACAGCAGGTGGAGGTGGATCACGCGGCGCTTCAGCCGGCGCTGGGCGAACGCCTCCCAGCGCGCGGCGCCCAGCGCCTTGGCCAACTTCTGGATGTCCTCGCCCAACCCGAGGTTGGCGCGCAGCGCCCAGTAGCGCGCGGCGTAGTCGCCCGCCGGCCAGCCTACCTCCGCCAGCACCTGCTCGTCCGGGGCGTAGAGCGTTGCCCCGCTCGGCCCGCGCGCGCTGCGCGCGCCCGCGGGCGCCTCGCTCATCACCCAGGGGTTGGCGACCAGCTCAGTCCACGACCTCGCGGTCATATTCGCCCTCGTCGGGCACGCTCAGCTCTGCTGCGCTGGGGGCGTTCGGCGTGGCGACCCGCCGGCGGGCCGCCCAGACCACATCCTCGGCCTCGTCCGCTCCCAGCGCGCCGAGCGCTAGCATCCGTTCGACCTCGCGCGCTGGCCGCCCGGCGCGCGCGCGCGAGCTGGCGATCAGCGCGTCCAGCGCGGCCTGGTCGCCTGCGGGGGCCTGGATGGTCTCGACGCGGAAGACCACCGGTTGGCCGCGGTCTCGCACGCGCGCGAAGCAGGCGTAATCGGGCAGCCCGACGATGTCCTCGGGCCGCACGCCCTGCGGGTCGCGCGCGCTGGTGTTCAGCTCCTCGGCCAGCACCTCGGCGTCCTCGGCCCCGCAGCGGAAGACGAACAGCGCGTTGGTGTTGTCCAGCCAGGCTGCGCGCGCGCGTTTGTTCACCTGGTCGAGGAAGCGCAGCGACTGCGTGCCCAGGCATAGCTGCGCGCCGTACTTGGCCAGCTCGCTTAGGTACATCACGTAGTCCGCGCCGGGGACGCTCTGGAACTCGTCCACGGCGATGAACACGCGCCTCGGCTTGGCGTCCGTCCGCTCGGCGCGGGCGAAGATGGCGGCGGCCAGCCAGTTCAACACGGTCGCGCCGACCAGCGCGGCGGTGTCCGCGCCGACCACGCCCGCCGCGAGGTCAACGATCAGCACGCCGCCGCGCTCGATCAGCCCGGCGATGTCTATCGTGCATTCCGGCTGGCCGAAGATGCGCCTGGCGATGTCGGAGGTCACGAAGCGGTCGATCTTGGTGGTGACCGGGTTGATCATCTGCAGGAGGAACTTGCGATCGCCGGCGTAGTACGCCTTGTAGCTGGACTCCCACCACTCGCGCATGTGCCAGTGGTCATCGCGGTGGTTGAGGATGGGGAGCACCTCGCTCTGCATCCTGGCGCTGCGCAGCAGGCGGTTGACGTCGAGCAGGGTGTATTGCAGCGGGCGGCCTTCTGGGGTGAGGCGACCGCCCAGGCGGGCGCGGGGGTCGTGGTCTGCGGCGAGCGGGGTTTGGGCGTGGGCCAGCCAGGCTTCGCCGAGGTAGATCAGCGCGCCGTCGTCCCTGGCCGTCCCGATCTTACGGTATGCCTCGGCGCACAGGCGGTACAGCCCGGCGTGCGGCATGCGGATGGGCTCCTCCAGGGCCTCAAAGTCGTCGATCAGGCGTTCGATCATCCGCCTGGCGGTTGGGTCGAGCTTGCGGTTGGCGAGGCGGGCGGCGTTTGCGCCGAGCGCGGCGCGCGCGCCGCTCAGCCAGCGCTCGAAAGCCCACTCGCGCACCAGCGCTTCGTTGGCCAGCGCCAGCGTCAGCAGCGGGCCTCTCAGGTAATTCTCCATCCGCGGGCCCCAGTTGTCCGGCCAGATCGCGCTCAGCGCGGCGATGATGTCGTCCACCAGCTTGTCGACCGGCACGCCGGTGGTCAGCCGGTCTATCAAATTAAGGCCGAAGGGGTATTCGCGGTCGGCCAGCGACCAGTACAGGGCGTTCGCGGCGCGCTCCGGCGGCAGGTTGGCCGCGACGCGCTGGGCGAGCGTGCGGTGGGGGTCGATCACCACCACCGCCGCTTCCGGGTCGCGCGCCAGGGCGTCCAGGGTGAGCAGCGCCATCAGGTTGGACTTGCCGGCCTGCGTCTTGGCGACCAGCCCGATGTGCCCGCGCAGGGCCTCTGGCGGCAGGCGGACTGTCACCTCGCGCTCCTGCAGGCGCGAGCAGCCGATCAGCACGCCGTCCGCGCCGGTCATCCTGGGCGGGGGCAGCAGGCGGCGCGAGGCGGTGTAGGCCACCCCTTGCAGCCCGGAGCTGGCGTGTGGCAGGTGCCAGAGCACGGCCAGCTCGCCCACGCTCAGGATCGGCAGGGTGGCCGAGGGCGGGCGGGCCAGGCCGAGGAAGGGCAGGCGGTCGAGGAACGGGTCATCCTGCCAGCCGATGGACTGCGGGCGCACGTCGCCTGGCATGCCGAAGGCGACGAAGCCGTTGCCGCCGGCCAGGTTGTAGGCGCTGTAGGCGGCGACGATCTGGGCCAGCCGCTCGCGCGCCCGCGCGTCGTCCTCGGCCAGGACGAAGATGCGCGGCCAGACGCGGTAGGCGGCCTGGGTCGCCTTCTGCTTGATCAGGGTTGGGTCGGGGGCGCTGGGCAGCTTGAAGCGCCAGTACAGCAGCCCGGCGCCGAGGGCGAGCATGACCAGGCCGACTGCGCCGAGGACGGCGGATTTGCCGAGGAGCGCCAGGCCGAGCAGGAGCGGGCTGAAGCCGAGCGCGCCGCCGCCGAGCGCGCCGAGGACGATGATCATCATCTGGGTCGGCGTGAGCTTGACGCGCTCGCCGACCTCGCCGACCGAGCCGCGCCAATAGCGCGACCAGTCGGGTTCGGCGGGGGCGATCACGTATTGGACCAGGCAGCGCTCGCGCGCGCCGCCCGCCATCATCGCCCCGATCACCGCCAACATCGGGTCGGCGGCGCGCGCCAGGTCGTCGTTGGTGATGCGTCCCTCTCGCGAGATGTGGCTGCGGATGGGCAGGTAGGCCGGCTCGCGCAGCCGCAGCTCGGCGGCTGCGCGCGCGCGCAGTTGCGCGGTCGGCAGCCCCGGGTCGTCGCGCCCCCCCAGCTCGACCAGCTCGCATTGCGGGTAGGCCAGCTTGATCTGCGCCAGGGCTTGCGCCACGCTCTCCGCCTCCCCGCGCACCAGGAACATCACCTCCCCATCGGCCACCGCCAGCTCCAGCGCCACCGGATGGGCCAACATGCGCGCGTCGGCCAGCGCGCCGAGGAAGGTCTCGGCGGCCAGCACGTCGCGCTGGTTGTCGCGCGGGACGAGCACCTTGACCAATCGTTGCATCTAACACGCTCCGTACAGGCAAGGGTCAACCGGCCTGCCGCGCACGCGCACCTCGTAGTGGAGGTGCGGGCCGGTCGAGTTGCCGGTGTTGCCGCTCTTGGCGATCTCCTGCCCCGCCCCCACCTGCTGCCCGACCTGGACGCCGATGCTGCTTAGGTGGGCGTAGTAGGTCTGGTAGTCGCCGTTCTCGACGATCACCAGGTAGCCGTAGCCGACCGGGCTCCAGCCGGCGTAGCGCACCACGCCGGCCATGGTGCTGCGCACCGGCGTGCCGACCGGCACGCTGATGTCCACGCCGGTGTGTCGGGGGTAGCGCGGCTCGCGGAAGAACCATTTGGTCGGCCCGTTCGTCGGCTTGCCCTGCGGCACGCCCTGCTCTGGGTCGCCGACGATGATCGTCCCGTCCCAGGGCACGACGCCTTCCTCCGGGTCATAGTCCGGGTCATATTCGTCGAGCGGGCCGTATTCGGCGGTCAGCTCCTCGCTTGCGCCCTCGACCCAGGCGATCATGCGGTCGGCGGCCAGCCCGCCGACGAAGGGCACCGGCCTTACCGCGTTCGCGGCGGCCAGCGACATCCCCGCGTACAGCATGACGAAGGGGATGAAGCCGCAGATCAGCGCTGCTGCCAGCAGCGCGGCGACCAACAGCGCCAGCTTCATCGCTCTTGCTCGCGCATCGCCAGGATTTCGCTCGGCCTGGTGGTGTACAGGCGGTGGCGGTCGGGCGGGGCGGGCTTGTAGACGAACATCCTCAGCTTACTGGTCTTGAGGAAGTATTGTCCCGGGTCAAGCCGCGTGAGCTGTCCCGCCTCGCCTGGCGTGAGCTGGAACATCGCGGCCAGCCGGTCAACCACGGTGGGCTTCTGGCCGAACAGCAGGTGCATGCTGGCCAGGCTGAGGATGGTTGCGGCGTAGGGGTTGGCGGCGAAGTCGTCCACCTGCTGGGTGGCGATCACCAGCGAGGCGTTCTTCTTGCGGAAGCGCCGGGCGCGTTCGCACAGGTCGCGCGCGGTGTCGGGGAACTGGAGCAGGTACCACGCCTCATCCACCACCTCGACGGTGCGCGCCAGGGCGCGCCCGGCGCGCCCCCGCAGCATCTGGTTCCAGGTGAAGACCTGGATTTGGCGGATGCGGCGGGGTTTCATGGCCTCGCCGACGGTGCGCAGGCCGAAGACCACCAGCGGGCTGCCGCGCACGTCGATGTTGGTGCGGCAGTTGAAGGCTTCGCTCTCCATCCCGCGCGCCATCGGCCAGAGCGCGCTGGCGAGTGTCTCGCCGGCGGGTGTGCCGAGGGCTTTGAGCTCGTCATAGAGGTCGCTGAGCACCGGCGGGGTGCGCGTCAGGGTGGTTGGGTCTTCTTTGTGGATGCCGTAGCGGGCGAAGGCGCGGTAGTAAGCCACGTCGAGCGCCTCGATCTCCTGGGGCAGCAGGGCGCGCTCCAGCGCGCTGGCCAGCCAGCCGCGGAAGCCCTGGTATGCGCCGGCCAGCCCCTCCTCGTCGTCGGGGTCTGGGTCGAGCACGTTGATCTTGTGCTCGCTCTTGATGCCCATGTCGAGGTACACCCCGCCCAGGTCTTCGCACAGCCGCCGGTATTCGTCCTCGATGTCGAGGACGAACACGCGCGCGCCGGCCAGGAGGTATTGCTCCAGGAAGTCCTTCATCCAGTAGGACTTGCCGGCGCCGGGGATGCCGGCGATCACGATGTTGGGGTTTTCCAGGGCGAACGGGTCGATCACCACCGCTGCGCCGTTGTGCAGGCCGTAGCCCCAGAACACGCCGCCGGGCATCAGCATCTCGCCGCTCACCCAGGGGAAGAGGTTGGCGATGGTGTCGAGGCGGGCGTTGCGCTGGTGGTTGCGCAGGGCGTCGATGTTATGCGGCAGCATGGCGATCAGGCCGCGGTCTTGCTGCCAGGCGGCGCGGTCGATCACGATGCCGGCGTCGCGGCACTGGTCTTCGAGCTTGCGGCTCCACTCGTCGAGGTCTTCCTTGCTCTGGCCGAAGAGGCCCAGGCAGGTGGTGACGAAGTAGAGCGGCTCGCCCTCGACCTCGATGCGGTAGCGCTCTTCCATGATTTGCTCGTATTCCTCGTCCTCGCTGGGCGAGGCGTCGCGCTTTTGCTGGGCGCGCAGGAAGCGGGCGGCCTGGATGGCCGTCGCGCGTTGTTCGAGCTGCTTGCTCACCAGCCCGGGCGGGAGGGGGTGGAAGAACATCGAGATGCGCACGTCGCCGCTGAAGCGCAGCAGCGCGCGCCAGTGCTCGATGCCGACGTCGCGCGGCCACTCGCGCACGTACCATGTGCGCACCCACTCGCCGGGCGAGAACGCCACGCAGTCGACGTGGCTGAAGTCCATCATCGCCGGCGCGATGCGGTCGATCAGGTCATCGTCCAGGATGTTGATCAGTGCGCCGTTGTCCTTCTTCTCTCTTTTGTTGAAAATCGCCATCTTTTTTCAATTATTAGGTTTGGAGCAATAGCAACCGGGTGGCCGTCCAGCGGCAGCTCCATCGTCCGCCCCCGCCGCGAGGCCATGCCCAGCGCCACCCGCTCGTGCGCGTAGCGCAACCACAGCCGCTCATCGATCACCCACCGGTCGGACAGCCCGAGCAGCGCCTTGTGGCTCGGCACGGCCCGCAGCCACCGCTGCCGCCCCGCCGCCCGCACGATCAGCCA
>JAGHYX010000143.1 GCA_017743375.1 Chloroflexota bacterium
TGAGAGCGGATGCACCCCGGTGGGTGTCCTGGTCTTCAAAACCAGTGGCAGGTTGCTCAGCAAGCTGCGGTGAGTTCGACTCTCATCCGCTCTCGCTCTCACGCTTCTAGATCGTCTATAAATTCGCCTTCTTCCTCCTCGCCCGGCTCGGGCCTGGTCACGGCGGCGAACTGAGCAGCCTGACCCTTGGCAATTGACTCGCGCACCTGCGCTTCGATTTTGGCGACCAGCTCCGGATGTTCGGCGAGGTAGGCCTTGGCGTTCTCCCGCCCCTGGCCGATCCGCGATCCCTCATAAAGGAAGAACGTGCCGCGCTTCTCGATCAGCCCCAGCGCGATCCCCACGTCCAGCACGTCGCTCAACATGCTGATGCCCTCGTTATACATGATGTCGAACTCCGCCTCTTTGAACGGCGGGGCGACCTTATTCTTGGTGACGCGCACGCGGGTGCGGTTGCCGGTCACTTCACCGCCCGACTTGATGGCCTGCACACGACGCACATCCAGGCGGACGGAGGCATAGAAGCGCAGGGCCATGCCGCCGGTGGTGGTCTCCGGGTTGCCGAACATCACGCCAATCTTCTGGCGAAGCTGGTTGGTGAAGATGACCGCGGTGTTGGCCTGTTTGATCACGCCGGAGAGCCGGCGCAGCGCCTTGCTCATCAGGCGCGCCTGGACGCCCGGTTGGAGGTCGGTGATCTCGCCCTCGATCTCCGCCTTCGGCACCAGCGCCGCGACCGAGTCAATCACCACCACGTCAACCGCATTCGACCGGATGAGCTGCTCCGCGATGTCGAAGGCCTGCTCGCCGGTATCCGGCTGCGAAATCAGCAGGTCGTCCACGTTCACGCCACAGCGGGCGGCATAAGCCGGGTCGAGCGCGTGCTCCATGTCTATATAGGCGGCGATGCCGCCGCGCTTTTGGGCCTGGGCCACGACGTGTTGGCAGATCGTGGTCTTGCCCGACGACTCTGGGCCGTAGATCTCGGTGATCCGCCCGCGCGGGATGCCCCCCACGCCGAGCGCGATGTCCAGCGCCAGGCTGCCGGTGGGGATCACGTCCACGTTTAATTGCTTCGCCTCGCCCAGCCGCATGACCGCGCCCTCACCGTGCGCTTTGAGGATCGACGCCAGGGCGATATCGAGCGCCTTTCGCTTGTTATCCGCTGCTGCCATTGCTCTCTCCTTACGACCCGTCGGCCTGCGATCGCAGCAGGCCGCAGAACATCTGTTCTACAATAATTATATGCATCACTCAGCGCCTGATCAACTGGTCGCGCTCCGGCCCGACGCTGACCATGGTGACCGGCACGTTGGCCAGCGCCTCGATGCGCGCGATGTAGGCGCGCGCGGCAGCCGGCAGCGCATCGAAGCAGCGCGCCTGTCGCACGTCCTCTGACCAGCCGGGCAACGCTTCGTAGATCGGCCGACATTCGGCCAGCACCGCGCTATCCTGCGGGAAGTCGGTGAGCCGCTCGCCGTGATGGTCATACGCGATGCAGATGAGCACCTGGTCGAGGCCGGTGAGGATGTCCAGCTTGGTCAGCGCCAGCTCGGTGAAGCCGTTGATCTGCGCCGCGTAGCGCAGCGCCACGGCGTCGAACCACCCCACCCGCCGCGGCCGGCCGGTTGTCGCGCCGTATTCATCCCAGGGATTGGCCCCGCTGCCGCGCAGGCGCAGCGCCAATTCGCCGTCCAGCTCGGTGACGAACGGGCCATCCCCGACGCGCGTGCAGAACGCCTTGGCTGTGCCCACCACGCGGTCAATGGCCTGAGCCGGCACGCCCAGGCCGGTCAGCACACCGCCCACGGTGGCGTTCGAGGAGGTCACGAACGGATAAGTGCCGTGGTCAATGTCCAGCAGCGCGGCCTGCGCGCCCTCGGCAAGGATGCGCTTGCCCTCGGCCAGCGCGCGATGAAGGGTGCGCGCCGTGTTGGTCACGTATGGCGCGATGCGCTGCGCAGCGTGGGCGTACTGCTCGGCCAGCGCGTCGGCATCGAGCGACGGACAGCCGTAGTCGCGCGCCAAGATTTGATTGACGCGCTGGGTATGCGCGCGCACGGCCTGGGCGAACTGGTCAGGCCGGCGCATCAGGCCGGCGCGCAGCCCGATGCGCGCAGCCTTATCACTATAGGCAAAGCCGATGCCGCGCCGAGTGGTGCCGAGGCCGCCGTGGGTGGACTCGCGCGCAGCGTCGAGCGCGACGTGGCCTGGGAGGATCACGTGCGCGGCCTCGCTGATCTGCAAGTTGTCGGGCGTGATGGGAAAGCCACCCGCGGCCAACGCATCGCACTCCTTCAAGAAGTTCACCGGGTTGATCACCACCCCGTTGCCGATGATGTTCAAGCAGCCAGGGCGAAACACGCCCGACGGCAACAGGTGCAGCTTGAAGACCGCGCCGTTGATGGTGATCGTGTGGCCGGCGTTGTCCCCGCCGTTGAAGCGGGCCACGATGTCGGCGGATTCGGCCAGCGCATCGGTGATGCGCCCTTTGCCTTCGTCGCCCCATTGGGCGCCAAGCAACACAGTGATGGGCATTGCACTATCGTCCGATGATACGCTCAGCGCAGGCGTGCCTCCAGCTCGGCCAAGCCGGCCAGCACCTCGTCGCGCGGCAAGCCGCCCAGCAGCAGCTCATGATCCTGGAGCGCCAGCAGGCGCTCGTAAAACGCAATGCCGGCCTCGAGCAAAGCAGGATCATCCGGCCACGCAGCCAGCAGGTCGAACAAATCGTCTTCCGCATCGGCGTAGCGGCCCACGCGCTCGTGATAGCGGAACAACCGCTCGCGCAGATCAAAGGGCAGGCCGTCGTGATCCAGCTTCTCGATCAGCGCGTCAATCTTCTCAATATAGGCCGCGGAGGTGCCGAAAGGTTGACGCAGCAGCGTCTCGATCAGCAAGCGAGTGGCTTTCCGATAGCAAGCCTGGGCCGTCTCGTCATCCCCCTCCATGGCGTGCCAGTCGCCATCGGCAGCCAGCAAATCCCCCAGCGCCAGCGCTTTGTCCAGGTCGCCCACCTGCGCCATGCCGCAGGCCAGGATGAGATAGTCATCGGGCGCCTGGCGGATGAACGTCGCGTCCATGCCCAGCAGGGCGCGATAGGCGGCGTCGAGTTGTTCGCGGGCCTGGGCGCGCCGGTCCTCGGCGAGGAGCTGCTTGAGCGCGAGCAGGAATTCGCCGAACTGCTCGATCATGCGCTTGATGTAATCCTGAGCGTAGGGCATGGCGCTCACTCCAATCCGTGCATGTGTGCGAAGGCAGCGATAAGCTCTTCGACGGGCGCTTCGTCCACCGGGGAAGGGCCGATCGGGTCTTCTACCTCGGACAGGTTGCCTTGCATAATGCGCAAGGTGTTGAGCACGCCAAAGCTCAGCGCCTCCAGGTCGTAGCCACCCTCCAGCACGACGACCATGCGCCCACCGCACAGCGCCTCGCTCAGCTCGCACAGCACGCGCATCATGCGCGCGAAGCCGGCCAGGGAAACGCACATGTGCGCCAGTGGGTCGCGCCAGTGCGCGTCGAACCCCGCCGAGACCACGATGAGGTCGGGCCGGAAGCGCAGCGCAGCCGGCGCCACGATCTGGTCAAAGACCAGGGCGTAGCCAAAATCGCCCGTCTGCGGCGGCAACGGCACGTTGATCGTCAGCCCGCGTCCTTGTCCGCGCCCTTGCTCGTCCGAAGCGCCGCTGCCGGGATAGATGAACCCGTATTCGTGGATGGAGAGGAACAACACGCGCGGGTCATCGTAGAAGATGGCTTGCGTGCCGTTGCCGTGATGCACGTCGAAGTCCACGATCATCACGCGCTCCGGGCGCGCGTCGCGCTGGCTGCGCAAGGCAGCCGGCGACCAGGCGTAGTCCTCGGCAGCATCCAGGTCGCCCAGGGCGGATTTGGCTGCGAAGGCTGCGTTGTTGAACAGACAAAAGCCCTCGCCGTGATCGGCGAAGGCGTGGTGGCCCGGCGGTCGCACCAGGGCGAAAGCGCGGCACGCCGCGCCGCTCATCACCGCCTGCGCAGCGGCGATGCACGCGCCGGCGGCGAGCGCTGCCGCGTCGAAGCTGGCCGCGCTGAGATAGGTGTCGGGGTTGAGCGCGCCGCCCCCGCGCTGGCTGAGCGCCTGAACCCGCGCGACATAGGCCGGTGCGTGAACCGCCGTCAACTGCGCGAAGGTGGCCGCAGCGAACGAGAGCGGGCGCAGCGCATCTGACATATTTCGCTCGCGCAGCAGGCGCATCACCGCGCGCAGCCGGCCGGCGTGCTCGGGATGCCCTGGGCGGTCATGTTCGAGGAAGAGCGGGTCGTAGAGATAGGCGACGGACGGCATAGGCAGGCGCGTCAATGGCCGGCGTTCACGGGCACAGGGCGGCGCCTGGCCGGGTCGCGCAACAGCGTGAGCACCATGAGGCTGCCGATCACGAGGATGACGGCATTGGCCAGGAAGGGGCCGCTGCGATCCACATCGTAGAGCGCGCCCATGATCAGCGGGCCGATCACCTGGCCTGTGGACTGGGCCAATGTGTAGAGGCCGAAGCCGGTGCCGCGCCGCTGGCCGCCGGTCATGTCGGCCACCAGAGCTTGTTCAGCCGGCACGGCTGCTGCGTAGCAGATCGCCTCCAGCGTGGCGAACACCATCAGCGCGATGATGGCCGGCGTGACGCTCGGGAAGAGCAGGCTGAGGAAGGGGATGGTGAGCGAGAACAGCCCGCTGGTGGTCAGCCCGACCGCGATCGGCGGCTTGCGCCCCACTCGGTCGGCGATGCGCCCCAGGCGCGACGGCAGAAAGGCCCAGATCAGCGCTGCCGGAACGTAGGCCATGGCGATCAAAAAGACGTTCTGGGTCAGATGGTCCTGGATGAACGTCAAGATGAACGGCGCTAAGCCGTAGGAAGAGGCCGTCGTCAGCGCCACGATGCCCATCAGCACGTATAGCTGCGGGTCTATGGCCTGCCTGGCGTGCTCCTCGCGCTGCGCCTCGATCAAGGCGTATCGGCGCGTCTCCGGCACAGCCCGCAGCGCCAGGATGAAGGCCAGCAGCGCCCCCAGCGCATACAGGGCGAAGATGAGCGACCACACCGTCTGGTTCAGGCGCAGGCCATGGGCAGGGTCTAGCCCAAACAACAACAGAATGGGCACCGCGATCAAGCCGCCGTACAGCCCGCCGCGATACTGGGCCTCCTCGGTGTAGCCGAAGCTGGAGCCACGCCCGCTCCGGCGCGCCAGGTCGGCGGTGATCGTATATGCGGCCAGCAGCATCGTGCCCAGGCCAAACCCCTGGATCGTCCGCGCCACGAACAGCATGGCGACGGCGAAGGAGGCGTCCGCGCGGAGGCTGATGCTGCCGATCTGCAGGCTGAACTCGCGGGCCAGGGCGAAGAGCGCCATGGACACGAACAGGATGCCGACGCCCAGGCTGAGGAAGGGCTTGCGGCCGTAGCGGTCCATGCTGCGCCCGATGACCGGCCGGGCGATCGCCATCATAAAGGCCGGGATGGCGAACAGCAGCCCTTTCTCGAAGCCGCTGACGTTGAAGTTGCCCGAGTAGATGGGCAGCGCGACAACAATGATAGAAGTGGCCAGCGAAGCAAAGCGGATGACGTTCTGCAGGCGCTGAAGATGAAGGCGCGCTTCGCTGGCTTCCACCGGATGAGCCGCTGCTGACACTATGCCGGCCAGGGCAGGGAGCTCGCTGCTCTCGCGCGGGATGGTCTGTTGCATTGAATTATCGCATTGTAAACGGGCTTACCTAAATGGAGATGTAAGGGGAGTGTTCCGATTCGGAATGAAAGGCCGCGCGGTTGGGCACACGCGTTCGGTCATCCGCAAGCGCATCGCTCATGTCATCGCTGCGGATTGAGCACACCAAGGTCACCAGCATCCTGCCTCACCCTGTCATGCTCGCAAAGCA
>JAGHYX010000144.1 GCA_017743375.1 Chloroflexota bacterium
CCTCCAGCGCGATCAGCCCATAGCGTTCGCGTGTGCCGCCCGGCAGCACCGTGAAGCGCGCGCATTCGTTCCAGTAATCGTAGCGGTGGGTGTCTTCCCAGTCGTAGATGGCAGTGTCAATTAGATAGTCGCCTGGAAGAAACGGCAGCCGAGCGATGGTGTAGTCCACATACCCCCGACCCTCAATGTAGGGGATTTTGTATGGTTGCATGGTGTTGTTCGGCCCAGCGATGCGGATGCGCTGATGCGCGATGTAGTGCAGGCGCACCGTCAACCGGGCGTTGGTGTGGGTGAAGCGGGTGGCGCGGCCATCTGCATCAATGAACTGCACGCGCTCGATGCGCGCTTTCCCGCTGCCCAACCGCTTCTGCCGATCTTCCAGAGCCTGCTCACCCGATGCTGATGCCCTGGCCGCCTGTTTCTCGGCCATCTTGACCAGGGTGTCTTCGTAATAGGCGGCGCTGACAGCAGACACATCGCCGGCGGCTCGCACCCGCCCGCGCTCCAACCAGATTGCCTGCCTGCATGTCTGCAACACTGCCTCCATGCTGTGCGAGACGAACAAAATAGTGATGCCCCGCTTGCGCAGCTCCTGAATGCGCTCCTGGCTCTTTTGCTGAAAGGCCTGGTCGCCGACAGCGAAGACCTCGTCCAGCAGCAGGATCTCCGGGTCCAGGTGAGCCGCAGCGGCAAATGCTAATCGCAGATACATGCCGCTGGAGTAGTCCTTCACCGGCACGTCTATGAACTCATCAATCTCGGCGAATTCGATGATCTCATCGAGCTTACGCTCGATCTGGCGGCGCGTCAGCCCCATCACTGCGCCGTTAAGATAGATGTTGTCGCGCCCGCTCAGGTCGGGGTGAAAGCCCGCTCCCAGTTCCAGCAGCGCGGTCACCCGACCGTTCACCTTGATCGCGCCGTAGGTGGGCTGAATGATGCGGCTAATGAGCTTGAGCGTGGTGCTCTTGACGGCCCCGTTCTTGCCGATCAGTCCTACGTGGTCGCCAGCCTCGATCTGAAACGACACATTGCGCAAGGCCCAGAACTCTTCCGCGGCATGGTTGTGATTGCGGCCCAGCGCGCGCACGAACATCTCCTGGAACGAGCGCGGGCGGTCGCGTTGCAGACGGAAGACTTTGGAAACCTGAGAGAACTCGATTACTGTCGTCATTGCTCCGGGATGTGCCCGTTGGTGCGTTGGGTTGCCCGCTTCAGCGCCCGCATCAGCCGTATGAAGCGGCCTCGTTCGTAAGCGCTCACCAGCGATTCCGCCCGCTGCGCGCGCTGTTCCAGCGCTTTGCAGCCGGCTTTGTGCCTCGGCCAGTTGCTGCCTGTATTGCTCAGCTTCGGCACGGCACTGCCGGGCCTGCGCCTCATACGCCTGAACCAGCGCGTCGCGTTGCCGCAGCGCTTCGACATACATGCCGGCCAGCTCCGACTGATTCGCGTGCAGGGCATACACCCACTCGCCAACTGGCCTGCCGGCGATCTGCGCCTCCCCACTGAACCGGTAGAGGTCATTGCAGTTGGCACACATGGGGAAGATCGCACCTCGTCCGCGCAACCCTTCCTTGTATCGAACGATCTCTTCGAGCGGGTCGGTCAGCAGGTTGCCGATCTTGCCCACGCCGTCCAGATCGTGGCAACAGGCCAGCACTTCGCCCGTCCAGGCCACGAACAGCGTATAGTCGAAGATGTCGCACCGCTTGATGGAGGCTGGCGGGATCGGCGTGTCGCAGACGCCGTCTCCTTTCAAATGCCCGCCTCGGTTGTGGCACAGCGAGAACGTGATTTGCTCCACCCCCATGTCGTTCAAATAGCGCCGAATGTCGTTCAGCTTGCCGCGCGTCTGCTTGGTCACGCTGACGTTGGCAACCACGTTCATTCTGCCTTTGGCGCGCTGCACCAGGTCTGCCAGATACCTGTCGGCGCGCTCAAAACTCAGCCCGCCCATTATCAGTTCATAGGTGGCAGCGTCCGCCCCATTGAAGCTGACGATCATGGTGCCCAGGCCGGCCTCGATCAGTTTCTCGATGTTTCTTGGTGTCAGCGCCGAGACGTTGGTGGTGATCAACGTCGGAATCTTGCCCCTGAAGTACTCGATGAAGCGGGGCAGATTCGGATTCAACGTCGGCTCGCCCATGCCCGCAAAGTCAATCGCCTGGGTCCTCCCGTAAGCCAGCACTTTATCGGCGACTATTTGAAAGGTCTCCCACGTCATCTTCCCTTTCGGCCGGGTGATGGTTTCGTGCGGGCAGTGCAGACACCGCGTGTTGCACTCGTTTGTTGCTTCGATCTCGACCGTATTCAACCTAAACCTCTGCTTCGCTGCCCGCTCCACGTCGCGCGCATCAATCTTGGCGGAGATTTCAACAGCAAGATAGACAGTGCGGTCATCGGCCACATGCCGGCCACGCACGATTGCATCCAGGCGGCTGATCTCCTCGACCTCTGCCTCGGTCAGCGCGCCGCTGGCCTGCGCCTGGCTCAGCAGATCATCCAGTTCGCTGTCGGTCAGAACCTTTGGCTTGCGCAGGATGCGACGGAAGTAGACGAAGGGGCGTTCGCGATACTTGCGCTCCAATGAATCGCCCTTAAGCCCGCCGACATCCACTTCGAGCCCTGCGACTCTGGTCTTGAGTTCCGCGACATCGGCCTTGAGCACGGCGACGTCCTGCTCGACGCGGTAGAGGCGCTTGTTCATCTCCTCGACGACTTTGACCAGGTCGCGGACGAGGCCAGGCAGCGCGAGGAGCTCCTCGCCCAGTAGCTCGCGGCGCAGAGCCTCCTTCCACTCAGGCATGGTGCGGAGGATCTGGAGCAGGTCTTTGAAGTCGTCTACAGTAAAAGCCATTGGACAAAGAAATTATAAGCCTCCGACGTTCCGTGCGTCCCACGTCGCCAATGTGCCCTGCTGAACCGGTAGAATCTTTGCCATGTCAACCTCACCCCCAATCAACGTTACCGTCTGGCACGAATATCGCCATGAGAAGACTCACAAGGTCGTCGCCGACCTATATCCCCTGGGCATGCACCACGCCATCGCCGAAGGGCTGCGGCAGAACGATCGCGGCGGCGAATTCAACATCCGCACCGCCGTGCTCGATGAGCCGGAGCATGGGCTCACGCAAGAGGTGCTCGACGCTACCGATGCTCTGATCTGGTGGGGCCATGCCGCCCACGATGCTGTGCGCGATGACGTCGTCGAGCGCGTGGTCAGGCGCGTTTGGGCTGGCATGGGGCTAATCGCGCTGCACAGCGCCCATTTCTCCAAACCCTTCAGGTGGCTGATGGGCGCCGATTGCGCATTGCGCTGGCGCGAAGCCAACGATAAAGAGCGCCTGTGGGTGGTTAACCCCGCTCACCCGATCGCCCAGGGCCTGCCCGATTACTTCGAGCTGGAGTCCGAGGAGATGTACGGCGAATTCTTCGGCATCCCTCAGCCGGACGAGCTGGTATTCATCAGTTGGTTCACAGGCGGCGAGGTCTTCCGCAGCGGCTGCTGCTGGCATCGCGGCATGGGCAAAGTGTTTTACTTCCGTCCCGGCCACGAAACCTATCCTACCTACCTTTAACCCCCTGGTGCGCCGAGTCATTGCCAACGGTGTGCGCTGGGCTGCGCCAACCTGTGTAGCCTCGTTCACTCGCGATGTATCACGCCCCTCCAAGCCGCTTGAGGACCTGGGAAGCGCCGAATTGACCAAAGACCCCTCGCTGCACGGCCGATGAAGGACCAACGGCAGGCGATCCGTGCGCTGCAAGTCGCCTGCCTATGGTATCCCCTGCCACCAATCCTTTCGCGAGCGCGGGTCCATGAACCTGGCTGTGTTGCGGATCGCAACGGTGAGCGAATTACCGTGAGCCATGCCAACAGGCTGATCGTTGCGGATGGCAGGCAGCTTGCCGGTGCTGCGCTTGCCCCCGTTTAGCTGCGCGCGATAGGCAGCGACGAGTTGCGGGTCTACGCAGAAGTTCAGCAGGTGCACTACATAAATGCCGCCCGGCAGGTATACCGCATCGTGTCGGGTGTAGGTGATGGTCAGCTCGTTTTCGCTGGCATACAGCACCATGGCCACGACGTTGCCCCCGTAGATCGGCACACTGCGTTCGGGGATGTGGATAACCTCGCCGGGGGTTACCTCGAAATCGAGGACGGTAACTCTGAAGAGTGGATCGTCGTTGAGCGGCCCGCGCGAGCCATACGGCGGCGCCGATCCAGGTCCATCGTCCCAGCTCCACTGATAGTTCAGGTATGCTGCCGTGAAGCGCGGCCGTCGCTGCGGACGAAACATCCCGTGGAACCGTGGCGCATTCGGGTCGCTGCCGCCGCTGTAGTCCACCAGATCCAAAGGCTCGTCGTGCACAGGCGCATAGCCCAGGATCGAAAGCCGGAAGTCCGGATTCTCATCCGTGATCTGGTTATTCTTGTAGTAGCCGTCCTGAATCGGGATGATGTCATAGAGATTGGACGAGGTGGTCGGGCAGCTACGATGGATGACGACAGGCAGATAGGCGCGCGGCACGACATTCCGGCCCGGGGCGAGTTGACGGGCGCGCACCAGCGCAGGCGACGAGCCGGCCAGCAAGCATGCACTGCACAGGCCAATTGCAATGACAAAGTCAGCGCATCGTCGCATAGGGGGCGATCAATCGCAGGGCTGCGTCGGTTCGCAGATGCGATAGCTCTGTCCGAACAGGGTGAAGATGACCGGCTCCGAGGTCTGCAGGCGGGCGAACAATAGCTGGAAGACGAGCGCCTCGCCGGGCGTGATGCTCCACGGGAAGGCTGGCAGGCTGGAGTTGAGCGGGTACAACTGCCCGCCCGGGCCGCTCAGCGACACGTCGCTCAGCGAACCAGATAGGAACTGGTTGGTCAGGTTGCGCACATTGCCCACAACGCGCAGCTCGTTGCCCTCCGGCGAAATCTGCACGTTGACGATCGCCACCTCCGCGACCGGTGGATTGGTGGGAATTGGCGTCGGAACGAGCGCAATTGGGCGATAGGGAATGGCAACTCGAGCGACGTAAGGGGTGGTGCTGTCCAGCGCAAACCGCCACTCCAGGCTAGGGCCGGGCAGGCTGCTCGGCACCTCGAATCCAGCGGTCGCGGTTATCGTCTCGCCCGGTTGCAAGGCGCCGCGGGCGGAACCACGCCCGCCGGCCACTTCCGAGCCTGTGGCTGAGAGCAAGTAGGTAGCGCCGTTGGCGTCGGCCAGTTGGCTGAAGAACTGGCTTGCATCGAGGATGCGCGTGATCACGTTGGTGACCTCGAAATCCACCTGCAGATAGCCCTTGTCCGCAGGCAACCCAACAGCCGAGCCTGGCACCAGGCGATGATTCAGCACCCTTACCTGTGCATCCCCCAGGTTGATCGGCGTGCCGATGGCGGTGAGCTGGTTGGGTGTGCTCTCGTCGGTGAACGGCGCAATGACCACTCGCCGCTGTCCGCCTGTCTCGCCCAGTAACACCAGAGTGAGCCGCGGGCTGTTTTGTTCGATCACGGTTGACACCTCGTCATCGCGGATGGTGATTTGCTGAGCCACGCGATAACGCTGCGTGCCCAGGCTGGTGTCCAGCGTGACCAGATCGCCGGGGCGCAGGGCATCCACAATCTCGCGATTCTCGCGCGAAGATAGTCTCCCTCTTGAGTGTTTACGGATAACAGGTTACGATGGGGGCATCCTTTGAGCCAGGAGGTCAGGATGCCGGGGTTCGCCCATGTTGGTGATTTACGAAGCCTGCGCTGACTATGGCAAGCAGCAGAAGAACGTTGTCAAATGTGGCAAGACGAAGGCCGGTCGCCAGCGTTACATGTGCCGCACGTGCGGTCACACGTTCACCGAAACCAAAGGCACGATCTTCTATCGTCGTCGCA
>JAGHYX010000145.1 GCA_017743375.1 Chloroflexota bacterium
ATGAAGATACCTAGAAGGTTCACCAAAGCCGGCGAAAGCCCGTTTGCTAACATTCGTTTCGTAAAGCGTAGCTCGGTGATTCGCAATCCCGATGGCTCAACCGTGTTCGAGATGCACGACATCGAGGTGCCGGAGAACTTCTCGCAGGTGGCCACCGACATCTTGGCGCAAAAGTACTTCCGCAAGGCCGGCGTGCCCAGCGCCACCGTGCGCGTCAAAGAGCGCGGCGTGCCGGCGTGGTTACAGCGCAGCGTCCCAGCACCCGGCGCCGATACCAACCACGGCGAGCGCCACAGCCAACAAGTCTTTCATCGCCTGGCCGGCTGCTGGACGTATTGGGGATGGAAGTATGGCTACTTCGACAGCGAAGAGGACGCACGGGCGTTCTACGACGAGCTGTGCTACATGCTGGCCAAACAGATGGCCGCCCCCAACAGCCCGCAGTGGTTCAACACGGGGTTGAACTGGGCCTACGGCATCACCGGGCCAGCGCAGGGACACTACTACGTGGACCCAGCCACAGGCAAGGTCAAGCCGTCCGAGGATGCCTACACGCATCCGCAACCCCACGCATGTCTGCCATATCGCGCGCTTGTGTCAACGCCGGCCGGTCCCATCCAGATCGGCACAATCGTTGAGCGGCGCATGATCGGCTTGCAGGTGTATGACGCAACTGGCGTAACACGGGTAGTAGCCGTCAAATACAACGGTGTTAAGCCAGTTTACAAGATTACACTTGCCAACGGCAATTTCATCGAAGCAACAGCCGATCACCTTGTGCTGGCGTGTGATACGCACAAGGGCCGACGCATCTGGCGCGAAGTGCGGCACTTAAAGCCAGGCATGCGGCTCATCCAGCGCACAGATACGTCAATTGAAACAGAATCTGAAGATCGGGCAGAGGACGAGGCAGCGCTCGCTGGTTGGTTACAAGCTGATGGTTTCGTTGGTCAATACGAAACCGGTACAAACACCAGTCTCACACTGGAAGCGATGACGATCAATGACAATGAACGCACATATGTCGATCATCTCATTACCCAGGTCTTCCCGAGCGCGCATTACCACGTCCGGCACGTAGATGCACGGGACTCATCACTGGATATTCGTCGCATACGTATCTATGGTGAACAAGCTCGTGACTTCGTCACTCGCTATGAACTGTTGAACCGCCATCTGGAGATGGAGGTGCCGCAGAGGGTGCTCAACGGCGGGCACAGTGTTGTGGTGGCTTACTTACGCTCACTCTTTCAAGCAGATGGTTGTGTTCGAATCCGTAAAGACCGCCAGACCAGCGACATTGTCTTTGGCACGATCTCGCCCAAGCTGGCCGTGGGCGTGTCGCACTTACTGAACAACCTAGGCATCTATAACCGCATTGTGCCGTGTAAAGACTCACGTGACAACCGTCAAACCTACTACCAGGTTGTCATTGCATGGAAGAGCGAGAAAGCCAAGTTTGCGGAGATGATAGGTTTTGTCTCCGCAGACAAGCAGGCCAAGTTGGCCGAAGCATTAAGGCTCGATGGCCGTTCAGTCGCATCCACACGAGAGGAGATCATCGAATCTATCGAATACGTGGGCGACGAGGATGTTTACGATATCGAGACAGAGAGCCACACCTTCCTTACCAACAACGTTGTTGTTCATAACTGCTTTATCCAGTCCATCGAAGACGACCTGGTGAACGAGGGCGGCATCATGGACCTCTGGGTGCGCGAGGCGCGCATCTTCAAGTACGGCAGCGGCACCGGCAGCAACTTCTCCAAGCTGCGGGCCGAGAACGAGCCGCTCAGCGGCGGCGGCAAGTCCTCCGGCATGATGAGCTTCCTCAAGATCGGCGACCGCGCCGCCGGCGCGATCAAGAGCGGCGGCACAACCCGCCGCGCCGCCAAGATGGTCATCGTGGACGTGGACCATCCCGACATCGAGGAATTCATCGAATGGAAGGTGATCGAAGAACAAAAAGTGGCCGCCCTGGTCACCGGCAGCAAGCTCAACAACAGGCATCTTAACGCCATCATGCGGGCCTGCCACGAATGGCCCGATCCGGCCACCCGCTTCGACCGCAAGCAAAACACCAAGCTGGCCAAGGCGATCGCTGAGGCGCGCCAAGCGCTGATCTCCCCGAATTACATCGAGCGCGTCATCCAGCTTGCCAAACAAGGCTACACCAGCATTCACTTCCCTGAATATGACACCGACTGGAACAGCGAAGCCTATGCCACCGTCAGCGGTCAGAACAGCAACAACAGCGTGCGCGTCACCAACGCATTCATGCAGGCGGTGATCGAGGATAAAGAATGGGCGCTGTTCTGGCGCACTGAGCTGGAGAAGGCCAAAAAGGAAGGCCGCCCGCCCAAGCCCCACCGCATCGTGCGCGCGCGGCAGATCTGGGACAAGATCTGCGAGGCCGCCTGGCATTGCGCGGACCCCGGCGTGCAGTTCCACACCACGATCAACGAATGGCACACCTGTCCAGCGGACGGCGAGATCCGCGCCAGCAACCCGTGCGTGACGGGCGACACGCTGATCGCCACCGATCGGGGTCTGGAGCGCATCGGCGCGCTGATCGGCCAGCGGCGCAACATTAAGGGCATTGACGGCAAGCTCTACCGGGCCGAGGCAATCTTCCGCACGGGGACAGAGCCGGTGTATGCGCTGCGCACCCAGTGCGGATACCGCGTGAAGCTGACCGGCGACCACCTGGTGTTCACCGAGAATCGCGGTGACGTGCGCGCCTATGACCTGCGCAAAGGCGACGTGGTCCGCCTGGTCGGCGCGCCGTTCGGTCAAAAGACAACTGGCTCAGTCGAGATCGCCCAGTGGATCGGGCTGGCCGTGGGGAAGCGATGCGCAGCGTTGGCAAGCGCAGCACTCCCCCAGGCTGGATGGCACGTCCCGGAGGCAGCCGGACACGGCAAGGTCGCGCTGGCCAGCGCGCGGGAGCAGCACCACACTCGGCTTCCAGAGGCGTGTGTAGATGACGCAATCGCCACCGTCACAGCCTCGATCAGCGACCTGAGGGTGCTCGAGGACATAGGGGACGATGCCCTGGTCTTCACCGACGAGATCTTCCAGCTCGATCAGCATGAGCAGGCAGCCCTGCTGAGAGGGCTATTCACCGCCGGCGGGACGTTCGCACACTATGCCGACGAGACGCACCCCTGCGTCACGCTGAGGGCAGCATCGCTAGAGCTGCTGGAGCAGGTGCAGTTGCTCCTGCTCAACTTCGGCATCAAGGCGCAGATCATCGAACAGGCGGAGGCGGCAGACGGCAAGCTGGGCGCACGGCCCGTGCATTGTCTGCGCATCAGCCCAGGCGCTCATGCCCGGTTCGAGGAGGCGATCGGCTTCTTGGCGCAAAGCCCGAAGGCGGCCATGCTGGCCGAGCGCAACCGCACCGCCGGCAACCAGGACGAGCCGCTGGTTGACTCGGTCGCGTCGCTGACATACGTTGGCGTAGAGCCTGTCTTCGATCTCAGCGAGCCGATCGCGCAACACTTCGTCGCCAACGGCATCGGCGTGCACAATTGTTCCGAGTACATGTTCCTCGACGACACGGCGTGCAACCTGGCTTCGCTGAACCTGGCGTCGTTCTACGACGTGGAGAGCGGCCAGTTCGACATCGAAGCCTACCGACACGCCGCGCGGCTGTGGACGATCGTCTTAGAGATCAGCGTGCTGATGGCCCAATTCCCCAGCCGGCGGGTGGCCGAACTGAGCTACACCTTCCGCACCCTGGGCTTAGGGTATGCCAACCTGGGCACGCTGCTGATGCTCCAGGGCATCCCCTACGATTCCCCTGAGGGACGCGCGATCTGTGGGGCGCTGACGGCTATCTTGCACTGCACCGCATACGCGACCAGCGCCGAGATGGCCAAGGAACTCGGCCCCTTCCCCGGCTACGAGCGCAATAAGGAACACATGCTGCGCGTGATCCGCAACCACCGCCGCGCGGCGTACAACGCGCCGGCCGCAGAATACGAGGGGCTATCCATGCCGCCGATGGGCATTGACCCACAATACTGCCCGCCGGCCCTGCTCAAAGCGGCCCGCGAAGACGCGGATCGCATGCTCGAGCTGGGCGAGCGCTATGGCTTTCGCAACGCACAGGTGACGGTGATCGCGCCCACCGGCACGATCGGGTTGCTGATGGACTGCGACACCACCGGCATCGAACCGGACTTCGCTCTGGTCAAGTTCAAGAAGCTGGCCGGCGGCGGCTACTTCAAGATCGTCAACCAGAGCGTGCCGCCGGCGCTCCGCCGGCTGGGCTACAGCGAAGCCCAGATCAACGACATCGTTAAATACGCCGTCGGTCATGGCACGCTGGTCGGCTGCCCTTACATTAACCACGAGACCTTGAAGGCGCGCGGCTTCACCGACGAAGCGCTGGCCAAAGTGGAGCGCGCGCTGGCCTCTGCCTTTGAGGTGCAGTTCGCCTTCAATAAATGGACGCTGGGCGAGGACTTTTGCAAGGGCGTGCTCGGCTTCACCGACGATCAGCTCAACGACCCGAAGTTCAACATGCTCGAGGCGCTGGGCTTCACCAAAGCCGAGATCAGCGCAGCGAACGATTACGTGTGCGGCACGATGACCGTAGAGGGCGCGCCGCACCTGAAGCCAGAACACCTACCCGTGTTCGACTGCGCCAATCGCTGCGGCAGGTACGGCAAACGCTTTATCAAGCCCGAGGGACACATCATGATGATGGCCGCCGCCCAGCCCTTCCTCAGCGGGGCGATCAGCAAGACGATCAACCTGCCCAACGACGCCACGATTACCGACGTGTCGAACGCATACATGCTGTCGTGGAAGATGGGCCTAAAGGCCAATGCCCTCTATCGTGATGGCTCGAAGCTCAGCCAGCCGCTGAGCACGCTCAGCGAGGATGAAGAGGCGCTCGCGGCGCTTGTGGGTGAGATCAGCCAAGAATTGCCGGCGCCGCCACAACAGCAACAGGTGGTGGAGAAAGTCGTGGTGCGCTACTTGGCCAAGCAGCGCCGCCTGCCCAACCGCCGCAAAGGCTATACCCAAAAAGCCAAGATCGGCGGCCAAAGCATCTTCCTGCGCACCGGCGAGTATGAGGACGGCACGCTGGGCGAGATCTTCATTGACATGCACAAAGAGGGCGCAGCCTTCCGCAGCCTGCTCAATTGCTTCGCCATCGCTGTCTCGCTCGGCCTCCAATACGGTGTGCCGTTGGACGAGTTCGTCGATCAGTTCATCTTCACCAAGTTCGAGCCGTCCGGCATCGTCGTCGGCAACGACCATATCAAGATGGCGACCAGCGTGATCGACTACATCTTCCGCGAGCTGGCCATCACCTACCTGGGCCGGCAAGACCTGGCCCATAGCGGCGGCTCAAGTGAGGTGCCGGAGCCGGAATATCACAGCGAAGAGGTGATCAGCGAGCGGCGGATCCCGCCCACCCAACTTCGGCTGCCCAGTCGCGCCTTCTCCGAGGAAGCGCATGCCGATGAGCATGCGACGAATGGGGCGCAGGCAAGCCCTGCACACCGACCCGCGAACGGACGATCGACCGGGCAGTCCGGGGGCGCGGTCACGATGCTGACAAGCGCGCAAGAGCGCGCCGAACTGGCCAGGCGTGCCCGCATGCGCGGCTACGAGGGCGACCCGTGCCCGGAGTGCGGCGCTTGGACGCTGGTGCGCAATGGCACCTGCTTGAAGTGCGAGACCTGCGGAGCAACGACGGGCTGCTCATAGGCCGGCGCCGCGCACAAAACGCTCCATCAAGACGCCCTGCCCCAGCTCGTGGCAGGGCGTCTGCTTTCGCGCCCCTACCACCGCCGACTGTCTTGGACGCCTTTGGAGTAGCCGGCGATGTAAGCCAGGAGTGCGATGATGA
>JAGHYX010000146.1 GCA_017743375.1 Chloroflexota bacterium
AACGCCGGCTTCGCGCTCAGCCCCGACGGGGAGCGCGTCCTCTTCCACAGCAACCGCGACGGCAACTTTGACATCTATATGGCCAATGCAGATGGCAGCGACCCGCGTAATTTGACCAAACACCCGGCCGACGATGTCACAGCCGCCTGGTGGCCGGACGGTTCGCGCATCATCTTCGCTTCGAACCGCCAGAACAACGAATATCAACTCTTCGAGCTGGACCCGAACACGGGGAACGTGACGGAGTTCGTCTCCTCGCCCGGCAACTCGATGTACTCGCCGCGCTTCTCGCCGAGCGGGCGGCGGCTGGTCTTCGTCACGCGCCCCTCGCTGGTTGGGCCTGCCCAGTTGGCCGTTTACGACGTGAGCACGCGCCGGTTCGGCATCGTGACCAACGGGTTCGACGAGCACACCCGCCCGGATTGGATAGATGACGACACGCTTGTTTACGCCAGCCGCGTCTCAGAGAGCGTGCCGTGGGGGATCTTCGCGCTGAATATCGAGACGCGCACCCGCACGTCCCTGCTGGTCGGGGTGAGTAACTTTACCGATCCGGACTGGATAGCCCGATGAATCCGCGTGTCTTCGTGCTGGGCGTAGATGGG
Source organism: Chloroflexota bacterium (assembly GCA_017743375.1). GTDB lineage: Bacteria > Chloroflexota > Anaerolineae > J036 > Brachytrichaceae > JAAFGM01. Next base: position 606 of record JAGHYX010000146.1, read on the forward strand.
CTGAACGAGGCCATCTGGCGTCACCTGCGCGACGCCGGCCTGGCGCCCTTCCTCACCCGGCTCATCACTCACACGCTGCCCCTGCAGTCCACCACGCCGGCGCACACCGCGCCGGCGTGGACGTCCATAGCGACCGGGCTAAATCCGGGTCGGCACGGCGTGTTGAACTTCTGGCAGCGCACCGCAACCGTGCCGGTGAGTTGGCGTTCCTGCCCGCTGGTGACGCGGGCCGCTCAGCCGTTCTTCTGGGAACTGGCTCATCAGCAGGGGGTCCAAGTCGGTGTCTTTAACTACCCGCTCAGCTATCCGCCCAGCCCCGTCTCGGGCTATTGGGTCTGCGGCCTCAATACGCCGTCGCGCGCGCGCGACTTCATCTACCCGTCCTCACTGGCGGCGGAGCTGGACTTCGCCGTTGATGTGGACATCGCCGGGCTGAGCCTGCCCCATCACGGGCGCCTCTCGCCGCGCCGGCGACAAGTGGCGTTGCGGCAGATCACCTGGCTGTTGCGCAATCATTTCACCGCTGGCCAGCGGGCGATCGCCTCAGTCGGCGCAGCGCCTCGGCTCTACGTCCACGTCGTTACGGCCACCGACCGGCTCTTTCACCTGTTCTGGGATGCGCTCTTCGACGTCAGTCACCCGCTGGCGGCGGAGATCGCCGAGTTCTGGGCCGCGCTCGACGCCGGCGTTCGCGCTTGGCTGGAGGCTGCCCAGCCCGACGTCGTCCTGTTGGTCTCGGACCACGGCACTGCGCCGGCGCCGCAGTTTGCGTTTAGCGTTGACCGTTGGCTGACGTCGCTCGGCGTCGGTCAGATGACAGGCACAGAAGCGTTCTTACATCTGCCATCGGCCACGCTCCTCAAGCGCCTGGTCCGCCGTCTGCTGCCCGCGGTCGCCAGCCGGCTGCGCAATGGCCGGGAAGCCGACGCGCTGGCCTTCTATGCCCAGCACTGGCCGGCGATTCCCGAAGTGCTCTACGGGCCGACGATCGGGATCACAATGAACGTGCGCGGCCGACAGCCGGCCGGCTTGCTCTCCCCAGCACAGGCGGATGAGCTGCTCGCGGCCATTGCCGCTGCGGCGCGAGACCTGCGCGACGCAGAAGGACGGAACGTCTTCCAGGCCGTGAGAAGCGCTGCGGAGGTCTGGTGGGGTGAATACGCAGCGCGCTTCCCAGATTTGGTGCTCGAGTTGGCGCCGCCATACAGCGGCGCAGTCGGCAGTTCCGATCAACGCATGGTCTTTCCTGTGTTAAGCGCGCGCCTCGGCGATCATGCCGCACTGGGCATATTGGGGGCCAACCGCCCGCTGGCGTATGATGCTCTGGTGGTGTGGGATGTGGCGGGTCTGGTCCTGGACCTGCTCGGCGCGGCAGTACCCAGCGCGCTCGATAGCCGCGCAGCCGACCGCAGCGCTGCGCCTGGGATGCCCCTTCCTCACCCTCCTGTTGCGTTTAGCGCTGCAGATGCGGATGTCATCGCGCAGCGCCTGCGACGTCTGGGTTATGTGGACTAAGCGCGCCCTGTTGTCTGCCTTCGGACGCATGTGCAGACGATCTCCCTGGCTCACCAAGCTTGGGCGTGCGATGAAGCTTGGCCGGCTGTTCGCAGCAGGCGATATGGGTCGGCTGGTGCTGGATGGGGACGTGCAAGTTGATTTTGACCTAAGCGTAAGGGATTTTAGGTATCTTTATTTTATGACTGATCTGGCAAGCAGTCCAGAGTTTAACCTCTTAAAACGTCTACAAAACCCTGAGGGCATTTTTATAGATATCGGCGCAAGCACGGGTTTTATTTCTCTAGTGGCTGCAAAGTACTATAAACATGTTTTTGCCATCGAGCCAGGTTTTTCAAACTTAAGATACTTGCGTCATAACTTAAGCTTGAATCCTAATCTTTCCAAGAAAATAACTGTATTGCCTTTTGCGCTTGACAAATGCCAGAAGGCGGGGAGTCTTTATTTTGACTCAGATCGGCCATTGATTGCTTCGCTGGCTCCTATTGAAGGCTCGGTCACAAGATCAGAGAATGTTCAATGCAGAACCTTAGATTCTATTTTTAGCAAATATAAAGATGTAACTTTGATCAAGATAGATACTGAAGGTTCAGAATATAATATACTGTTGGGCTCTGTTTACACTATAAAGAACAACAGACCTTTTGTGATCTGTGAAATATCAGATGTAATGCAGAGAAGATTCCAAAACAAGGCAAGTGATATATATGATTACTTTGCCAATCTAAATTATATATGCGTATTATCTCCATATAATAGACATTTGATTCTTAACAGAGATCGCTTTAACGAAAGGGCCTCGCAGGCTGGCGGCCCTTTTAATGTATTATTTTCTCCCAGAGAATCTTTGATTGATCCGGCGTGAGCAGCAGACTGCGTATTCTCTTCGTGACCGATTTTGCGCCCTCTGTGCGTGCCGGCGATGCATGCGGTGAAGTGCTTGTTTACGGATTGCCCTCGCTGTCAACTGTTAGGACAATGGATCGTAGCGTTTTGGATTGGATACAGACATTAACAAGGATGTATCGCTTTGACCAGTGAGCTAGTCTGTTCGTCGTTTTATTGTTCTTGCCTAGATAAATATTTAAGCTGTATCTATAAGATACTTAATCAATATATAATATGAGTAAAAAATTACACATTCTTTTTTTATCAGATTTTGTGCCTTCGCCGCGCTCTGGTAGTGCAGCCAGTCAATTATACGCTTACTACATTGAAGGGCTGCGTCGGCGAGGTTACGATGTTTCTTTCGTGGCTCTGGCGCGTGCACATGAGCGCCATCTCGCGGATGACCTGCTTCAGCAGGTGACCTATCGTCAAGTCGTCCCAATCGCTCAAGACCTATTTGCGCGCATGGGTCGCCTGGTGCGACGGGTGATTGATCCCGCAGAGTATGCGCTGGTGCACAGCAGTGGATTGGATTCGATACTGCTTGACGTGATGCGACGGCAGCGTTTTGACCTCATTCACGCCAATCACCCCTGGCTCGTTCACGCGGCGCGGCGCGCGCTGCGGCGCTTGTCTAATGCCGTCCGACCAGTGTTGATCGGTCAAGTGATGGATATCATCACTGCGCTGCGCTTCCAGCATATTTATTCCGCGCCTCGCGCAGTTCGACCACTCTACCTGCTCTCTTTTGCCAGAGCTGCTTATTGTGAATTTATCAACTATAGCTTAACAGATGGCCTGATTGTATATAATACAAAGGATGCAGAAGTAATTAAGATTTTATTGCCTAATTCTAATAATGTTTTTATATCTCCGACGTGGTTTGACTTCATAGAAGAAATATGTGATGGCTATAGAGAGAGAAAAGGGAATAAAATTCTTTTTATAGGAAATTTCAATGATAAAAGAACAAAAGAAGGGATGGCTTGGTTTACAGATAGGGTATTGCCGAATTTATTACAAGCTATAAATAATCTAGAGGTAAATCTGGTAGGTGTAAAAGACAAAAAGAGCGAAGATGTATTCTGCACTAAAGAATATATAAAATGCTATGGATACCAAAATCACTCCGATTTTTTAGCCTTCTATGACTCTGCGAGCGTGCTCATCTTTCCTTTGCAGTTTGGGCGCTACAGTTGCCATCTTAAGGTGTTAAATGCTTTTGCGCGTGGGCTGCCGGTGGTGATGACGAGCTGGGCCAATTCTGGCGCGGAAGCCGTGCCCGGCGAAGAGGCGCTGGTCGCTGACACGCCTGAGGCGTTCGCTGAGTGCATCATCCGACTGCTCCGAGACCCCGCCCTCGCCGCTCGCATTGCTGAGGGCGGGCTGAGGCGCATCCGCCGCGAATACCCCTCGCCGAGCGTCGTCTTGGATAGCCTGGAGCAGGCCTATCAGACGGTGATCACCCAAAAAGAGTATAGACGCTGAGGAGCTTTCTGACTATATTAGAGCCAGTCCAATAACTTTTGGAGGCACAGTATGAACAGATCAACTCTCTTTCGACTTGCGTCGCTGTTGACCACCGTTGGCCTCACAGCGATGCACCTGAACACCGCCCACGCCGACCTGACGGACCCCAGCGGTTATCTGGTCGGCACAGGCAACAGCAGCTATTCGGTGATGAATACGTCGAGCAGCACTCCGGCGACTGTAGTGGCCGAGTACTACAACACCAACGGCTCACCCGCCACCTCGCCGCAGAACTTGCCGTCCATCCCGCCGCTGGGCCGCGCCGCCGTCGCTCTCTCCAGCGTGCCCGGCCTGCCGTCCAACTGGGTCGGCAGTATCGTGCTCAGCGCCGACCAGGACATCGTCGCCGCAGCCACGACAGTCTACTCCGGCCGCAACCCAGTGCCAGACCAGTCCGCTCCGCCGTCGGGCAATGAAGCCGGGGCATACGAGGCGTTTAACACGGGTTCAACCACCCTCTTTGTGCCGGCGATTTATCGCATTCCAACCGCAAACGGCCAACCCGCCCGCCAAGCGAGCCGCTACACCATCCAGAACACCACCGGTTCCACCGCCAACTACACCATCACCTACCGAAGCTTTGCTGGAGTGACCATAGGCACACAGACCGGCACGCTGCAGCCTTACGGTTGGCAGACCTTCCGGAGCTGGATAGACAGTGAGGCACCAGCGACAAACATCGCTGCATTCAGCGCCGTGATCAACGCCACGCAGCCTCTGGCTGGCGCAGTAGAAACACTGACCAACATTGGCGTGCCACCCATCTTCGCCAACTGGGTCGGCGACTACGCGATGCTCACGCCAAACGCCGCCGCCACGGTGCTCTACTCGCCCTCGGCCTTCCGCCTGTGCCCGAACACGCCGGCCGCCCAGGCGAACTGTGCGAATTACTCTGGCATCAACAATTTCTACACCACCTTCATCCAGTATTCTTCGTTCCAGCTCCAGAACACCACCGGCAACGTAGCCAACGTGACGGCCGAATTCTTCTATCAGCCGACCGGTCTGATCAGCTACACGCTGAACTTCACGATCGCGCCGTTCTCCAGCTTCGGCATCAACCTGTTCAACGGCGGCAGCCTGCCATTGACCCATCCGATCTTCCCCGCCCTGGGCGGGCGCTTCTTCGGCAGCGTGCGGTTCACCTCTAGCGAGCCGCTGGTGGGCGTGGGCAACCTCGACTTCCCGCAGACCACGGTGGCCTCCTACGGCAGCTACAACCTCGTCAGTGATGTTGACGCTACCAACACCGTCTTCGCTCCCGTGT
>JAGHYX010000147.1 GCA_017743375.1 Chloroflexota bacterium
TTTAGGAAGCCTGGGCGCTGATTTGGTGCTTGGAAATCAACCGCATCAGCCCAGCGTGAGCACTTGATCTTCACAAGTAGGCGTGCTATAGTCAGATTGCTAATTTCTATCTCCTAGGAGATCGTGATGTATCAAAGGAGCACCTTGATCGCTGCTGTCGCAGCAAGTGGTTTGATCAGTCTCTTTACCTGGGCTGCGATCAACATCCAAATGAACCACCCTGCACCTATGAGCGCGCTCAATAGCCCGCTTGCCAGCCCTATCAAGTTCGTGAGCGACCGAGATGAGGGATTGGGAGTAACAACCACGACAAAGACACGCGACGTGATCACCTATACGCTGGTCCTGAGTGGCGTGAACGTCGACACCACTGCCCAAGTGACGGATACTGTTGGACCTAACGGCAGCATCGTACCAGGCTCAGCCGTTGCCTCCAGTGGCCCGGCACCGTCTGTCAGCGGTAACACGGTAACATGGTCGGGCAGTGTGCCAGCTGGTCAATTGGTCACCATCACCTTCCGGGTAGAACTCACCAGCACGCTGGTCGTGACGCAACTGGTCAATAGTTTTAGCGTTGAAAACGGCTCAGTCCTGAACGCCTCGAATCTGGTGACGACCACGATAGAACCTTACCAAGCTTATCTGCCGATCGTGAAAGGGCCACCTTATCGAGTGTATATTCCGATCGTATTCCGCAGTTATGCCTACCGCGCCTATCTCCCCGTCGTGCGTCGCTAGCATGTGCCGAAGCCTGCCAGGGGGATGACCCCTCTACTCGTCTGGCTCGCAGGTGAGCATCAAGGGAAAGCCTTCCATACGGGCGGCGAAGATGGCCTGACCCACCAATCGCTCCGCTTCGCTGCGTGGCCGTACGCAGACCAGCGCGATCCCGTTGGTATGGGTAAGCCAGGCGATGTGTTCGGCCATCTCTCGTGAGAGCTTGAAGATCGTCTGCAACATGCGCTCGACGAACTCAAAGGTCGTCACGTCGTCGTTGTGAATGAGCACGCGCCACAGCGGCTCGGTCCATACCATCTCCTCTTCGACGACATCAACCTCCGGCGTGCGAGCCGGCATTTGCGTTCCCGTGGCCATGGCAGATGAAATTATAAAAGTTCGTCTGCTGCGAATGGACATTCGCAGGTGCGTTCATTTGGGGTAGGGAACCCCGCGCTCGGCACAACGAGTGTTTGGCGGCTTTGCGTGAATGCAATCCGATTCGCCTCCCTATAATCTGCCGTAGCCATGCCCTCATCCGTGCACACGCTCGTGGTCAAGGTCGGCACCAGCACCCTCACCGCCGGCACGCCGCACCTGAATCGCCGGCGCATGCTGGAGATCGCCCAGCAAATTGTGCGGGTGCGCGAACAGGGCGTGCGCGTCGCGCTTGTGTCCTCCGGCGCGATGGCCGCCGGCCGCGAGCGGATCGGGCTGAACGGCGCCAAGAAGGTCTCGCTGCCGGAGAAGCAGATGCTGGCTGCCGTCGGCCAGAGCTACCTGATGGCCATCTGGGAGCAGGTGTTCGGCATGTTCGATGTGCGCGTGGCGCAGGTGCTGCTCACGCGCGCCGACCTAAGCGATCGCCGGCGCTACCTGAACGCCCGCGATACCTTGCTCACCATCCTGGCCCACGGCATCGTCCCCATCGTCAACGAGAACGACGCCGTCACGACCGAGGAGATCCGCGTGGGGGATAACGACAATCTCTCGGCGCTGGTGGCGAATGTGCTGAGCGCAGACTTGCTGTTGATCCTGAGCGACATCGAAGGTTTGTTCACCGCCGACCCGCGCAAAGACAAACGCGCCCAGCTTATCAGCGAAGTGACCGAGATAGATGACCGCATTCGCGCGCTGGCCGGCGGCAGCAAGAGCGGCCTGGGCGTGGGCGGCATGCTGACCAAGATTCAAGCGGCTGAGCTGGCCACGCGCTCGGGATGCATGACCATCGTGGCCCACGGTGGGCGCCCGGACATCATCGTCGACGCGGCGAACCTCAAGCCGGTGGGCACGCGTTTCCTGCCGACCGTCAACCGCATCGAGAGCCGTAAGCGTTGGATCCTCTCAGAGCGCACGAGCGGCGCCTTCGTCGCCGATGACGGCGCTGTGCGCGCCTTGCGCAGCGGTAAGAGCCTGCTGCCTGTCGGCGTCCGAGAGGTGCTCGGCGAGTTTGAGCGCGGCGAGTTCGTGGCTGTGCACGATCTGAACGGCCGCGAGGTCGCGCGCGGCATCACGCGCTACAGCGCGCGCGACGCCGCGCGCATCGCCGGCAGGCGCTCAGATCAAATTGAGAAGGTGTTAGGCTATAGCTACGCGCCCTTGCTCATCCACGCCGATGACCTGGTCGTGCTGTGAGTTATGCCAACGCCCTCTGGATGAAGGCGGGCAGGGCAAACGCAGCGCGGTGTATCTCGGGCGTGAGGTAGTCGTTCTGACCGGGCGGATAGGGACGGTCCAAGCCGGCCTGCCAGGGCACGTCGGAGAGGTAGACGAAGCCGGCGCCGCCGCCAGAATAGGATGGCACGAAGGCGTAGTAATACGCCGGGTGCTTGACCAGATCGCGCGCAGCTCGAAGGAGCGATCGGATCCGATCCAGGCTGAAGTAGGGCTGATCGCCCAGCAGCGACGCTGCGCCGTTGGGCGCCAGGGCCTGTACGACGAGGCGATAGAAGTCCTCCGTGTATAGCCTTTCGGCCATCCCTACCGGATCGGTAGTGTCGGCGCAGATCACGTCGAAGGCGCCGGGGCGTTCGGCAAGGTAGTCGAAGGCGTCGCGGACGACCAGCTTCACGCGCGGGTCGTCCCAAGCCGGCGCAAAGCTGGGGAAGTATTGCCGGCAGACCTCGACCACGCGCCGATCGATCTCGCAGACCACGACCTCCTCAAGGGAGGGGTAGCGCAGCAGTTGCTTCAGCGTGGCGCCGTCGCCGCCGCCGACGATGAGCGCCCGCTTGGGGGCGCCCACCGCCAGCGCCGGCACGTGCGCGATCAGCTCGTGATAACCGGCATTGTCCAGCTCGGTAATCTGGATGATCCCGTCCAGGATCAGCGTACGACCAAAGTACGCCGTCTGCAGGACCTGGATGCGTTGATATTCGCTCCTCTCCTCGTGCAGGATTTTCTCCACGCAGAGGCTAAGTCGGAGCGTCGGATACAACTGCTCTGTGACCCAGATGTTGCTCATACCACTGCTCCTGCGAGGATGGACGTTGGCTCAGCGACCTGAGCAGCGCGCTCAGCCTTGCGCACGGCGATGTGCTGTGCCTTGAACAAGCGCTTCAGTTTCCGGATCAGAGGTTTCAGGTCAATCTTGGGGTTGCACGTGAAGAGGTCAATTGCGCAGTAGCCATACTCAGGCCAGGCGTGCAAGCCGGCGTGAGACTCGGCCAGCAGCAGGAAGCTGGTGAAGCCGTGAGGGCTGAACTTATACAGCCCCTCGTCCACCACTGTTAAGCCTGCGCTGCGCACCGCTTCGGCGAATAGCCCATGGGCCCGTTCGCTGTTCAAAAGCAACGCCCGATCGCAACCGGAGAAGTCGCAGATGTAGTGGATACCAAGCTTAAGGTTCTTCATCTCTCACCTCCAACAGATAAAGTCTGTTCACCCTAACCGCCAGAGGCTGCAAAGCTCATGGGCTTTACCTGGCAGAAGTCTAATTATATCACGTCAACATGACGCGCAGGTGAAAACCAGCAGAGGCTTTAAGTTTGTTAACCTCGCACTTTGAGGGCCGAATCCCTGCTTTCTGTCCAATGCGTGCCGACGCCGCGAGCGCGCTGCTTGAACGCGGTGAGACGACTAAAGTCCTGCCCAAACAAATGACAACGGTGTCATCAAGGCCACGCCCCATCACTGTTGTGCTTCGCAAGGCGAAGCATCTAAACGCCTGCCCGACCTACGCAGCCGCCAAACACCCTGCCTCTGTAATCCCGCAGCGCCTCGGTCAACCGCGCTTCTAGACTCTTCGCTGCGCTCAGGGTGACGAGGTGAGGCAGGATACTGATGACCCTCGTGCGCTCACGCCAAGAATAAAACCGTCGTTTTTACTTGACAACGGGGCGCACACAACTAAGATTCGGATTGTTGAACAAGCCTAGGAGGGTGCTTCTGTGAGACGAGCATTTGTTTCTCTTGTCGCGGTAATGTGCACGATCCTTTCTGTGGGAGTGCCGCGTGTTGCGCTGGCGGCAGCGATTACGCCGGAGAACGCCGGCCAAGTGATTGAGCTAAAGCGCACCGGCGGACCGACCGTGAACAGCGCAGCTATTTCGCCTGATGGCCGGCTGGTGGCGGTGGCGACGAGCCTGGCGGTCGAGCTGCGCGACGCGACAAAGCTCAACACGATTGTGCGCACGCTGGAGGGCGGCGTAGCCTTTCAGAGTGTGGCCTTCAGCCCAGATGGGCAGTTGATAGCCGGTGGAGGGAAATATGGCGATGTCTTCGTATGGCAGACGGCTGATGGCAAGCTCGTGCGAAAGCTCGAGCGGCCGATTCAGAAAGCAGTTTCATTCTTACAGTTTAGCCAGGATGCCAGATCACTGGCTGGCCTCGTCGGTGATGTCACTGAAACCTCTATGCTGGTTTGGGATGTCTCATCTGGCAAGGTAGCGAAACAGTCTGAGAAAGCCCTGAAACGCCGTTCAGCAGCTCTGAGCTTCGCCGGTCAGCGGCTGGCACTTACTAGCTGGTCTGATTACGACATCAGGCTCTTGGACTTCTCAGGCAAACCGATCGGTACGCTTGCAGGCCACACAGCGTCTATTAGCAGCCTGGCATTTAGCTCAGACGGCCAGACACTAGCATCGGGCGCATCCGACGGCACAGTTCAATTATGGTCAGCTCAGAACGGCAGAAAGCTGCGCACGATCAGTAATCTCCCCGCTAGGCCACTCGCCCTATCGTTTAGCTCGGATAGTCGCTTGCTGGCCGGACTGCTCCGAAAGAGCGGCATTGTGGTCTGGGATTTAGAAACTGGAAAGCAGGTGTCAAACCTACGCGGATCATCCGCTCAGGCATCATCGGGCGTTCTACACTTCGGCCAGGACGACAAACTGTTGTTATTCGCATCATCTGAGTTGCGCATCTTGAAGATGCCCAGAGGCAATCTGCTGAGCAAGCTAGCACTATCGCAACCTGATACTCCGGATAGGCTGGCTTTCAGCAGCGATGGAGAGATAGTAGCGCGTAGCTTTGTACCTGGTCGTGCAAAAATTGAGCGTGCATCTGACGGTCGCCAAGTGGCTAATGTATCTAGTGATGCGTGTTGCTGGACATTAACGCTCTTAGAGGATGTACTTGAGCTTGTCAATGTGCCCGTCTCGATTAGCCCTCAAAAGCGCATGGTTGCGCTTTCCGTTAGCGAACGACGAGAAACAGACAGATCGATCGTCATCATACAAGACCTGAAGCGAGGAACGCGGTCAGAGTCCCCAATTGCCGACACTATTTTCAGCCTCGCCTTCAGCCCAGATGAAGAATTGCTGGCTGCTGGTGGGTACAAAGTTCATCTCGTGAACACACGCAGCCGTCGTATAGTGCAGACGCTGGAACACGCAAAGGGGGTGGTGATTAGCCTGGCCTTTAGCAGCGATGGGCAGTTGCTGGCGACTGCCTCGACGGACGGGATAATCCGCCTCTGGCAGGTGGCAGACGGCAAGCTGGCCAGCGAATTGCCCAAACAGGAGAAACCCATCCTGTCAGTCGCCTTCAGCCCGGATAATGCACTGCTGGCCACAGCCGGGGCAGACAGAGTCGTGCGCCTCTGGCGGGTGGCGGATGGCAAGCCAGCGCAGACGCTCAAGGG
>JAGHYX010000020.1 GCA_017743375.1 Chloroflexota bacterium
GAGCGCGTTGTGTGCTTCGCTCCGCATTTCGGCTTGTCCGAGAGTGCGCCATCATTCTTCCACGCCCGCGCTCGGCGCGCGAAGGATGGCGTGACTGTCCGCAATGGAAGGCCGCTCAAGGGCGTCGCGCTGAGCGCCGGCGCGGCATCTAAACGGCTCGTCCGGCCAAAAGCCCCGCGAAGCCATTTAACCTGCCCTTGTGTGACAAATTCGCCAAGACGGCATCGGGCTTACGCCGCGCCTCAACCAAGCGTGAGTCTGGGCGCTTCACTTCGCTTATATGCGGCAGGGCCATGCGATTCTGCCGACCTGAGCAGCGCGGTGATCCCCACCTTCGGCGTGAAGGGTATAGACGCCCGGCTAGGACTCCGCCCTTGCGCCCAACTCGGCCTTCGTGCGCTGGGCCGGCAAGATGCCCTCCGGCCGCGCGATCATCATGATCACGAGCAGCGCGGCGAAGGCCACGATGCGATACTCGTCCACGCCGCGCAACACCTCTGGTAGCCCTTTGAGGGCCAGCGCCCCGAACACGACTCCGGGGATGCTCCCCATGCCGCCCACGATGATGAGCGCCAGCGCGTCAATCGAGACGAAGAGGGTGAAGTTATCGGGGAAGATGTTCACTTGCCGCGCCGCGTAGAGCTGACCGGCCAGGCCGGCGAAGGTCGCGCCGATCGCAAACGCCAGCAGCTTGGCGCGCACCAGGGGAACGCCCATCGCCTGGGCCGCCTCTTCATCTTCGCGGATGGCCACCCAGGCGCGGCCGAGGCGCGAGCGCTCCAGCCGCAGCGCCACGAACGCGATCGCGCCGGAGCCAAGCAGTGCCAGGATGAAGATGTCGCGCGGGTTGCCCAGGTCGTAGCCGAACACCGTCGGCGGCGCGATGTTCAACAGGCCGCGCGGCCCGTTGGTGAGATCGGCGAGGTTGAGCATGAACAGGCGGATGATCTCGCCGAACCCCAGCGTGACGATGGCCAGGTAGTCGCCGCGCAGGCGCAAGACAGGTGTGCCCAGCAGCACGCCGCCGATCGCGGCCAGCACCATGATCGGCGGGATGGCCTGCCAGAAGCTGAGCAAGGGCTGATCGGTCGGCACCCCCCACTGCGCCAGTTGCTGCGAGAACCAGGGTGAGGAGAACGGCGCGGACAAAAAGGCGTAGGCATACGCGCCGATGGCGAAGAAGGCCACGTAGCCCAAATCCAGCAGGCCGGCGTAGCCAACCACGATGTTCAGGCCAAGGCCCATCATGACGAAGATAAACACGATGCCCATCACGGCGTTTTGGAACTGATCGAGGGTAAACGGCAGGATGGCCAAGCCGGCCAGGAGCAGCCCGCCCAGGAGAGCTTGTTCTCGGCTGGACTGGGCTGCCCGCCAAGCGACCAGGCCGGCGACGATGCTGAGCATTGCTGCCAGCAGGCGCAGCGTGCCCTTTTGACTCCCGCCGATCGTGACGGCTGGATCGCCGAGGGCGAGCACCAGCCCCAGCAGCGCAAAGGGCAACAGGCGCACCAGCCATCGGCGGAGCGCTTCGCCGCCGGCTTGTCTGAGGGCCTGGCGATGCTGCCAGCCGAAGGCGAGCAGGCCGCCGAGTGGGCCGGCGGCAGCCAGCGTCAGCCAGGTCCTGAGCATGGCTGCGGCCTCCAATTCGCCGCGCGTGATCGCAACGGGCGGGACGCCGAACCAGGCGGCGACGGCAGGCGGGGTCATCTTATCCAGGACGGTTTGCACGCGCGCGCCCCCGGCGATCAGCGCAGCGATGATCCCCATCAGCAGCGCGACCAGCGTGCTCAGCGTCACCCCGCCCGCTACCCCCTCGATCAACAGCGCGACGAGGGACGGGCGCGCGCCTCGGCGCTGCCAAGCCAGGCTGAACAGGCCGACAGTGAGCGCCGCGAGCGCCAGCACAGTGGCCTCGCCCAGCCGGCCGGGCAGGCCGATCAGGATGAGATACGCCAGCACAGCGAATAACACCCCGCCCGTGCGCAGTCCGCTCAGCAGCCAGCGTGTGCTCATGCCCGCTTCTCCACCACCACTTCGCCGAGCAAGCCGGCCGGTCGAAAGATCAGCACCAGCACGAGTACCGAGAAGGCGATGATGTCGCGGTATTCCGCTGGGATGCCCAGCGCGCTCGGCCCGATGGACTCGGCGACGCCCAGCAACAGCGCGCCGACCATCGCGCCGGGGATGTTGCCGATGCCGCCCAGCACCGCCGCGGTGAACGCCTTCAGGCCGGGGATGAAGCCGCTGTTGAACTTGATCACCGAGTTATGAAAGCCCAGCATCACCCCAGCCGCGCCGGCCAATGCCGAACCGAGCAGAAAGGTGAGCGCGATGATCTGATTCACGTCCACGCCCATCAGCGCGGCGGCCTCTTTATCCGTGGCCACGGCGCGCATGGCGCGCCCCAGTCGGGTGTACTGGACGATGGCGACCAGCATCCCCATCAGCAGCAGCGAGGTGACGAAGATGATCAAACCTGTGTAGGGCACAAACACCGGCCCTGCGCGCAGGCCGTCGGCGATCAGAGCAGGGCGCTGATACACCATCGGTCGCACGCCGAAGATCAGCAGCACCGAGTATTGCAGGAACAACGAGGCGCCGATCGCGCTGATCAGCGGCACCAGCCTGGGCGCGCCGCGCAGCGGGCGATAGGCAACCCGCTCTAGCGTCAAGCCGGTAAGCGCGGCAACCCCCATGCCTGCCAGCAGCGCAAAGAGCAATCCGAGCGCTGCTGCGCTGCCGTCGAGCCAACCCAAGCTGCTGGCGATCTGCAGGCCGAAGAAGCCGGCTACCCCGCCTACCATCATGACCTCGCCATGGGCGAAGTTGATCATCAAGAGAATGCCGTACACCAGGGTGTAGCCGAGCGCGACCAGCGCATACACGCCGCCGAGCACCAGGCCGTTCACCAACTGGGAGACCCAGAACGTGAGCGGGTAGTTCTCGCTCAGGCTTACGCTCACCGCGCGCGCCAGGATCGCAATAACGATCAATAGTCCGATCGCCCGAGCGAGCAGGTGCAGGGCCAGCGCATTCGAGCGTTGCGCGCGCCAGCCGTGTTCTTGAGGGACTACTGTCATGATGTGCTCTCGGTTGCGCGATCAAAGGGGCGCGGCGCAGGGAAACCCGCTGCGCCGCGCCAAGCGATAAGGAGGGTGCGACAGTAATCTAGCGCAGTCCGAAACCGTATACCTGCTTGAACGCGCCGTTCTCGACGGTGAAGACCTGCACGCCGCCGGCGCCGCACTCACCGATCGGGTTACACGTGAGCGTGCCGGTGATGCCGGCCAGCCCGCTCGTCTCGCGGATGGCCTTGATCAGCGCTTCGCGGTCAATCAGCAGGTTGCCGGCGCTGTCGGTCTTGGCGACCTTCTTGATCGCCTCGACGATGAGCAACACGGAATCGTATGACTGAGCGTGGAACGGGCCGAGCTTCTCCGGCTCGATGCCGAACTTGGCGATGTACTTCTCCCTGAAGGCGCTCAGCTTATCCGCCTGGGTATCGCCGGCCACGTAAGACATGAACGTGCCCTCCGCGGCACTGCCGGCGGTGTCCAGATATTGTTGGGTATAGGCCCCGTCGGTGCCCATGAACTTCGTCTTCTCCAAGCCGGCCACTTCCTTCATCTGCTGGGCGATCAGCGCGGCCTCGGTGGCATAGCCGCCGAAGAAGATCAACTCCGGCTGGCTGACGCCGATCTTGGTGAGCGGCGCGCGAAAGTCGGTGTCGCCCACCTTCGCGCCCTCAAAGGCCACCACTTCCCCGCCGAGCTTTACAAAGGCGTCGCGGAAGATCTCGGCCACGCCCTTCCCGTAATCGGAGCTATCGTGCATCACCGCCACCTTGCGAAAGCCCAGCTCGTTATAGACGAACTCAGCATCCACCTGGCCTTGCAATGCGTCGCTCAACGCCACGCGGTTGCACACGTCGCAGTCCTCGCTGGTGATGGCGGGATTGGTGGCGCTGGGCGAGACGAAGGGGATGCGCGCGCGTTGGAGGATGGGCTTAAGGCCGAACGTCTCGCCGGAACATGTGCCGCCCGTCACGGCCACGATGGTGGGGTCAGCGGCGAACTTATTGCCCACTACGGTGCCCTGGTCGCCGGAGCACGCGCCATCCTCGGCCACCAGCTCCAGCAGAAAGCCATTCACGCCGCCGGCGGCGTTGGCGTCGTCAATGGCGATCTCCGCGCCCTGACGGATGTCTTTGCCCGGATCGGGGATCGGACCGGTGAGGGCAAACGAGCCGCCGATGCGGATTTTGCCGCTGGCGGGAACGACGACGACGCCAGCCTGGACAGCCGGTTGAGCAGGCGGCTCAGTCGGCGCGGCGGGTTGAGCGGGCGCGGCTGGCTGAGCCGGCGCTGTGGGTTGGACAGGCGGCGCTGCGCAGGCAGCCAATAACAGCGCACACGCCACAACAGGAGCGGGGATGTGTAGGGTCAAGCGGGTTAGAAGGCTCATGACATCCTCACATGTATCAGTGTATTGGGCAGCAAGTCTAGCCCAAACGGGGCATTGTGCAAATCGCCGGCGACTTCACCAACAACGCTGCTCGCTATGCCAGTCCGAGCACAGCGTGTGCGGCTTCGCTCGCTGCCACGTCCTCGTAGGGTGCGCCACCCGTCCCTTGCTAGAAAAGCAGATCGTGGATATCTTGCGGATGGCCTTTGCCTATAGCTGATCCCCGCGTTACTAAAGACCGGAGCGTTCCCTGCCTCACCTGCCATTTATATCTCTCATACAAAATACGGGCATATGTCCATGCCTGACTCACTCGTTCCTATCGCACCGTCATACAACGGTCACCTGCACACCGGCCCGACAGCGCCAACCGCTATCCTGATGCTGAACTTGGGCGGCCCGCAGACCGCGGACGACGTTGGGCCATATCTGGAGCGCATGTTCCTCGACCGCGAGCTGATCCCGCTGCCCTTCCAAGAGCGACTCGGCAGGTTTATCGCGCGCCGGCGCACGCCCAAGATCCAGAAGAAGTATGCCCAAATCGGCGGCGGCTCACCCATCTACTACTGGACCCAGCGTCAGGGTCAGCAGATGGTGAAGTGGCTGGATCAGATCTCGCCGGAGACAGCCCCGCACCGCTTCTACATTGCATTTCGCTACGCCGACCCCCTGACTGCTGACGCGCTGCATCAGATGAAGGCGGACGGCGTGCGGCGTGCTGTGGCGTTCACCCAGTATCCGCAGTGGAGCTGTAGCACCACCGGCGCGAGCTTGAACGAGCTATGGCGAGAAATATTACGGCTGGGGCTGCGCGATGCGTTTGCCTGGAGCTTGATTGACCGCTGGCCCACGCATCCCGCATTTATCGAAGCCATGGCCGGCAAAATCTGCGAGGGCCTGGCGCAGTTCCCGCCGGCAGAGAGGGATAGCGTATTGCTGCTCTTCAGCGCCCACTCACTCCCCCTGAGCGTGGTCGAACGAGGCGATGCCTACCCCCAGGAGGTCGCAGCCACGGTGCAAGCGGTGATGCAGCGCCTGGACTTCTCGCACGAGTTCTTGCTGGCTTATCAGTCTGAAATCAAACCGTTCAAGTGGCTGGGGCCGAGCACCGAGCAGGTGATCCGCAAGCTGGGCGCGCAGCGCCGCCGCAACGTGCTGATCGTCCCGATAGCGTTCACCAGCGACCACATCGAGACGCTGCATGAGATCGACATCGAGTTTGCGGAGCTGGCCCGCGAAGTGGGCATCGCCAATTTCAAGCGGGCGCCGGCTTTGAACGACGACCCGCGCTTCGCCCGTGCCTTGGCTCAAATCGTCGCCGAGCATCTGCGCGGCAACCGCTTATATTCCACGCAATACAAACTGCGCTGCCCAGGCTGTCAGAACCCCATGTGTCGCACGTTGCTCAGTCCGGCGAAGGACATCGGCTGTGCAGAAGGGTCTCCGGCGGCTGAGGGACAACTGTCAGCCGCTTAGGGTGAGGTGAGGGCGTCTACCGCTTGTTTGAGATGCAGGTCGTTCTCGGCGGTGAAGTCCTCCCAGCTCGCCTCCGACAAAACGTCGGGGGTGACGCCCGTGCCGCGCCAAGACTTGCCTTTCACGCTTTGGTAATCCCCGCTGGGGATTTGTAGCCTCAAGCGCGAAGCCGGCAATGTGACGGTGGTGAATTCGGCGAGCTGGCCGCTTGTGCGGTTGCCGATGATTCGGGCGCGCCCGAGGTCCTGTAGCAAGCCGGCGAACGCCTCGGCTTGCCCGCTGGTCATCTCGCTGACCAGCACAACCATCGGCAATTCCTGGGAACCGCCGATGCTCTTGCCGGCGATCTCGATAATTTTCCTCTGGTTGCGCGTCTTCACGATGCCTACCTGGCCGTTGACGAATAAGCTGAGCATCTCCTTCAGTGGGAAGTCGTTGCCACGGACGATCCGCAGGTCGAGCACCAATCCGCTCAGGTCTTGGTCTGCCGTCAGATCGCGCAATGCATTGGCTGTATCCGATCGCATGGTGCTGAGCTGAGAGACGTTGGGCGCGATGTAGGCGATGTTGGTGCCGAATATGCGCTGATAACTCATCGAGCCTTTGGGGGTGACGGGCTGACGGGTCAGCGTCACATCGCGCGGTGCTCGACCCGGCGTGCGCACGGTGATCGTCACCTGGCTGCCGGCGCGCCCGCGTAGCTTGGGGATCAGCTCATCGCGCTTGGCGTAGGTCACCCGCTCGCCATCAATGGCGATGATTGCGTCGTGTGGTTTAAGGCCAGCGCGATCTGCCGGCGAATCGGGAAAGACGCTCAAGATCAGCAGGCGATCTTTGTCTTCGCGCGGCAGGTCAACCAGCACGCCGATGCCGGCATACGCTGCAGTAGAGGTAACTGTCGTCTGTGGCGTTGCCGGGGACAGGAGCGCGATCTCTTCGTCGTTCAATCCCTGCAGGAGGGCTTGCAAGCTCTCGATCAGCAACTGATCTTGCCCATCGCCGTAGATGATGCGCGCGCGCAAGGCTTCGGCCAGCGCATCCCAGTCCTCGTCCAGCGCATCTGCTTGTATGTATGACTCGCGCAGACTTCTCACCGCGAAGTCAAAATCGCGCAGTTGCGCTGCGACCTTTGGCGACACGTCGACCGGCGCAGCCGGCGTCACGCGACGGTTTAGCAAACTAAAGTTGCATCCGACTAAACTCAGCGCTGCTATGAGGCCTGCAACTATCAGGTGATAGCGAACTCGCTGATGAGCATGGGCAATAGCGCTCGCCCTCATAACCTCACTACTGCTTGAATAATCCTTTCAAGGATTCGCCAGGTGCCTGCGCCGATGAGGGAATGGAGAGGCCTGCGTATTCATCAAGATTATATATCTCCCCAGCAGGGTATAGTGTGCTGGGTTGCGCCCGTGGTGAATCACACAAAGACAACCTTCTACCAAGCGATGCTGCCAGCGAAGTCAAATCTGAGGCTCTGCCTCTGAACTGTGAATGCGCCATTCACGCGGGGTGCATTCATCATTCTTGGTGCGCATACGCTTGGCGCGACCATGGATGCGCATTACAGGAGTCACCAGTGCTCTGCCTCCCGCGTTATATGTGTTAGATGTCGAGAGTTGCTTGGACACAAGTTCGGCTTCCCGCGCTTGAGCATCGCATTTAAGACGCACACGAGCTTGTGCATAGCCGCCACCAGCGCCAGCGAAGAATCTAAACTTGTGTCCGACCAAAGCGCTAACGAGCCGGCACGGCCCTGGTCAACGCAGCCGCTTTAGATGCTTCGCTTTTCTCGGCATGACAGCAAGGTGCGGAGTTGGTGGCTTCGTGGGAGTTTCGGTCCGGCGGGCGTTCGGATGCTTCGCATGGGGGCGTTAGCGAAGGGCCGAAACGCTCGCCCCACCTAAAGTACACGGCACGTATTCGTCAGCGCGCCGATGCCCTCGATCTCCACGGCCACCCGATCACCATCCCGCAGCCAAACAGGCGGCTTCATGCCCATGCCGACGCCAGGCGGCGTGCCGGTTGCGATCAGGTCGCCAGGCATCAGCGTCATGAACCGGCTCAGGTGAGCGATTAGATCGGCCACCCCAAAGATCATCTCGCGGGTGTTGGAATGCTGCCTCACTTCGTCATTCACCAGACAGCGAATGGTTAAGTTCTGCGGGTCAGGGATCTCGTCGGCAGTCACCAGGCAAGGGCCAATCGGGCAGAAGCCGTCCAGCGTCTTGCCCAGCGTGTACTGACCGGCGCTGTCGGTGAGCTGAATATCCCGCGCGCTCAGGTCGTTGACGCAGGTGTAGCCGCCCACATAGCGCAAGGCCTCCGCCTTGGCCACGCGGTAACATCGCTGGCCGATCACCACGCCCAGCTCGGCCTCCCAGTCCACCTGCTGGGTGACGTCCGCGTGCCAGGTGATGACATCGTCCGGGCCGGCCAGCGCATTTGGGCACTTGGCGAATACCACCGGCCGGGCCGGGACGCGCGCGCTGCTTTCCTTGACGTGGTCCATGTAGTTCAGCCCGATGCAAATGAAGGCGCGCGGCGTGAGCGGCGCCCGCAAGCGCAGCCCTTGCGTCAACCGCTTGACTGCTGGGTCGGCCAACCGGCGCTCGGCCGCCATGCGCGCTTCGGCGTTTGTGAGCAGCTCCAACACGCCGCCCAGGTCCGTGAGGTCAACAATGCCACCGTCGGGATGGAGCGCACCGCTGCCCATCCTCCCATCCATTTCAAAAGTGACCAACTTCATCGTTCATCGTCCGTCGTACGATATGCGTAGCTCATACGCAGCCGGCTCGGTCGTCACCTGCGTGACGGGCGAGATGGCCAGCACGACGCTGCGCACGTCCCGCGCAAAGTCAAACGTCATCTGCCCAATGCCATCCACCAGCGACAATCGCTGTAGCCGGCGCTGGCCGTCGCGCTGCGTGACAATCGCCTGAACCCGCCAGCGCTGGGGGAGCAGGTTGCCGACGCGCACCCAGCCCTCCGATTCCCATCCCTGCTCCACGCTGCCGTCGTCGAAGAAGCCGACCTCCGGGATGGCGATGTCATCTATGGCCAGCCCTTCGCGATTGATCGCGGCGTCGGTCACCATCTCAAAGCGCAGCAGGATGCGCTGGCCGGCGAATTCATCCAGGCTGACCTGCTCGTTCAGCCAGCGCGGGGCATTGTCGTCCCCGCCCGACGCGCCGTTGTAGCCACACCCCAGGTTGGCGTTCTGCGGGTTCTCGCGGGTGCAGGAGGTGGGCGACAGGATCGCCCACGTGCGGCCACCATCGGCGCTGACCGTCACGTAAGCATAGTCGTAGTTGCGCTCCAGGCGGTACCAGGCCCGATAGGTCAGCGTCGCTCCCGAGACGCCCGTCAGGTCCACGGCGCGCGTCAAGCGCGGGTTGCTGACGTCGGCGCGGTTTGACCACCAAAACATCCCATCTGCCTGATCGGTGGGCAGGAGCGCGACCGCGGTTGAGCCGGTGAAGACCACCGTGACCGGCGACTCGCCCTCTAGTTTGTAATAGTGCGTCCCGAATTGGGCCAGGCGCTGGCGGGTGAAAAACGGATAGTCGCGCGCCGCGAGCGAAGCATGTATGGCCATCGGCGGCACGCGCACTGTGGTGTAGTGAAAGCGCTTGTCAACCTCGATGACCTCCTTGCCCATGTAGTTGGCGATGACGAAATCCGCGAAAAGATCTTCAAAGCTCAGCCGGCCACCGGTATCGGGGTTGACCACGTTGTTCGCGGCGAGGATGTCCATCAGGGCGCGCGTGCTGCGTTCGGGCGAGCGCGCGAACTGGCGCGTGATCTCCTCACCAAAGCGATCATAGATATAAGCCCAAAAGAGATAACTGGCCCCGTAGTTGGCGCCGTTGTCGCCCGCGCTGCTGTCCTGCCAGGCGTTCAACTGGGTGTGCGGCGCAGCCGCGAAGTCGTAAATCGTCGTGATGGTGTCTTCGTAACCATTCAAGCGCTCAGCGAACTGGGCTGCGCCCTCCTCCAACCACAGCTCTGGCGCATGGGTCTGATGAAAGCTGATCATGTGCTGGAACTCGTGCGCCAACGTGCTCAAATAGGTCTCGCTGCCGGGGTCGGCCCCGTTGTAGCCGGCTTCGGCGTGCATGATGAAGACCTCGCCTTCGTTTGAGTCGCTGCGCACGGCGCGCGGATAGGCATCGGGCGCCGAGAAGTATCCGCCGACGCTGCGCCCTATCCCTTTGGCGTGCACAACGTGGATGCGCAAATCGCAATCCACCCCCGGCTGCGCCTCGCTGCCGAAGAACGCGCGCGTGCGCGGGTAAATCTGCTGGTCGAAGATCTGCGCGGCGCGGCTCAGCTTCGCCTGGGCCAAGCGCACGCGCTCCGGCGCGCTCTGCACCCACATGTACACGTGCTCCCCTTTATGCTCCAGGCGCGCCTCTATCGCAAACATCTCGTCCGTGTCGGCGTTGCTCAAGGTGAACGTGCGGGTCGCGCCGACGTCGTAGCCCGGCGCCAGCGCCGGACAACTCACCCGCGCTGCATCGGGAGGGACGCCCTTAAAGCGGATGGCCAGCTCGGCCAGGTCTTCGCGGGGCAACCTCGCCGCGGTGATGCGCGCGATGGGGTCCTCAACTGAATCTAATGACAGTGGTGAGATGGTCGGCCGCAAGATGGCCTCGGGCGTCGCTGCTTCGGCCATCTCCTCCGTCTGTGCATCTTCGCCGAGCGCGCCTCGCAGCAGCTCCTGGGACGAGTCACCCAGTGTCGTGATGGTGAGCCAGATCAAGCCGCCTGCGCTTGCGGCGCAACAGGCGCAGGCGCACGTCAGGAGTATCCCCACGAGGGCGAAGAACGCCAGCCCGCTGCGAGCGATCATCGGCTTGCTTCCCGGCCAGCCGGCGAACGCGAGACCGACTCAGCGGCGCACGATCGCCCCAAGCTGTCCCTCCAGCGCGCGGATGATCTGGGCGCGCACCTTCTCCACGTCCTTGTCCGTCAGCGTGCGATCCTCAGCCTGATAGGTGAGCGAAAAGGCCAGGCTCTTCTTGCCCGTCCCGACCTGCTCGCCACGATAGACGTCGAACAGGCGCACTGCGTACAGCAGCGCGCCGCCCGCCCGATGGATGGCCTGGATCACCTCGGCTGCCCGCATCGTCTCGGGCACAATGATCGAGAGGTCTTCGACCACGGCGGGGAAGCGCGGTAGGTCGCGGATGGTTCGCTCGCTGGTTACGGCCTCGCGCAGCGCGCGCAGGTCAAAGTCGGCGATCAACACCGGCCGATCAACCGGCAAGTCCCAGCGCGCACGCACCACCGGATGCAGCTCGCCGAATATGCCCAGCACGGGGTGGGGCGGGTGACATGCCCGCACAACCGCCGAACGGCCCGGATGATAGCTGGGGTGCGCCGCCGGCTCGTAGGACACCTCATCCACGTGCAGGCCATCGAGCAGGAACTCGACCACGCCCTTCAGGTCGTAGAAGTCCATCTGGCCGTCGCGGCTGCGCCAGGAGGGCCGATGGCGCGCGCCGCTCAGCGCGATCGCCAGGCGCGGTTGTTCATCTGGCAATTGCCCCTCTGCCTGTGGCAGGTAAACCGGCCCAACTTCAAACAGCGCAATCCGCGGGCTGTTGTGGCGCAAGTTATTGGCCAACACCTCCAGCAGGCCGGGCAGGAGCGTGCGGCGCATGACCGTCCGTTCCGGGTTGAGCGGGTTGGCCAGGGTCACATACGCCGGCGCCTCCCCCGGCGCGTCGGCGGCCAACAGGCGCGCCTCCTGCTCCGGCGTAGTCAGCCGGTAGCACACCACCTCTTGCAGGCCGGCATCCACCAGCAGGTCGCGCACCTGCTCCTCAAATTCGAACATGGGCTCGCCCTGCGCCGCGGGCAACTCGTCGCGCATCAGCGTCTCCGGCAGGCGGTCGTAACCGTGGACGCGCGCGATTTCCTCTATCAGATCGTGCTCGCCTTCGATGTCCAGGCGATGCTCTGGCGCCGTCACATGCACCACAGCGGGCGCATTGCGATCTGGTTGAATGTCGAACTCCAGCGCCCGCAGGATGCGGCCCATTTCCTCGAAGGGGATGTCCGCGCCCAGCAGGCGGTTCACGCGCTCCAGGTTCAACGCCACCGTGACCTTGCGCGCGGGCGAGGGATAAGCGTCCAGGATGCCGCGGGCGATCACCCCGCCGGCGTATCGCTGGAGCAGATGCAAGGCGCGCTGCTGGGCCGGGATCGCCAGCGACGGATGAACCCCGCGCGCGAAGCGATAAGCAGCCTCGCTGCTCAAGTTGTGATGGCGGGCCGTCTTGCGGATGCTGATGTTGTCCCAAGCGGCCACCTCGAACAGCAGGTTGCGTGTGGTTTCTTTCACCTCGCTCTCTGCGCCGCCCATCACGCCGGCCAAGCTAAGCGGGCCGATCTCATCGCACACCAAAATGTCGCCCGGTTGTAACGTGCGCAACTGGCCGTCCAGCGTCTGCAGGGTTTCTCCCGCCTCAGCCGGTCGGGTGATGATGATGCGCGTGCCGCTCGGCCCAACGCGCACGGCGTCCAGGTCGAAGGCGTGCGTCGGCTGGCCCAGCTCCAGCATCACGTAGTTGGAGATGTCCACCACGTTGTTGATCGGCCGCATGCCACAGAGCGTCAGCCGGCGGCGCATCCAGAAGGGAGAGGGGGCGAGGGTGACGCCGTGAATGATGCTGGCGGTGAAGCGCGGGTTGCGCTTCGGGTCGCGTATCTCGATCCTGAGTTGGCCTTCGACGGGGTCGCCCTCGGCCGTGAAGTCCATGGCCGGGTAGCGCACGGTCTGGCCGGTGAGGGCGGCCACCTCGCGGGCCACGCCGATGATCGAAGCGGCGCGCGCAAAGCTCGGCAAGATCGCGATCTCCAACACCACGTCGCCGAGGTAATCGGCCAGCGGCGCCCCCACCGGCGCGTCGTCCGGCAGGATTAGGATGCCCTCATGGTCTTCGCTCAGCCCCAGCTCCTTCTCGCTGCACACCATCGAATCATTTTTGATGCCGCGCAGCGTTGCTTCCTTGAGCACCATGATCGCTTTGCCGGGCTTGTGGCCGTCGTAGAGGCGCGCGCCGCGCAAGGCCAGCGCCACCTTCTGCCCTCGGTCGCCGGGGCGGATGTTGGGCGCGCCGGTGACCACGGTGATCGGCTGAGCTGCGCCGTAGTCCACCGTGGCGAGCAGCAGGCGATCTGCGTTTGGGTGCCGTGTCACCTCCAAAATCTGGCCGACGAAGATCTTGTCGCGATCCCAGGGCAGTTCGCTGCCCGGCAAGCCGACGTATGTGATCTGCTCGACTTCCAGGCCAGCCAGGGTCAGCTTCTCCGCCAGTTGCTCGACCGGTAGGGTGATCTCAACGTAGTCCTTCAACCAAGAAAGTGGCACTCGCATCGCGCAGAGAACGCTGTTGATTCTAACATTCGGGGGACGCTGGGCGTTCAGTGGGTCGTTCACCAATAGGGGCTTGTTAGCCGTTCGTCCGCAACAAGCAGCAGCCTTATCGATGACTATCACATCTGGAAACGAATGGGCCAACCGGAACTACGGAGACCACCCCGACTTCAAAATCCAGAACCAGCCTGACGTGGCCGACTGGCCATGCTTCGCCAAAGTATTACATTACCTTCCCGCTCACGGCGATCCCGCCCGGCCGGGTCATTGTCTCTGCCACACTTACTCTGTATCACTTTGGCAACAGTGGCGGGGACCAAGCACAGCCGTCGTGGATTCAGGTGTTGCTGGCAGCCGGCGATTGGCAGGAAAGCAGCATCATGTGGAACACGCGCTGCTCGCCTTGGAGAACGTCTCAGGAGCACGGGTGCAGCCGATCAGCAACATGCTCAGTGAGCCGGCCATGCCGCGCGCCTGGGATGTCTCGTATGCCGTCGCCCAGGCCTATGCGCGCGGCGAACCACTTCGGCTGATACTCTACAGCGCCGATTCGGATTACCACAGCAGCAAGTACTTCGTCTCGTCCGATACGGGCGACTGGAACGTTGAAAGCCGGCCCCGCCTGGACGTGTGGTGGCGGCTAAAACTTGCTTTGCGTGCGAGGGCGCTCTCGGCTCTACAAGATGCCTTTATGGCGAGGGGCGGAACCTTGGGTAGAGAAATGCTCCCTCTACTTAATTCTGCCTCTTTTGAGCGATACAATCGCGTTCTGGACGAGACAGCTTGCTCCAGGGAGTAGAACTTAACAATGAGCTACATTGAAACTGTTGTCGCCCGTGAGATCCTCGACTCGCGCGGCAATCCAACCGTGGAAGTGGATGTGATCCTCGAAGATGGCAGCTACGCGCGCGCCAGCGTGCCAAGCGGCGCCAGCACCGGCGAGAACGAGGCGATTGAGCTGCGCGATGGCGACGCTTCGCGCTACGGTGGCAAAGGCGTGCGCAAGGCGATCAACCACATCAATACTGAGATCGCCGCCGCGCTAGAAGGCTGGCCGGCGACCGATCAAGTGGGCATAGATAAGCTGCTCAACCAGCTCGACGGCACGCCGAACAAGGCCAACCTGGGCGCGAACGCCATCCTGGGCGTCAGCCTGGCCGTCGCCCGCGCGGCCGCTGTCAGCCTGGGTATACCGCTCTATCGCTACATCGGCGGCGCCAACGCGCACATTCTGCCCACGCCGATGATGAACATCCTCAACGGCGGCAAGCATGCCGACAACAGCACCGACTTTCAGGAGTTCATGATCCTGCCGGTGGGCGCCTCGTCGTTCGCCGAGGCGTTGCAGTGGGGCGCGGAGTGCTATCACGCGCTCCATAAGACGCTGAAGCAAAAGGGCTACAGCACCAACGTCGGTGATGAGGGCGGGTTTGCGCCGTCGCTCAGGAGCAACGTAGAAGCGGTCGAGGTCATCCTAGAGGCGATCGTCAAAGCCGGCTACCAGCCCGGCGAGCAGATCGCGCTCGGCCTCGACCCAGCCACCAGCGAGCTATACCAAGATGGCAAATACCACCTGGCCAAAGAGGGTAAGGCGCTGAGCACCGACGAAATGATCGCCTACTGGGAGAACTGGTTGCGACAATACCCGATCGTCTCAATTGAGGACGGGCTGGCAGAGAGCGATTGGGCCGGCTGGGCGCAGTTCACGGCAAGGGTTGGCGACAAGGTGCGCCTGATCGGCGATGACCTTTTGGTCACCAACGTTCAGTTTGTGGCGCGCGCCATCCGCGAGAAAGCGTGCAACGGCCTGCTGTGTAAGGTCAACCAGATCGGCACGTTGAGCGAGACAATTGACGCGGTGACGATGAGCCTGCGCGCGGGCTGGGCAGTGGCCGTCTCGCACCGCAGCGGCGAGACCGAGGATGCGTTCATCAGCGACCTGGCCGTGGCGCTCAACACCGGCCTGATCAAAACCGGCGCCCCCGCCCGCGGCGAGCGCACCGCCAAGTACAATCAGCTCTTGAGGATCGAGGAGGAATTGGGCGAGGGCGCGCGCTACGCGGGGCGCATGGCCCTTCAGCCAGGAGCGTGAGCCAAGTGAAGCGAGCGTTTCTTCTGTGTGCGCTGATCGTTGGGCTGACGGCTTGCGTCAGCCAACCTGGACCCATGCCGATCGCGACGATTGACCCCGGGCCGGTGAGCTTTACTGAGGCGCGCGTGGACTACGAGTCGCAGGAGGTCGCGCACGGCCCTTTCACATTCATAGACTTCTACGCTGAGTGGTGCGCCGTGTGCAAGCAGACGACCCCGCTGGTCGAGCGCCTGCGCCAAGAGTTTGGCGATGCGATGCTCTTCGCCTCCTATGACGTGGACGCGCCGGCCAGCCGCGATCTGGTGCGCCAGTATCGCGTGGTTGGCGTGCCCACATTCGTCATCCTCGACGGCCAACAGAACGTCATCGCTCGCTTCAGCGGGGGCTTCGAATACGCCGAGATGAGGCGTCGGCTACGGCGCTATCTTGGCCAACCTTAAGCGATGCGACGCTTGACCAGGCGTTCGTTGCTCAAGCTCAGCGCGCTCCTCATGGCGCGCAGCATCGTGCCTCCGCTGCCGGCCATGCGCCCAGATGGCGAAGACGCAGAGAACGCCGTCCCTCAGCGCAACGCGATCTTTTATGGGCGGGTGTTTCAGACCGGCGCGCTCGTGCGCAAGGAGCCGAACGTCAAAGCCGACAAAGTTCGCGCGCTTCGCCGCGACGACGTGTTGCCTATTTACGCCGAGCTACAGACCGATTCCGGCTCGGCCCACAACAAGACCTGGTATCAGGTTGACGACGGGTATATGCATTCGGCGCTGGTCCAGCCGGTGAGCTGGCAAGTGAACCGCCCGCGCACCGACGCCGGCGAGGACGGCTTTTGGGCCGAGGTGAGCGTGCCCTTCGTGGATGCGCGCGCCGCGCCGTCCGTCAAAGCGCCGCGCGCACGCTATCGCTACTACAGCAGCGCGGTCTTCAAGGTCATCAAGGTTGTGCCGACGCTCGACCCCCCTGAGGTGCGAAGGGCCAACCCGCTGCCGTTCGGCGGCGATCTGGACTGGTGGTATCAGATTGAGGATGAGTTATTCCCTGGCCGTTACTTCGTGCCGGCTTCGCAGATGCGCCCAATTTCGCCGGCCGAGTTCACCCCGCTTTCGCCAGACGTAGATCCTCTTCAGAAGAAGATCGTGGTCAATTTGCGCGAGCAGCGCATGGTTGCCTATGAAGGAGAGCGCGAGGTGTTCACTGCCCGCGTCGCCACTGGCACGACCTTCAAGGATGCAACGACCGGCCAGGTGGCCAACTTCACCACCACGCCCGGCACATGGTATGTCTATCGCAAGACCCCCAGCCAGCACATGCACAACGGGGCGATTGGGAGCAGCCGATCGTTCGACCTGCCCGGCGTGCCGTGGGTGAGCTATTTCACCGCCAGCGGCATCGCCTTCCATGGCACCTACTGGCATAACGACTACGGCATCCCGCGCAGCCATGGCTGTGTGAACCTGACTCCTGAGGCAGCCAAGTGGGTCTGGCGCTGGACGATGCCGCCCAATGAATACAGCGAGCGCTACACGACGCTGCCGGCCAAAGCCCGGCGCGACCCGGCGCAGGGAACCACTGTCATCGTCCAGCGCGGATAGGAGCAACACATCGTGATCCAGCAAGCGATCGCCAAGCTATTTACCCATGCCTCGCTCACCGCCGAGGAAGCCGAAGCGGTGATGAACGAAATCATGGTCGGCGCAGCCACGCCGGCGCAGATCGGCGCCTACCTGGCTGCGCTGCGCATGAAGGGTGAGACCGCCGATGAGATCGTGGGCAGCATGCGCGCGCTGCGCGCGCACATGGCGCGCATTCCCACCCGCCAGCCGAAACTCATAGACATCGTCGGCACCGGCGGCGACCACGCCAACACCTTCAACATCAGCACGACGGCGGCCTTCGTAGTGGCTGGCGCCGGCGTGCCCGTCGCAAAGCACGGCAACCGCGCCGCTTCCTCGCAGAGCGGCAGCGCCGACGTGCTCAACGCGCTGGGCGTGAAGGTGGACCTGACGCCGGAGCAAGTTGGGCGCTGTATAGACGAGATAGGGATCGGCTTTGCGTTCGCGCCGGTGCACCATCCGGCTATGAAGCACGCTGCCGGCCCGCGCCGCGAGATCGGCCAGCGGACAATCTTCAACATCATCGGCCCGCCCAGCAACCCCGCCTTGGCTCGGCATCACCTGCTGGGGGTGTGGGACCACCGCTACGTGCGAGTGATGGCCGAGGTGCTGGCCCAGCTAGATACTGTGCATGCGCTGGTCGTCAGCAGTTCATCGCCCCAAGTGGCGGGGATCGACGAGCTGACGACGGTGGGACCAAACGTCGTCGCCGAAGTGCGCAACGGCCAAATCACCGAATACCAGCTCGATGCGCTGGACTACGGCTTGCCGCCGGCAACCCTAGACGAGCTGGGCGGCGGCACGCCCGAATTCAACGCCACCATCACGCGGGCCATCCTGGCTGGCGAGGATATACGGGCGAGGACCGATGTCGTGTTGCTGAACGCCGGCGCAGCGCTCTACGCCGCCGATGCCGCGCCGGATATTGCTACGGGGATCGAGATGGCCCGCGAAAGCATCCGCAGCGGCGCAGCGCTCAGCAAACTCGACGCGCTCATTCAGCTCAGCCAGCAACTCAGCAGCGAGATCGGTTGAACTTAACAGCTCATTTGAGCCAATCCCGCTTTTGATCGTGTAGAATTCCCGCCAAGTTGGGGAGTAGCCTACTCCACGAGGAGTCGGCCAGTCGTCAGTACGGGTCGGGCAGACCCCGGCTGGTCGTAAGTGCAACATGTTGTGCGCGATAGGCGAGACCATCATGGGTTCAGAAATGCCATGATGGTCTCGCTTTGTTTAACAACTTAGAGGACCAACCGAACACTGAGATGGACGCATTGACTCTTCTCTTGTTTATTGCTGGGCTTGTCCTGTTGGTCGTCGGTGCGGAATGGCTGGTGCGCGGCGCAGCGCGCCTGGCGGCCGCGGTCGGCGTGTCGCCATTGGTGATTGGCCTGACCATCGTGGCGTTTGGCACCAGCGCGCCGGAGCTGGCAGTCAGCATTCGCGCCGCGCTCGTCGGCGAGGCAGACATCGCCTTCGGCAACGTCGTGGGCAGCAACATCTTTAACATCCTGGTCATCCTCGGCCTATCCGCGGCGATCACGCCACTGCTCGTGGCCCAACAATTGGTGCGATTGGACGTGCCGTTGATGGTGGGCGTCACCCTGCTGACGGTGCTCTTCGCCCTGGACGCAAACATCAGCCGGTTGGAGGGCGCCGTCTTATTCGCTGGGTTGATTGCCTACACGGCATTCCTCTTTATTCAGAGCCGCCGCGAGAACAGCGCAGTGCAACAGGAATACGAAGCCGAGTTCGGCGAGCGTCCCAAGGGCGTGGTTCAGTTCGCCCTAAACGTGTTCTGGGTCATCGCCGGCCTGGGCATGCTCAACATCGGCTCGCGTTGGCTGGTGGAGGGCGCGGTCGCGCTCGCGCGCGCCATCGGCGTGAGCGAGCTGATCATCGGCCTGACGATCGTCTCGGGTGGCACTTCACTCCCTGAGGTTGCCACATCCGTCGTCGCAGCGATCAAGGGCGAGCGAGACATCGCCGTCGGCAACGCGGTGGGCAGCAACGTCTTCAACTTGCTTTCCGTGCTGGGCTTGAGCAGCATCATCGCCCCAACAGGGATCGCTGTGGACGTCGCAGCGCTCAACTTCGACGTATGGGTGATGCTCGCTGTGTCGGTCGCCTGTCTGCCGGTGTTCTTCACCGGCAATCAGATCGCGCGCTGGGAGGGCCTGATGTTCATCGGCTACTACGTCATCTATTTGGTTTATCTCTTTCTGGCCTCCACGCAGCATGACGCACTGCCGGCGTTCAGCGCCATCATGTTGCTCTTTGTGTTACCGCTGACCGTCTTGACGCTGGTCATCACCGTGCTGCGCGAACTCCGCATGCGGCGCCGGCTGGCGGCCTGAGATGATAAGCCCCATCGTCCTTCCCTTGCTGATTTGCGCGCTCAGCGCCGGTCTGTCGGTGCTGCTGGCCATCGCCCCCCTGGGCCGCCACATGCCCAGCCGCTGGATGGGGTGGCTGCTGGCCATCGCGCCGGCGGCCGCGTTCGCTCTCTTGATCACCGAGTCGCCGGCGATCTTGGCCGGCCAGAGCGCGCGCGCGTCTATCCCTTGGATGCCATCGTTGGGGCTGAACTTCTCGCTCCACTTGGACGGGCTGTCTCTGCTCTTTGCCCTGCTCGTATCCGGCATTGGGGCGTTGGTGACCATCTACGCTGGCTATTACTTCACGAAGCCGGAGCAAAACGTCAACGAGGACGCGCGCTTCTTCGCATATCTGATGCTGTTCATGACCAGCATGCTGGGGCTGGTGCTGGCCGGCGATGTGATTACGCTGTTTGTGTTCTGGGAGGGCACCAGCGTCACTTCGTTCCTGCTGGTCGCCTATAAATACAAGGACGAGGAAGCGCGCCGCAGCGCCTTCCGCGCGCTCTTCATCACCGGCGGCGGCGGGATAGCGCTGCTGGCCGGCCTGCTGTTGATCGCTTATAGCGCCGGCAGCGCAGACCTCGCAGCGATCGCGGGAAGCGGCGACGCGCTGCGCGTGAACGCGCTCTATCCGGTGATGTTTGGCCTAGTTGCCCTGGGGGCGCTGACCAAGAGCGCGCAAGCGCCGGCCCACTTCTGGTTGCCCGGCGCGATGAGCGCGCCGACGCCGGCCTCGGCTTACTTGCACTCGGCCACCATGGTCAAGGCCGGCATCTACCTGCTCGCTCGGCTGCATCCCGCGCTAGGCGGGACAGACCTATGGTTCTGGGCGCTGAGCATCATCGGCCTCATCACGATGCTGATCGGGGCATACGTGGGATTCACCCAGCACGACTTGAAGGCCCTGCTCGCCTACTCCACGGTGAGCCAGCTCGGCGTGCTCGTGATGCTGATCGGCCAGGATGCCGAGGTTGCCTTTAAGGCCCTGGCGATCGGCATCTTCGCTCACGCGCTATACAAAAGCGCGCTCTTCCTGGTGGCCGGCATCGTGGATCATGAGACGGGCACGCGCGACCTTAGGCGGCTTGGCGGGCTATGGCGCGCCATGCCCATCACGTTCGTGGTGAGCGGTGTGGCGGCGCTCTCGATGGCCGGCCTGCCGCCCTTGTTCGGCTTTCTGGCCAAAGAGACGCTGCTGGCCACGGCCACGCATCCGAGCGTGCCGCCGATTGTTGACGTGATCTTCCCGGCAGCTGCCGTGGTGGCCGGCGCGCTCATCCTGGCGCAAGCAGGCTTGATCGTGCTCGATGGCTTTTTGGGACAGGCCCGCGCCGAGCACCACGCCCACGAGCCGCCGGTCGCGATGTGGCTGGCGCCGGCCCTGCCGGCGGCGCTCTCCCTGGCGATTGGCCTCTTGCCAGAGCCAGAAGCGATCGCCACGCTGCTGGCCCGCGCAGCTACAGCCAGCTACGGCGCGCCAGTCAAGGTCTCGCTGGCGTTATGGACCGGGATCAACGTCCCGCTGGTGCTCAGCGTCATCGCTATCAGCAGCGGTCTGGCTATCCTGGCGGTGCGCAGCCGGCTGCGCCCCCTGTTCGACCGCGTAAGCAGCGCAGTTCGCCTATCGGTGCTCTACGACGGCGCGCTCACGGGCATCGACCGCCTGGCCTGGCTGGCAACGCGCGTGCAGAACGGCAAGCTGCGCCTATATCTCGTGATCATGCTCCTTAGCGCATCGGTCATGGTGGTGCTCATCGGTCGCCCTGAGCTGCCGGCGATCCGGATGATCAGCGAAGGCACGCAGCAACCCGCCCTCACGATCCTGCGCATCTTCACACTGGTTGTTATCAGCATCTCCGCGATTGCGAGCGTGCTGTTGCGGCGCGACCTGTTCGCCATCCTCGCCCTGACCACGTCTGGGCTGAGCGTCGCTGTGCTGATGCTGCTGGAGCCAGCGCCTGACTTGGCGTTGGTTCAAGTGGTCGTCGAATCGCTGACGTTGGTGATCCTGGTGCTGGCGCTCACGCGCCTGCCGCGCGAGCAGCGCGCGCGCGCCTTCGAGTTCACCTTTCGCCAGTCCTACTTGGGCCTGGCACGTGACTTTGTGATTGCCGCGATCAGCGGCGCGATCATGTTCGTCATCGTGTTGACGGCGCTGACCACGCGGCCGCGCCAATCTCAGCTCACGCCCTTCTTCGAGCAGAACGCCAAGCCGCTCACCAGCGCAAACGACATCGTAGGCGCGATCATCGTTGACTTTCGGGCCTTTGACACGCTGATCGAGATCGCCGTCTTTGCGGTCGCCGGCCTGGCCATCTACACGTTGCTGCGCTACGCCTCGTACAAGGCCGGCGACCGCGACGCGCCTCAGCCGATTCGCGATCAATGGATGCGCTTTCTGCGCGGCATTGCCAGCCCGCGCACCTCCCCGTTCGTGCAGGGCCTGGCGCGCCTGCTCCTGCCGCTGACGCTGGTGTTGGCCGCCATCCACGTGCTATATGGACACGACCAGCCGGGGGATGGCTTCACTGCCGGCGTGATCGTCAGCCTGGGCGTGGCGAGCTGGTATGTCTCCTTCGGTTATGAGGAGACCAAGCGGCGCTTGCCTTGGCTAAATCCCGCCGGCTTCATCGGCGCCGGCCTGCTGCTGACGCTGGGATCGGCCGTCTCAGCCGCCGTCATCAACGGCAGCTTCTTCTCGCCGGTGGACTTTGGCAAGCGCCTGGGGATAGCTTCCCTGCCAGCGGGCGTGTACTTCAGCACCGCCACGCTCTTTGAGCTGGCGATCTGCCTGACCGTGGCCGGCAGCGCCGTGCTGATGCTGGATACACTCGGCCATCCCAAAGATGCCGATGCCGAATCCGCCCAGCAGATACAAGCGATCGCGGCGCTCGCGCAGCGCGGCGAGATCACCCTCGGCGAGGACAGCACAGATCAACTCGAGAAGGCACTGCCGACCGAAGAAGCAAAGCCAGAGCGTTAACCCATGGAAGTCCTCCTCGCATTGACCATCAGCTTGCTCTTTGCGACCGGCATCTTCCAGATGCTGCGTCGCAACCTGATCCGCTCGGTCATTGGCCTGAGCATCATCTCGAACGCGATCAACCTATTTCTGCTCGCCTCAGGCGCTTATCAAGGCGAAGCCGCCGCCTATGCCAACGCCGCCGGCCAGCGCAGCGATGCGCTCCCTCAAGCGCTCATCCTCACCGCAATTGTCATCAGCATGGGCGGCTTTGCTGTCGTGCTGTCCATGCTATACGTGCTCTCCGTGCGATATAAAACCAGCGACAGCGACGAGGTCAAAGGGCTGACCCACTAAGCGCATTGCACCATGAACGCGCTCGTCTTGCTGCCCATCGTCATACCGCTCACCGCGTCGGCGGTCGCCGTGCTCATCCGCGCGCATCATCGGCTTCAGGCGGCCTGGGCCTTTGGCGCGATGCTCTCGTCGTTCATCTGCAGCGGCGCGTTGCTGTGGGCCGTGTGGTCATCCGGTGCGCCCCTGGTGTACCAAGTGGGCAACTGGGCCGCGCCGTTCGGCATCTCGTTGGTGGGTGATCCTCTCTCCGCGCTGATGGCCGTGATGTGCCAGCTCGTGTTGACGGGCGGTTTTCTCTACGCGCTGGGCTGCCGCGACCAGTGCGCACAATACCCCGCGTTCTATCCGCTCTTCCTGATGCTGGCTGGCAGCCTCACTGGCGCGATGCTGACCGGCGACCTCTTTAACTTGTTCGTGTTCGCCGAGCTGCTGGTGTTCTCCGGCGCGGCGCTCACGGCGATCTCCGACGATAAGTTCGGCACTGAGGCTGCCTATAAGTACTTCTACATCAGTTTCATCGCGTCCATCGCGCTATTGCTCACCTGCGGCAGCCTGTATGCCTCGTATGGCACGCTGAACATCGCCGACCTCGCCCGCCGCATCGCAGCCGATCCTTCGCCGCCGCTCGTGCTACCGGCCATGGCGCTGCTGATGGTCTTCTTCATGGTCAAGGGCGCGGTGGTGCCCTTTCACTTTTGGCAGCCGGACTTTCACACCGCAGCCCCTACGCCGGTGCATGCGGTGCTCTCATCGGTTGTCGTCAAGCTGGGCATCTACGGCTTTTTGCGCATGACCACGCTGCTCTTCACTGAACAGGCCGAAGTCATCCGGTCCGTGCTGGTGGTCGTCGGCGCGATCGGCGCGTGGTTCGGCGGGCTGGGCGCGGTGGGGACTTACGACGCCAAGCGCATGCTGGCCTACTCTACGCTGGGCCAGCTCGGCTTTATCCTGGTCGGGATCGGCTGGGGCACGCCGTTGGCGCTGAGCGCAGCCCTGGTGTATGCCTTCAATCACAGCCTGCTGAAGGCAGCGATGCTCATGCTGGCCGGCAGCGTGGCGAGCTACGCGCCGGTGAAGACGGCTGCCTTCACCGCGATCACCGGGCTGGGCAAAAAGCTTCCCCTGGCCGGCGTGTTGTTTATGCTGGGCGGCATGGGCCTGGCTGGCATCCCACCGCTCAATGGCTTTGTGGCCAAGTTCATGTTGTTCAGCAGCGGCCTGGACGCGCGCGCATACCCGTCCTTGGCTGCTATCGGGTTGGCCGGCATCGTCACGGTAGTGTATGTCTTCCGCGCCTTCCAGCGCATTTGGTGGGCGCCGCTGCCGGAAGGCGTTAAGCCCAAGCCTTATGGCGACCGCCTGCTTGCGCCGGCGTTCCTGATCGCGCTCAGCGTGATCCTGGGCGTGTGGGCAGAACCATTGATCGCCCTCTCGCAGACGGTCGTAGCATGGATGACGTCACCGGAACAGTACGTCAGGGCCGTGCTCGGTGGATAGCAACGCATCGGCATGGAAGAGATACTGGGAGCCGTTTTTGTAATTGCCTTGGTTGCACACTTGCTGCTGCTGGGCGTCGCGGCCTGGCGCGTTCTGCGCGGCGAGAACGCTGTAGATCGTTTGCTGAGCGTCGAGCTGGTGAGCGTGCTGGCCTTATGCGTCGTGTTGCTGACCACGCTCATCACCGGACAAAGCATTTACGTAGA
This sequence comes from Chloroflexota bacterium, assembly GCA_017743375.1. GTDB lineage: Bacteria > Chloroflexota > Anaerolineae > J036 > Brachytrichaceae > JAAFGM01. The sequence goes on from JAGHYX010000020.1 coordinate 24,433, forward strand.
TGTTGCGCTGGGCCTGGCTGCGCTTAGCTTCATCGGCACGCTGGCTTTGGCCAAGTACTTGGCCGACCAGCGCATGTTCTGAACCACATGACCGTCGTCGTCCAGCTTTTGATCCTCATCCTGGTCCTGATAGGGACGTCGTTCTCGATCCTCGGCGTGCTGGGCTTGATCCGCCTGCCGGATGTTTACGCGCGCCTCCACGCCGCTGGCAAGGTGGGCGTCTTCGGCGCTACGCTGCTGGCTGCTGCGGTGGCCCTGTCTGCGCCGTCCACCGCCAGCAAAGCGCTTATCCTGGTCGCGTTGCTCGTCATTGCTGGTCCAGTTGTGTCCCACGCGCTGGCGTCGGCAGCGAACCGGCTCGGCATCCCAGTAAAGCATGCGCTGCGCGACGATCTGGCCAAGGCGCGCAGACAGCTCTCCTCAGCGCAGCCAAATCCGCCGCCTGATTCGCCATGTTGATCGTGCCTTTGCTCGCTTGCCTTCTGGGCGTCGCGGCCAGCGCCTTGTTTGTGCTCTCGCCCATCGGCGGACGTCTCTCCCCGCGCGCGATGGGATGGGGGCTATCTATCGCCCCACTCTCGGCGTTTGTCTCTCTGCTCGCGTTGTCATCCTCGCTCGCTGAAGGGCAAGCGATCGCCTGGCGATTGGCCTGGCTGCCCGAGTTGAACATCGCATTGGCGTTCTACCTGGACGGCCTCAGCCTGCTCTTTGGGCTGATCGTCACCGGCATTGGTGCGCTGGTGGTGATCTATGCGGGATACTACTTCTCGCCGCACCATCCTGCCGGCGCGCACGGGGATCAAGGCGCGCCGCAGGCGGAGCACACCCCTGGCAACGACGCGCATTTTTTCTTTTATTTGCTGCTGTTCATGACCAGCATGCTGGGGCTGGTGCTGGCCGGCGACGTGATCGCGTTATTTGTCTTCTGGGAAGGCACCAGCTTGACCTCGTTTTTGCTGATCGCCTACAAATCAAAGGACGAGGAGGCGCGCAAAGGGGCGCATTTAAGGCGCTGTTCGTCACCGGCGCAGGCGGCATTGCCCTGTTGGCCGGCCTGCTGTTCGCCGCTGTCATCAGCAGCAGCACCGACCTGGCGACGATCCTGCGCAGCGGCGATCTCCTGAGGAACCACGC
>JAGHYX010000148.1 GCA_017743375.1 Chloroflexota bacterium
CCCTCGGCTATGCAAGGCGAAGCCCGCCTGCGCGGGCTAGAGCGGAATAATTACTCAAAGACCATAACGGTAGCACGGCAACTGCTGTCACTCAGGAGACCTGGAGCAACCAGGAGACCGGCGCCGTTGCGCCGGAGCAGGCCACCGTGCGGGTGACCGGTACGTTGCGTTGGGATGCCACGGTGGAGGGGCTGATTGTCGAGACCAGCCAGATGCCGCTGTAAGGCTATCTGCTCGCCAGCTCAAGCGCGTCTTCCTCAGGGAGCGGCGCCCCAAACCAGCGCGCCACTATCGCCCGAGTCGCTGCTCCACCGGGCGTCTCAGTCGATAGCGGTGTGTCGTCCTCGATCGGGGTGTGCCAGAATGCCGAATCGTCACCAGGCTCTGTTGCTGACCCAGATTGCATCGAGTGCTGGAGACGCTCGGCCAGGAGCGCGAACAGACGTGCCTGGTCAATCGGCAACAGTTGCTCAATGAGCGCGACTGCGGTCTCATACGTTGCTGTCACAACGCGACCTCCCTCAGCAGACGACTACTTGCTCAAGTATAGCATGTTCATGCGGGCATTGCAGGTGGCTCCTATGATGGAATGACGTGACTGGTCGGCCAGACGATCTGCACCGATAGATTGCGGCGCTCTTTCTCGCCGAGACCAGCGCCGTCGCGTCGGAGCAGACCACCGTGCAGGTGACCGGTACGTTACGTTGGGATGCCGCAGTGGGGGAGACTGATCGTCGAGACCGGCCAGATGCAGATACGAGTCGGTAGGTGTGTAACGCAAAGCCGTTTGCTATAATGTGCACAGATCGGCAAACGACGTACACAGGCAGGTTGCGTGTATGGTTCGGTGACCCTGATACGAGCATCCAGGCTGATCAATCTGAGCAGGATATAAGCACTGCGCAGGTCGATCAGCGTGTCGTCAACACACAGGGTGGAGATTACGCTGAGGGCGATATTGACAAGCGCCAGGGGAAGTTTGTCGAGGGGGACCAATTTAACTTCGACGGCCACTTTCCTGGCGCAACCTTCAACCTGAAGCCAACCATCTACCAGGCGCCCCGCGAATCACCGCCAGCCTTCCAGGTGCCCTATCGGCCCATGCCCCTGATTGGCCGTGATAAGGTCCTGGCTGAGCTGGCGGATCTGTTGACGGGCGATGCACCGGTGGCCATCATCGGTATAGCCGGTGTCGGCAAGACGATGCTGGCCACCGCCTTTGCCCATCGGCACCAGAAAGACTTTCCCGGAGGGGTCTTCTGGCTGAACATGGAGCAGCCCGACCTGATCGCTGGCCAGGTGGCTGCCTGCGCCGGCCCGGGTGGCCTCAATCTGCCGGATTTCCCGGCGCTCTCGTTCGATGAACGCATCGCCCGGGTGCGCACAGCCTGGAATAGCCCGCTGCGGCAGTTGCTTGTCCTGGACAATCTCGAAGACCCGGACCTGCTCGGGCGCTGGCAGCCAACCGGTAGCGGCACCCGCGTGCTGATCACCACCCGGTGCGACGACTGGCCACGCCATGTACGGCGCCTGCGGCTGCCGGTGCTGCCGCGTTCGGACAGTATTGAACTCCTGTTGGGCGCGCGGGCCGCAGACCTGGGAGTGCCTTGTGAAACCTTGACCGGCGATGCTACCGAACGTGATGCTGCCGATGCAATCTGCGACCTGCTCGGCGATCTGCCGCTGGCGCTGGCGATTGCGGCGGCGTTGTTGCGGCTCAACCCCAGCCTGCGCCTGCGCGAGTTTCGGTCCCAGATCGAGTCCGATCAGCTCTTTACGGAGTCGGCCAACACGACCACTATGCAGGCAGCGTTGCGCGAGGCTGGACTCCCGACCGGCCGTGGACGGGGCATTGCGGCGACCTTCGCCATCAGCTATCGGCAACTCCAGCCGACGGCTGTGCCGGATGCCCGGGCGCTGCGGATGCTCCACGCTGCGGCCTACTGTGCTCCGGAGCCGATTCCTCAGGAGTTGCTCTGGCGGGTTGCCGACCTCGACCCGGTGAGCGTGGAGGATCGGATGGCGGGCGACGCGGCGATGCGCCGGCTGCGTGGGCTGGGCCTGATCGGCGCTCCCTCTGTGGAGCATGCAGGTACGGTGACCCTGCACCGGTTGCTCGCCGCCTTTGTGCGGCATCAGCCCCATCTGCCGGAGGTGCTCGGAGCAACCGCCATGGCGCTGGCGAACTACACCCGCGCCTTGCAGGATGCCGGGCAGATCAAGCAGAGCCTGGCGCTCGTGCCGCACCTGGAAAGCGTGCTGACCCACCAGGCCAAAACCCTCGGCGCGGAGCATCCCGACACGCTCAGAACAGCCCACGCCCTGGCTGACACGCTGTATGAGCAGGGCGACTACGCGGGAGCGCGGGTGCGCTACGAGGCGGTGCTGGCGGTTCAGACCCGCCTCCTCGGCGCGGAGCATCCCAATACGCTCGCCACAGCCCACAACCTGGCCAATACGCTGGAGCACAGCGGTCGCTGGCGGGCTGCAGCGCGTTTACGTATGCAGACTGTTCGTAATAGCGAGCAGTGGCCAGGTATCGCGCATCCAGATGCAGTGCAATACCTGCTGGCTCTGAGCCGCAACCTGAACGCACGCGGCTATCAGCGGGCAGCGCGACGACTGCTCAAGACGCGACTCGGACAGATGCCCGCAGGTATCTGGCAAAGTGCTGTTCAGTCCAGGCTGGTCTTCTACCGTGCGCGAGCAGTGCTCACCGCGATCCTGGCCAGATGGATCGCCAGCGGCCTTGTCGAACACACGGGCAGCGGTCAGCTTCTCCAGGTGTGTGTCATTGTCATTGCCGTGCTGAGCTACTGGTCGCGCCTGGCGCTGATCGCCCTTTTCGCACTTGCCGGCGCAGCACTTGCTGCCCCAATCTGTAGCGGGTTGCCCGCACCCTGGACGTGGGTCTGCCTCGCTCTCGCGGCACTCATTGCCGGCGGACTCGTGCCCTACGGCGCGCCGGTGATCGCATGGCTGCTCAGCGTCAGCAGAGTGCGGCGACTTATTCAGCTAATCGAGCTGCGCTTATCTCAACGGTTACAGCGTGCATAGCACAGTTACAGTCCGAAATGAAATGACGAGCGAAGGTGCATGTAGCCTAAATCCTGTGGAAGCCTGGGCCACAGTATAGAAAAGGAGACCCGAATGGTGACCGGCATGACTCTTGATCAACTGAAACACTTGACCGATATGCTCTCGCCCGCCGATAAAGCGCGGCTGATCGATGACCTGATTGCCCGGCTCGCCACAGAAATCGCCAGCACTAAAGCACAGGAGTCGCCCTTACGCCAGCGCCTGCGATCAATCAATCTGAAGCGAGTAAGGGCTATAATGAGTTCGTTGAAGCCTGGTCCGCGAGCAGGGAGAAACCCGTCATGAGCAATCCCTCAGTTTACTATCACCGTCTTGCGTGATGAATGAGAAGCACTGCTGCGCCGGATTGTGCGCGAAGAGCTGACCCGTCTCATCGAAGCGCAGCGGTCATCGCTGCTCGACGACTGGTGTCACGAAGGCCCGGATGACCTGGACGGCGATGCTGCGTTGCTGGCGGAGGTGCTGACCCAGATTGAACGTGAAGCGGCCACACCGACACCGCGCATCGACTGGGCAGCGGCTAAAGCAGAGTTGGCGCGTGCAGAGGCTGCCGGTGAGTTACCAGATTGAACTGCACCGTGAGGCGCTGGCCGAACTCAAGGCGCTGCCGGCCTCTGTCCGGGCACAAGCGACTGCATTGTTCGACCTGCTGGCCACCACGCCGCGCCCTCCCCGCGCGAAAGATCTGCGTGACAAACCGGGCATCTATCGCATCTGGCTGGGCGCCGGCGCATTGCTTACGAAACAAGCAGCAAGCAATTGTTGTCCGGCGGATCCGGCGCAAAAGCGATATTGACTATGATAGCCTGTAGCTGCCCTCTGTAACGAAAGGAGTCAATATGCCCTTCCCTACCGCCCATGCCCTGGTAGTCGGCATTGGACGCTACGCCCATGCGCCGCAACTCGATGTGCCGATCACTGCCGCCGACGCGCACGCCGTGGCCACCGTACTGCGCGATCCACAGTTCTGCGGCTACCCGCCGGAGCAGGTGGCGCTGCTCTCCACTACCACCGCGAGCCGCGAGGGGATTCTGGCAGCGCTCGATGATCTGGCGGCGCGGGCCGAGGAGGGTGATACGGTCTTTGTCTTCTATGCCGGTCACGGCGAGTATGGCGACGACGGCTACTATCTTACCACCCACGACACCCGGCTGGACGGGCGTAAGGTTGTGGCAGGCACAGGTATCCGTGAGGCCGAACTGATCGCAAAGCTGCGCGCAATCAAGGCGAAGCGGCTCCTCCTGATCGTCAATGCCTGTCACGCCGGCGAGATCTCGCCGGTTCTGAACCTCGGTGAAGAGCCGATGACCGGCGCCCCGCTGCCGCCGCAGGTCTCGGCGGCGCTGCTGGGCACCGGCGAGGGGCGCGTGATCATCAGCGCCTGTCGTGAGGATCAGTACTCCTTCATCGGTCCTGGCCCGCTGACACTCTTTACCCAGGCGCTAGTCGATGGCCTGCAGGGCAAGGGGGTCAGCAGCAACCGCGGCTACATCAGCGTCTTCGACCTCTACACCCACCTTTACTTCGCGCTCAATGAGGCGGTGCCGCGCCAAGTTCCGGCAGTTGTGCGTCAACGCTACGGTGAACAGCAGGAGCCGGAGTTGACCATCCTCAAGGGTGTCGGGCCGTTCGCGATGGCGCTCTACCGTGGCGCGACGACCCCCGGCAATTTCGATGCTTCCGGTACCCCACCCGAGGGCACGGCGGTGCGCGAGGTCAACCCGGCCTACAGCCAGGCGATGCTGCGCCAGTACCAGCAGCGCATCGGCGGCAATGCGCAGGTCGGCGCGGCGATTGCGGGCGATGTGTACGGCAATGTCACCGTGGATCAGAGCGGTCAGCGCGGTGGGGTCCACTTCGGCAGCGGGAATCAGTTCGGCAGCATCGGTGACGTGGCTGGCCGCGACATGAGCAAGACCGACATCATCCAGGGTGATCGGATCACCACTGGCGACATCAGCGGTACGGGTATCGCAATCGGTCGTGGTGCGCACAGCACAGTGCGTCAGGTGAACACTGGCGGCGGTGACTACGCCGAAGGGAATATCGATAAGCGCACGGGCGCCTTCGTAAGCGGCGACCAGTTCACTATGTCGGGCAATGTCAGCGGCGCGATCCTGAACATCAAGTCAACGCTGACCAATGTCTCGCAGAGCATTGAGGCTGCGCCGCATGGCGACGCGGCGACGAAGGCGCGGCTTCAGCAGCTTATCGAGCAACTGAGCGCAGAGTTGCAAAAGGTACCGGCGGAGAAGGCTAGCGAGGCTCAGGCAGTCGCCGAGACGGCGAAGACCGCTGTCGAGCAGGCAACAAAGGCCCAGCCGAACAAAACCCTGGTGCGGATCAGCGCTGAGGGGCTGAAGCAGGCGGCGCAGAACCTCGCAGTGGTGTTGCCGACTGTGTTGTCAATTGCGACTCAGATTGCCGATACACTACGGAAGATGATTGGCGATTGATTTTCTACATTCCAGTGCGCGTTTGCCCCTCATCCCCCCTGCCCCCTTCTCCCACAAGGGGAGAAGGGGGATTCTGGGCGTTCTGATGCCTGAAATGGGAGATGGCACGCAGGCGCTTGCCAAAAAATCTACCCTTGTGAGCATCCCCCCTGCCCCCTTCTCCCACAAGGGGAGAAGGGGGATTCTGGGCGTTCTGATGCCTGAAA
>JAGHYX010000149.1 GCA_017743375.1 Chloroflexota bacterium
TGCCTGGCGTTCAACACGTGGAGCCACACCTATTGACCGTGCGGGCGCAGCGGTAAGCGGTTTCACAAACTCCAAGCGAGCGCGGCTCCTCCGTCAAAAAGCGCACAGCAAGCCAGATCCTGGGCCATGGATATCCTCGAAAGAACCGAGCAAATTCGCAAGCAGTCTCCTCGCTTCGCCGAGCTGGTCAAAGTCGCTGCCGCGCAATCCCGCAACGAAGCTGAATTCGAGCGCCAAATCAACAACGAGATTGAACGCTTGTCCAAGTGGTTAGGGGTGAATTTGCTCTTCTACGAGCAATACACCCTGATCGACGGGCGAGCGGACGCTGTGTATAACCGCCTGGTTATTGAGTATGAGAAGCCTGGTGTGCTGCGGGACAACTTAAACCACAAGCAAACTGCGCACGCCGTTGAGCAGGTAAAAACTTATATCGAGGGGCTGGCCAAGGCTGAGCGCCATGACCGTGACCGTTTGCTCGGCGTGGCGTTTGACGGGCACTACTTCATCTTCGTGCGCTACCACCAGGGACGCTGGAACGTCGAGCCACCGTTGGCGGTCAACGAAGCCTCTTGCGAGCGCTTCCTGCGCGCGCTCTTCTCGCTTGCCTCCGGCCGCGCCCTCATCCCTCAGAATCTGGTTGAGGACTTTGGCAATCAGAATGCGCTTAGCCAGCAGGTGACCGCTGCCCTCTATCGCGCGCTGGCACGACATCCGGATGGCCTGACGGCGCGCCTGTTTGAGCAATGGCGCTTGTTCTTTGGTGAGACCGCTGGCGCCGAGGCTGCTGCTGGCAAAGTCGCCCATCGGTCGGAGTTGCGCGCTTTCTTCAAGGGCATGGGGCTTAAGCTCGAAGATGCCGACATGCCGCGCTTCTTCTTTGCCTTGCAGACTTATTTTGCTTTCCTTGTCAAAAACATCGCCCGCTTAGTGCTCCAGGCCTACGCAGCCGGCAGCCTGGGCGCCACGCCCCTGACCACCGTGGCTGGGATGCGCGGCGAAGCGCTGCGCCAAGAGCTGCAAAAGCTGGAGAATGGCGACATCTTCCGCGCCCTTGGCTTGAAGAACCTCCTGGAAGGCGACTTCTTCGCCTGGTATTTGCACGCCTGGGACAAAGGTGTGGAAGCTGCTCTGAGCCAAGTGCTGTCGCGGCTGGCCGAATACAACCCGGTGACCGTTCGGGATGACCCGCTCCTGGCCCGCGACCTGCTCAAGAAGCTCTACCACTACCTCCTGCCGCGCGAGATCCGCCACGACCTGGGCGAGTTCTACACGCCCGACTGGCTGGCCGAGCGCTTGCTTAACCAATTGGGCGAGCCGCTCTTCCAGCTACCCAAGCCGGGTGCGCGCATCCCCACACCGAACAAGCGTCTGCTGGACCCCGCCTGCGGCTCGGGCACCTTTCTGATCCTGGCGGCCCGCGCGCTCAAAGCCAACTGCCAACAGCTCGGCATGGCCGAGGCCGATACGCTGGAGATCATCCTGAATCATATCGCCGGCCTGGACCTCAACCCCCTGGCGGTGATGGCCGCGCGCGTCAACCTCCTGCTCGCCATCGCCGACCTGCTTCCCTATCGCCGCCGCGAGGTGGAGCTTCCAATCTACCTGGCCGATAGCATCCTCACCCCAGTGGAAGGCAGACAACTTTTTGAACAAGACCGCCGCATTCTCGAGACCGCCGTCGGCAACCTGCCCGTCCCCGCCGCGGTCAACACCCGCGCCGGCCTGGAGCGCCTGACCGACCTGCTCGACGAATACGTGCGCGGCGGCTTTGAGACCGCAGCCTTCCTCGCCCGCTGCCGCGCCGACCTGCCAAACCTGGGCGACCAGGATCAGGCGGTCTTGCGCGACCTGTTCGAGACCTTGCGCCGTCTGCACCAGCAGGGCCTGAACGGCGTCTGGGCGCGCGTGGTCAAGAACGCCTTCATGCCGCTCTTCCTCGAACCCTTCGACTACGTGGTCGGCAACCCACCCTGGATCAACTGGGAGAGCCTGCCACCGGCCTACCGCGAACGTTCTGCCCCACTGTGGCAGGAATACGGCCTGTTCGTCCATTCCGGCATGGACACCATCCTGGGCAAGGGGAAGAAGGACCTCTCCACCCTGATGACCTACGTCGTCGCCGACCGCTATCTAAAACCGGGCGGCAAGCTCGCCTTCGTGATCACCCAAAGCGCCTGGAAGACCGCCGGCGCCGGCCAGGGCTTCCGGCGCTTTCGCCTGGGCCAGGATGGAGCGCCTCTGCAGGTCGTGCACGTGGACGACCTCAGCCGTCTACAGGTCTTTGAAGGCGCCAGCACGCGCACCAGCGTCTTCGTGCTGCGCAAAGGCGAAGCCACCCGCTATCCCGTCCCCTACACCTACTGGCAGAAGACCAGCCGGGGACAGGGCCTGGATTACGACAGCACGCTGGAGGAGGTGTCGGCGCAGACCCACCGCCTGCAGCTCCAGGCTGCGCCGGTGGATAAACACGACCCCACCAGCGCCTGGCTCACTGCCCGCCCACGCGCGCTTACCGCTATTCAGAAGCTGCTGGGAAGGTCAGAATATCAAGCGCATGCTGGTGCATATTCTGGAGGAGCGAATGCTGTATATTGGCTTGAGAAGATCACTATACGCCCTGACGGGCCATGGGTAGTGCGCAACCTAACCGAAGGGGCGAAACGGGGGGTGGACCAGGTGACCGCCGAGATCGAGCCCGACCTGCTCTACCCCCTGCTGCGCGGGCGGGACGTGCGGCGCTGGCAGGCCCAACCCTCGGCCTACCTGCTGATGACGCAGGACCCGCAAACGCGCCGCGGCCTGGACCCTCAAATCATGCAAACTCTCTATCCTAAGACTTGGGCTTACTTGAAACGATTCGAGGCCATCCTACGCGAGCGCAAGTCGCGGGGAGTCTCAGATATGGTAGCCAAAGGCGCACCTTTCTACACTATGTTTGCTGTCGGCGAGTACACCTTCGCCCCGTGGAAGGTGGTGTGGCCTAACATGGGCAATCGGATAGAAGCATCTGTCGTATCTGACCTGGATGGCAAGCCGGTCATCCCACAGCACATCGTGTCGCTTGTGCCGTTGACGTGCGATAGCGAAGCTCACTATGTCTGCGCACTTGTGAACTCAGCCCCCTTTCAGTCTGCTGCGTATGCATACGCGCAGGCTGGTGGAAAGAGCTTTGGCACGCCTCATATCCTTGAGAACATTTGCCTTCCCAGGTTCAACCCAGAAGACGCTAATCACCGGGATCTGTCGAATCTATCCCGACGCGCTCACGCGATCCGTGCGTCGAACGATGATGAAGAAGCATTAAGGGCGGTCGAAGCAGCGATTGACCGCGCAGCAGCGCGCGCCTGGGGGCTAACGGACGACGAGTTGGCCGAGCTTCGAGCAAGCCTAAAGGAACTGAAGGAATAGTCCATGTACCTGAGCCGTCTGCAGATCCAACGCTTCCGCAGCTTGTATGACGTTGACCTGGCGCTCAAGCCGCTGACCATCATCATCGGCCCGAACGCCAGCGGGAAGTCGAACCTCTTCAAAGCACTGCGATTCCTGCATGACGCGGTCGCCGGCGATCGGCTGGAATGGCAGGCCTACGATAGCCAGATAGATCATCTTCTATGGTATGGCGTGGACGAATACGGCAACCGTCCGCGGATGATCAAGTTTACTGGTGAGTTCAGCGCGAGCGACGCGCTGCTGGGCCGATACAGCGCTGACTTGTTCTGCAGGGACTATATCGTAGTAGATAGAGAAGCGCTGGACGTCGCCCTGCCGAAGCGACAGGGCTTGTCCACCTGCTTCAGGCGCCTCGGCGGGGGCATTGTGTATGAGGCAGGCGCTCCCCCTAATAAGCCCTTTATGTTTGGGACTTCACCCCGTACGCTCACGCTGCGCGCTGTAGGGCCTGATTTGCCATTGCCCCAGGCGCAAGCCATTTACCGCCACATCGCGGGGTGGCGCATCTTCGACGTCGCGCTCGACCGCGCGCGGCGAGAGGCCTTCATCCCGGAATACCCCGAAGAGGTGCCACCCCTGGCCGAGGATGCATCCAACTTGAGCGCCTTCCTGTATGCCCTCTGGCGGCTGCGCCCCGATGACTTCGATGCCATCGCCGAGCTGCTCTCGGATTGCATCGGGCTGCCCGAGAAGCTGCTGGTCGAGCACGACGCGGAACGCGGCGGCCAGAGCGCGCGTTACTCCTTCCGCGAAGCGCCCTTCGGCGAAGCGCGCCCCGTACCACCGCAAAGCGCTTCCGACGGGACGATCCGGCTGCTGGCATACCTGGCGCTGCTGTTCGGAGATCGCTCCGTCTCGCTGGCTTGTCTAGAAGAGCCAGATCATGGTCTGCATCCTCGGCTGATGCTCCACCTGGCCGACGTATTGCGCCAGGCCGTGTCACAGGCGCAGGACGATCCAAACGAGGACGGTTTCACCCCTCAAGTTCTGGTCACCACCCACAACCCTGAATTCATGGACTGTTTCGACCTGAGCGAGGAACGGGACTATCTACAGGTCTACCTCGCAGAGCGGGATGAGCTGGGCAGGACGCAGTTCATCCCCGCCACGTCCGGGACATTCACCCCCTGGCTGGAGCGGTATCGGCTCGGCGAAGCGGTGCGGCGCCGCTTTATGTGAGAGGGCAGTCGCATGTTCGACATCCAAATCTTCGTCGAAGACAAGCTGTGCGAGGCTTATCGAAGCTTAGCGACCAAAGCCCTTGGGTCTAGCGCGCTTTCCGTTCACGTGGCCAGGGCGACGCTCGACGAACTGACATCTTTTGAGGACTTGCTGGACCTGGCGCAGCGCTCGCGGAGCAACGGTTGCCAGCAGGTTATCTTCGCTTTGGATCACGAAGGGCATGACGCTGCACAGGCACGGGTTAAGGCGCGCCGCCGTTTTCAGGAGGCTTTCCAACAGTTGTGCAATTACGTCGCGCGCCTCCCAGCCAGCGATCCGCTCAAACAGCTCAGACTGGTGCGGGTGGAGGTGCGCTCTTGCCTGGAAGCCTGGTTGCTCAGCGACCCTCAGGCGATCGTCCAGGCTTTCTCCGGCCCAGCGGATTACCGCCCTGATGTCCGCCAGACCGAAGCGCTTTCCCCCCGCGAGGCGCGCGATGGAATCGCGCATATTGTGCGCCAGATCGGCGGGCGCAAGGGGAACCGAAGATTGGCGAGGATGAGAGGAAGTGCCGTTAAGTCTGAGGGCGCCAAAATTGCCGAACACCTCGACCTTGACCGAGCCAGACGGAACAACCGCAGCCTGGACTATTTCTGCGAGATGGTCGCGCAGCAGGGGGATGGTTGTCGGCAGCCATGCCCTGAGCTAGACTAGCCGTTGGCATGGCAAATCCCTTTCAACCGCTTCAGGGCGCGCTGGGTGTGTTGGTCAGTCAAGCGGAGGTGTTGCCGGCCACCGGCCAGGCGGTGGTGGACATGGTCACGTCGGACCTGGACGAGATCTACGACCAAAAAACCGGCGGCCAACCCGATGTCGAGAAGGTGTGGGAGACGGACGTACGTGCGCTCTACCGCACCGTTCGGCCAATTCACCGCACAGAGAAGCACGGATTTCGCTACTTCCTCGATGGCTCAGCCAGGACGTATTTCATCGGCACTGTGTTGGAGCACAACCGCGCCACGCCCGTGCAAGTATCGCAAGTGGGCGCAGCGATGGTGAAGCGCGAAGACGACGGCCGGATTCGCGTGGCCGCCAGCCGGCGCGCGATCCTGTTGACGCTAGAGAAGAGTCAGGTGTCCGATAC
>JAGHYX010000150.1 GCA_017743375.1 Chloroflexota bacterium
GTGAATGCTCCCTCTGCGCCTTGACGACTTACAATCTGAGCCATGGCGAAGACCTACCCCGACGTGCGCGATTCCATCCTGGAGACGATTGGCCGAACGCCGTTGGTGCGCTTGCGCAAGGTGACGCGCGGCGTGGCGCCCGACGTCCTGGCCAAAGTGGAATTCTTTAACCCTGGCGGGTCGGTGAAGGATCGCATCGGGCTTTCGATCATCGAAGAGGCCGAGCGGAGCGGCCGGCTAAAACCCGGCGGCACCATCGTCGAAGCCACCAGCGGCAACACCGGCGTTGGCCTGGCCATCGCTGCCGCCGTCAAGGGCTACAAGTGCATCTTCGTCATGCCCGACAAGATGAGCGACGAGAAGATCCGCACCCTGCGCGCCTTCGGGGCAAAGGTCGTCATTACGCCGACAGCGGTGGATAAAGATGATCCCCGCAGCTACTACAAAGTAGCGGAGCGCTTGGTGCGCGAGACGCCCAATGCCATCCTGGGCAATCAGTACCACAACCCCGCCAATCCGGCGATTCACTACGCCACCACCGGCCCTGAGATATGGGAGCAGACCGGCGGGCAGATCGACGTTTTTGTCGCCGGCATGGGCACCGGCGGCACGATCACCGGCGTAGCGCGCTATCTGCGGGAACGCAAACCAGACGTCAAAATCGTCGGCGTAGACGTGGTCGGTTCGCTGCTCTTCGATACATGGCGCAACGGGCGCGTGCCAGAGAACCCTATCCTCAAAACTTATAAGCTCGAAGGCATCGGCGAGGACTTCATCCCCAGCACGTTGGATTTAAGCCTGTGTGACCTCGTGGTGCAGGTCAGCGACCGCGAATCGTTCCTGATGGCCCGCCGCATTGTGCGCGAAGAAGGCATCTTCGTGGGCGGCTCTTGCGGAGCCGCCGTCGCCGGCGCGCTCAGGGCCATCCCTCAGCTCAACCTGACTGCCGAACACACCATGGTGGTGTTGTTGCCCGATAGCGGCTCGCGTTATCTCACCAAGTTCTTCGACGACAACTGGATGCGAGAGAACGGCTTCTTGAACACCGACTGGTCTCAGGGCACGGTGGGCGACTTTATCCAGGCCAGCCCGCTTCGGCCGGTTGTCACCGCGACATCGGAAGAAACGCTGGGGGCCGTGATCAAGCGCATGAAACAGCACGATTTCTCCCAACTGCCAGTCGTTGATAACGAGGGGGTGCTGCAGGGCATGGTGAGCGAGAGCGACATCCTCAGCTACATGCTGGATAACCCCCGCGCCGCTATTGACACCACGACGATTGCTCCGTTGGTGCGCGAGGCCGCGACGGTGGACGAGAGCACGCCGCTTAACACGCTCAGCGACATTTTGCAAAAGGCCAAAGCGGCTGTGTTGGTGGACGAGCGTCATCGCGTGCACGGCGTGATCACCATGATGGACGTGATTGACTTCCTGGCCGCGTGAGCATGGCTCGCTGGGGACAACGCTTTCTGGTGCTCTGTACTGCCTGGCTAATCACCGGCCTGTGTTTTGGCAGCGCCTTTGCGCGGTCTCTGCAATCAGGGCAGGAATTGTTTATCCTGCGGGTGATCGCCCCTACGCCGGCGGCCATCGCGCAGCTCACCGACGGGCGCTACGACCTGCTTGAGGCCCGCCAGGGCGATGCCCTGTTCGTGCTGGGCGATCAAACTGTCCTCCGATCGCTGCGGGCAGAGGGATTCGAGGTCTCAGTGTACGCCCGCTTGCCCGAGCGCCGAGAAAGTTTCGCGCCGTTTACCTACTTCGGCGGCTATCGCACGGTGGCCGAACACTACGCCCACCTGAATGCAGTCGCCGCTATGCATCCTGAGCTGGCCACGGTCGTGGATTACGGAGATTCATGGCGAAAGGTGAATAACCGGCCCAACGGCCATGACCTGCTGGCCATCTGCATCACCAAGCGACGCCCAAACGATTGCCAGCTCACCCCCAACACCGACAAGCCGCGCCTCTTGTTGATCGCAGCGATCCACGCCCGCGAGCTGAGCACCAGCGAGATGGCCTGGCGTTGGATAGATGAGCTGGTGAGTCAATACGGACAACACCCTGATATCACCTGGCTGCTGGACTATCACGAGATGTGGGTGATCCCGGTGGCTAACCCGGACGGGAGACACCTTGTGGAACAGGGCGGCAGCGCGCCCTATCTCCAGCGAAAGAACATGAACGACTCAGCCGGGACATGCCTGTCGCCCGGCGACCCGAACTACATTTACTCTCAGCCCGGCGTTGACCTGAACCGCAACGCTTCGTTTAAGTGGGCGGGCGCCGGCAGCAGCAGTGCACCTTGCAACCAGACATATCGCGGCGCGACAGCAGCCTCAGAGCCGGAGCAGAGCGCGCTTGAGGCGCTGATGGCGCAGTTGTTCCACGACACCCGCGGCCCGCTGGACGGCGACGCTGCGCCGATCACCACCACCGGCGCGATGCTCACGTTGCATTCGTTCGGCGACCTCATCTTGCTGCCCTGGGGCTGGACGAACTGTGTTGGTGGGCCTTGCCCGCCCAGCCAGCGCGCGCCGAACGACGCCGGCCTGCGCGCGTTCGCCTTTCGCATGAGCCACTACAACGGCTACGCCGTCGGCCAGGCCTCGGAACTGCTCTATCCGGCCAGCGGCACCACTGATGATTGGGCCTACGGCGCGCTCGGCGTGCCCAGCTTTACCTTTGAGATCGGCCCGGTCAACGGAACGTGCGCCTTTTTCACACCGGCTTATCGCTGTCAAGATGACCTCTTTTGGCCGCTCAACCGACCGGCTTTCCTCTACGCGGCCAAAGTCGCCCGCCAGCCTTATCAGCTCGTCCACGGGCCAACCACGTTCACGGTCACGCTGAGCAGCCCCGCCGTGCTGTCCGGTCAACCGGTGACGCTTACGGCGCTGATTCGCGACGACGCCTATGGATCGGCGGCGAACAGCGTCGGGCGCCCTGCGACATATAGCATTGTTGCTGCCGAGGCCTATGTGCGCCTTCCGGATTGGGCCGGCGGCACAGCCATACCGATGACAGCCCAGGATGGCGCGTTCGACAGCCCGGTCGAAACCGCTACGGCTGTGATAAACACCAGCGGACTGAGCGCCGGGCGATATCTGATCTTCGTCCGCGGACAGAACGCCGCCGGTTATTGGGGGCCGGTCACGGCGCAATGGCTGACAGTGCTCGGCGAGTGGTATTTCCCGGTTGTCCGTCGCTGATGCGTAGCCAGGGGCACGGTTGCTTGCTGCGGCGTCGCGGTTGGCTGGTGTTGATCGCGGCTGCCGGCGTTTATCTCGCGTTCGCGCTGACCAACCTCAGCGTGCCAGGCCCAAACTATGACGAGGTGGCCGACGCCATCCCTGCGCTAGAGCTGCTGCGCGGCGAAGCGCCGGCCAGTGCGCTCAAGCAAGTCGTCGTGTTCGGCCAACCCCTGCCGCTGATGATGTCGCACTATATCGGCCCGACCTCGACATACATCAGCTTGCTGGGCTTCCTGCTCTTTGGCCCGTCCATCGAATCGCTCCGGCTGACCCAAACGCTCCTCGGCCTGGTCACGCTGTTCTTGCTATGGCAGCTTGCGCGCACATGGTTTGATGACCAAACGGCGAGTCTGGCTGCTCTGCTGGCGGCCACTGCGCCGGTATTCATCTGGTGGCATCGCGCCGGCATCTTCTTTGCCTCGCCGATGTTGCCGCTCTCGCTGGGCATGTTGCTCGCGCTAACCCACTGGTGGCGCAGTCGTCACGGCGCTGCGCTGATCGCGGCGTGCTTTCTGTTCGGCCTCGGATGCACAACCAAGTTGCTGTTCGCCTGGTGGCTGATCCCGCTGGGGATCACCGCGCTGTTTGGCCTCGGCATCGGGAGAATCCGTGCGCGGCTTCCCGGTCGGCTGACCTTCGCCTTGGCTGGCGTGGCCTGCCTGGCCGGCCTCTCCCCGCTGCTGGTGCACAACATCCCTAACCTGGACACGCTGAGCTTCATTGCCCAGAACCTCATCCGCTCACAGCTCTACGGCCACAACAACTTGGACTTCTTTAACAACTTGCGCTTCCAAGCCGAGCAGTTCTTCCGCTTGATGGGTGGCGACACGCTGGAGTTCAACGCGCCGGCTGCGCTGCCGCTGGCCGGTTTCGCCTTTGTGGCGAGCGCGGGCCATGTGATGGCGTCGCTTAAGCAAACCGATGTCAATGCTCGCCTGCCCCGGCTGTTTGCTGTTGTGAGCGTATTGACAATCATTCCCCTGGCGACGTTTAGCGTCTCGTCCATCGGCGGTCGCCATCTCTTCATCTTGCTGCCCATTGCGGTCATCCTGATCGCTTGCGCGCTGGTGGACAACATGCGCCGATTGTCCGGCCGGCCGGTTCGCCACCTCCCGCTTGGGCTTTTGGGCGCGCTCGTGCTCAACAACCTGGTGGCCAACTTCGCGATCTGGCAGTTCTTCGCGCAAAGCGGCGGGCGAGGGCTATGGTCCGACGCCATCAATCGCACTGCCGAGGTGTTGGCGACAACCTTTGCTGGCCGGCCAATCGTCGCCATGGACTGGGGTTTTGAGCGCAGCGTTGCGCTGCTGACGAAGGGACAGGTGCGGCTTCGAGAGGCTTACGAATACACGCAATCGCCATCGGCGCGCTTCGCCGAACTTAGCACAGTGCTGCTGCGCGAATCAGCACATGTGTATCTCTTTCACGCGCCGCAGGTCACTGCCTTTAGTGGCCATTGGCCGGTCTTCCAGCGCGCAGCCCTGACAATGCGCCGCGAACTTGTGCAGACGCACGTCATCGTCGAACGGGACGGCACACCGCATACGCTGATCTACGAAGCGCGGCCGATGCCGAGACTGTTCGATCAGCCGGCCTTGCGTAACCCGCGCCATGCGTGGGTCGGCGACGGTCTGGAATTGCTGGGCGGCGACGTAAGTTATGATCCCACCTCGCGCGAAGTATCCGTGATGCTCTACTGGCGTGCGCACAGCGACTCATTGCCCGACGACACGGTGCTGGTTCACATCGTGAACCAGTCCACAGGTGAAGTTGTGGCCATCGGTGATGCGCAGCCGTTCTACGGCCACTATCCATTCTCGGGGTGGCAAGCCGGCGAGGTGGTGGCCACCCCCTACTGGGTGGTGCTGCCGGCTGACCTGCCGGCTGGGGTCTATCAGGTGCGCGTTGGCGTGTATGACGCGCAAACCGGCCAGCGGCACAGGATTGCTGATCCCAAGAATGACGCAGCCGGCGATAGCTTGATGCTCCAGACGTTCGCGCTGCCCTGATCATGAACCAACGCAGAGACTTCTGGCTTGTTGTCATTCTCACCCTGCTGGCTTTTCTCCTGCGGCTGCTCGACTTGGATGCCCGCAGCTTATGGCTGGACGAAAGTTTTACGCTATTTCGTTTGTATGGCAACTGGGAATACATATTTAATAATACTGTTATTCGACAAGGTATAATATACACTGTTGATATAAATCCGCCGTTTTACTTTGCTTTGCTTAAGGCATGGGGGGAACTCGTCGGTCAAAGCACCTTCGTCCTTCGCTTCTTCTCGGCGATCTTCACCGTCCTGGTCGTGCCTGCGAGCTACGTCTTGGGGTATCGTCTTTTGGCGCGGAGGGAGATTGGCCTGGTCAGCGCTGGGCTGGCCTTGCTTAATCCTTCATATCAATGGTATACCAGTGAGTTAAGAAATTATTCTTTATTACTATTCTTGAGTTTAATAACCTCTTATATTTTTCTGATATATTCGCAAAAAA
>JAGHYX010000021.1 GCA_017743375.1 Chloroflexota bacterium
CGCTGATTTGGAGGAAGACGGCCCGTCGTAAACAAATCAGCCGATATTTATTTAAGGACGAACGATGGCGAGATACATTGAACCCGTATGCAGACTCTGTCGTCGAGAGGGCGAGAAACTCTTTCTGAAGGGCGCACGTTGTCTGACGCCTAAGTGCGCTTTGGAACGCCGCGGCACGCTCCCTGGCCAGCACGGGCCAAGCATGCGTGACCGCCGGTCCAAAGCGAGCGATTATTCGCTGCAGCTGCGCGAGAAACAGAAGATGCGTCGCATCTATGGCGTGTTGGAATCCCAGTTCCGGCGCTACTTTCGCGAGGCGTTAAAGCGGCGCGGCGTGACCGGCGCTGAATTGCTCATCCTCTTGGAGCGACGGCTCGATAACGTCGTTTACAGGCTGGGCTTTGCGCCGTCGCGCGCCGCGGCACGCCAGCTCATCACCCACGCGCACCTAAACGTCAACGATCATCCGATCAATATCCCATCTTATCTGGTGAAGCCAGGCGACAAGATATCGGTGCGCGAAGCCAGTCGCAAGCTGAAATACTTTAAGGAGCTGGCCGCCGATAAAGAGGACGTCCAGACGCCGAACTGGTTGACCGTTGACCGGGCTACGCTCACGGGGTTTGTGAACGCCCTGCCGAAGCGAGAAGACATTGATGTGCGGTTAAACGAACAACTCGTCGTCGAGTATTACTCTCGATAGCCGTTGATACTTTGGACATCCAATAAGAGAGCGCAGTATGCCATCCGCACTTGTCCTCCCGAAGATCGAAAGCGATGCCTTGACCCGTGACTACGGCCGCTTCATCATCGGCGCGCTGGAACACGGCTTTGGCGTCACGTTGGGCAACGCGCTGCGCCGCGTGCTGTTAAGTTCACTGCCCGGCGCGGCGATCACCTCCATGCGCATCACGGACGTGTATCACGAGTTCTCCGACATCCCCAACGTGCGCGAAGATGTCACGCAGTTGATGCTGAACGTCAAGCAGATACGTCTGCGCATGCGAGGCGAAGGCCCGCTGCGGATGCGATTGGAGGTGCGGGGCGAGGGCGTGGTCACTGCTGGCGATATTCAGGCACCCCCCGAGATCGAAATCGTCAACCCTGATCTCTATCTGTTGACCACCGACTCGAACAAGGCGCGCCTGGATATCGAGTTCCAGGTCGAGACAGGGCGAGGCTATTCGCCAGCTGAGCAGCGCGATCGCCTGCCGATCGGCGAGCTGCCCGTGGACGCCTTGTATAGCCCTGTGCGTCGCGTGAGCTTCTCGGTCGAGCCGGCGCGCATCGGAAACATCACCAACTACGACCGGCTCATCATGGAGATATGGACAGACGGGACCATTCGCCCGCAGGAAGCGCTGGCCCAAGCCGCGCACATCCTGGTCGATCACTTGACCCTCATCGGCAGCATCAGCGTTGAGGAGCCTCCGCTTGAGATCAGCGCGCCCAGCACCAGGAAGAGCCTGCCCAGCGAATGGCAGAGCAGGCCAATTGATGACTTGGACTTGAGCGTGCGCGTCTATAACGCGCTCAAGCGCACCGGCATCAGCACCGTTGGGGAGCTGCTCGAGATGATGGAGAGGAGCGGCGGAGACCTGACGAATCTGCGCAACTTCGGCGAGAAGTCCATGACCGAACTTCGAGAGAAGCTGCGCGCCCGTGGCCTGCTGCCCCAAGAAGAGGCAAAAGAGGTGTGATCCTATGAGGCATAGGGTATCCGGTTATAAGCTCAATCGCTCGTCCGGCCATCGCACGGCGCTGCGCCGCACGTTGGTGACCGAGCTCATTGAGCACGGCCGCATCCAGACGACGGAGACCAAGTGCAAGGCCATCCGCGACCAGGCCGAGAAGCTGATCACCATCGCAAAGGCCGGCCTGGCGACTGAGGATAAGGCAAAGCAGGTCTATGCCCGGCGGTTGGTCGCTGCTCGCGTGAACGGCGGTCCAGCCACGGTGCGCAAGGTGTTCGAGGTGATCGCCCCGCGCTACCTGGAGCGCAAGGGCGGCTATACGCGGATCACTAAGCTCGGGCCGCGCAAGGGCGACAACGCGCCGATGGCGATCATCGAGTGGGTCTGAGGATTCGCGCACAGGTGGCCTACGACGGGACGGACTTCGTCGGCTTTCAGCGCCAGCCCGATGGCCATGGCAGAACCGTTCAGGGAGAGCTGGAGGCAGCGCTTGCCAAAGTCTGCGGCGTGCGCTGCACGGTCATCGGTGCCGGGCGCACCGATGCCGGCGTGCACGCCACCGGCCAGGTCGTGGCTTTTGACGTTGAGTGGAGGCATTCGCTGGACGCGCTCCAGCGGGCGTTGAACGCCACCTTGCCCGACGATATAGCGATGAACGCTTTGGCAGTGTGCGAGAGCGATTTTCACCCGCGCTACAGCGCGAAGAGCCGGACGTACGAATACA
This sequence comes from Chloroflexota bacterium, assembly GCA_017743375.1. Classification (GTDB taxonomy): domain Bacteria; phylum Chloroflexota; class Anaerolineae; order J036; family Brachytrichaceae; genus JAAFGM01. The sequence continues at coordinate 2,419 of JAGHYX010000021.1, forward strand.
CCGCCTACGTCAGCGCGGTGCGCCGGCCGATGCTGCGCCGCTTCGCTTGGCAATTGGAGCGCAGGCCGGACCTGGACGCGATGAACGAAGCAGCGCGCATGCTCATCGGCGTGCATGACTTCGCGGCCTTCGGCAGCCCGCCTTCCGGCCGGCCGGAAGAGAGCACCGTGCGCGAGGTGCTGAGGGCCGGCTGGCAAGATCTGGGCGATTGCTTGCGCTTCACCATAGAGGCAAACGCCTTCCTGTTTCGCATGGTGCGGCGGATCGTGATGGCGCTGGTGCGGGTGGGGTGGCACGAGTATCCACCTGAAGAAATCGGTCGCATCCTTGAGCACAAGGATGCGCAGCGCGTGAAGGGGTTGGCCCCCGCGTGTGGTCTGTGCTTAGTAGAGGTGAAGTATTAGCTATGAAGACAATCCGAACGTACATGGCGACGCCGCAAGAGGCCATCAACAGCCGACGATGGTATGTGGTGGACGCCACAGGGGTAACACTTGGCCGGCTGGCCAGCCAGATCGCCCGAATCATCGAGGGCAAGCATAAGCCTATTTACTCACCGCACGTGGACTGCGGCGACTACGTGATCGTAGTGAACGCGCAGAAGATTCGGGTCACTGGCGATAAGATGACGGAGAAGAAGTATCGGCGACATTCGACCTATCCAGGCGGCTTTAAGGAGGAGAACCTGCGCGACCTGTTGGCGCGCCGGCCAGAGCGCGTGATTCGCCTGGCGGTCTGGGGAATGCTCCCCCATAGCCGGCTGGGCCGCAAGATGATCAAAAAGCTGAAGGTCTATGGTGGCCCTGAGCACGAGCACGCAGCTCAGAAGCCACAGCCGCTGAAGATCGAGGGTTAACGACCGCCAGAAAGGACGAGACGATGGCAGAAACACAGCAGTACTTCGAGGGCGTTGGGCGGCGCAAGGAGGCGACCGCTCGTGCCAGGTTATATGTACCGGGCAGCGGTCGCGTGCTGGTGAATGATAGGACGGTAGAAGAATACTTTGGCCGTGAGATCGACCGCATCGCCGTCTATGCACCGCTTAAGCTCACCGGCACAGAATCCCGCTTTAACGTCAGCATCAAGGTCAACGGCGGCGGCGTGGCGGGGCAGGCCATCGCTGCGCGCATGGCCATCGCCCGCGCTCTGCTGGAAGTCGATCCGGAGTATCGTTCAACGCTGAAAGCAGCCGGCTACCTCACACGCGATGCGCGCGAGAAAGAGCGCAAGAAGCCCGGCTTGAAGCGCGCGCGCAAGCGTCCAACCTATACCAAGCGCTAGAGGGAATTATGAACCTCGTCGAGTCTTTGGAGAAGAGCTTACAGCCTAATCCCAACATTCCACCGCTGCAGCCCGGCGATCAGGTGCGCGTGCATCAGAAGATCATCGAGGGCGATCGCGAGCGCATTCAGGTGTTCCAGGGCACCGTGATTCGCCTGCGCAAGGGTGGCGCAAATGCGAGCTTTACCGTGCGCCGGATTGCCAGCAACAACATCGGCGTCGAGCGAACGTATTTGCTCCACTCCCCGCGCATCGAAAAGGTGGAGGTGCTCCGCCGTTCCAAGGTGCGTCGCGCGCAGCTCTACTACTTCCGCAACTTGCGCGGCAAGTCGGCTCGCCTGCGCGAGCGCCTGCCCACCAACAAGGCCAAGGCCAAGGCCGACGCCTCGGTTGAATCAGCACCCTCGGAATCCTAGACGCACGTTGGGTGATGACCAGCCCGCGCGTCCTTATTCCACTGCCAATTCAGGACAGTGAGCAGCGCCGCTTTTCGTTGGGCAAGAACTATGTCAATCACCTGATCGCGGCAGGCGGCCTGCCGATTCTGCTGCCGACGACGGCGAATGCGCTTGATGACTGGCGAGCGTTATACGTGTATGCAGATGGTGTGATGCTCACCGGTGGCGGGGACGTTGACCCCTCTCTGTTCGGCGAGGAGGCGCACCCAGCCACGTATGGCATTGACCGGCAGCGGGACGAGATGGAGATCGCGCTGGCGCGCTGGGCTCTGCAGGATGACAAGCCGCTGTTTGCGATTTGCCGCGGAATCCAGGTCATGAATGTCGCCCTCGGCGGCTCGCTCATCCAGGACTTGCCCACCCAGTGGGCCGGCGCACTCCCTCATAGCGGCAGCCAACACGGCCTGGAGAGGCACGAAGCAGCGCACAGTATCTCCGTCGAGCCGGGGACGCGCCTTGCGCACGTGCTGGGCGCTGCGCATGTGCAAGTCAATAGCTTTCATCATCAAGCGATCAACCGACTGGCCGAAGGATTGCGCATCGCTGCGCGCGCAGCCGATGGCGTCATCGAGGCCGTGGAGTTCCCCAATAAGCGCTACTACCTCGGCGTTCAGTGGCATCCAGAGGACATGGCAGCACAGCGCGCGGATATGATGCGCCTGTTCAGCGCGTTTGTCGCTGCCTGCCGCGCGTAGAATATGGTGGCCTTATGAGAACCCTGAGAGCCTTGTGCGTGAGCATTGGCGCGTTTGCCATGACCATCTGGTTGGCGAGACCTGTCTACTCCGCTGGTTCACATCAGCTCCCGCCAACCAGCGCGGTGCTCGACAATGTGATTTTTGTGGTGATCGGCGGGATAGCGTTGGCGCTGCTGGCCAGCGTGGCCGGCGGCGTGGTGATCGCAATCCTCGCCAACAGCGTCAGCCAGTTTTTGCGGCGCAACCTGCCCACGGATGAGGAGATGGCCGAGTTGCGTCAGGAACTGCGCGCCGTCGAGCAGCGCAAATTTCAACTCCCGCGCATTGAGATCGGCCCGAACGCTGAGCCGTTCGTGCTCTCGGCAGTTGGTTTTATCCTCTCCCTGATCATCTTCGCGCTGGTGTTGAACGCGATGCCGCAGCCCGTGCGGAGCGAAGCTGTACCGGACAGTGAAGGCGCGGCACCCGCCGAGACGTTGCCCAAAGAGGGCGATCTGGGGCGGATCACCGATGGGTTGCCTGAAGGCAATCCCGAACGTGGTGCTCAGCTCTTCAACACCGCCGGCTGCGTCGGTTGTCATAGCCAGAAGAAAGGTGAACGCCTGGTCGGTCCATCCTTCTATAACTTATGGGATATCGCTGCGACGCGCGTTCCGGGCATGAGCGCTCGCGAGTATCTCTACCAGAGCATCGTTGACCCCAATGCCTACATCGTCGAGGGGTACCAGGCCGGGCTGATGCAGCAGAACTACGCAGCACTCCTCAGCCCGCAGCAGATGGCCGACATTTTGGCCTGGATCGAGCAGCGCCACAGCGGTGAACCATGACGCCGTGAGCGCTTCTGAGCTGATCGCAGAAATCGAACGGGAACGCGCCGCTCTGAGCGCGCTGCTCCGCCGCTTGACTCCCGCACAGATGAGCGCGCCGGGTGTGGTGGGCGAACGCTCGGTCAAAGACGTGCTCTCACATATCGCGCTTTGGTATTCACATGCGATTACGCTGCTCTTTCGGGCCGAGCGCGGCCAGTCGCTCCACCTGCTCTCGCCGCCCGATGCTCACGCCCTTCAAGCTGACCCGCGCCCGCTTGAGAACGTCTGGGCCGATTTTGAGGGTTCGCATCGCCAGCTCGTGAAAAGATTGGCGGCATGGCGCGACGAAGCAGCGCTGTTCGACGAGAAGCGCTATCCGGCGCTGCGCGGTCATGCGCTCGCCGCAGTGATCCGACAATATACGGTCGCTCTTTCTGCCCAAAGTCGCCGACGACTGGAGGATTGGCTGACTGGCGAGTGGGCGGCGCGCTGATCCTGCCGTGCTGTTATTTGACCTGTCCTCTGTCTTTAGCCGTATTCGCCTGCTGGGCAGCGGCCGATTGGACTTCCTGCATCGCATCTCTACGGCTGATCTGCGCGCGCTCCGCGCTGGCGAGGGCAAGCCCGCCGTGTTGACGACCCCAATTGGGCGTATGGTGGATTACCTGATCGTCCTAGCCTTTGAAGCGTCGGCGCTGCTGCTCGGCGGCGGCGGCAATCAGGAGAAGGTGGTGCGTTGGTTGAGGAAATACATCTTCTTCAACGACGATGTTCAGGTGGATGACGAGTCGGCGCAGGGCCAGCTATGGGGGATGGACGATCAGACAGCCAGGGCGCTCTGTGCGCGCTGGGGCGTGGACGCGCCGGCTCATGACCTGCCCGAATATTTCCATCGGACCTTGTATCTGCCCGCTGGTGGTTCGCTCACCTTTCTGCGCGCGCCGCGCGCCCTGGGCCTGGAGTGGTTATTGCTGGCGCAAAGTCAGACCGTGACTCTAGAGGCGCGCCCTGCTCAGGACTTCGACGCTTGGCGAATCGCGCGCGGATACCCGCTCTTCCCAAACGAGATCAACGAGGACTATCTCCCGCTGGAAGCTGGTCTATGGAGCGCAGTGAGCTTCGCCAAGGGGTGCTATACCGGCCAAGAGGTGCTCGCCCGCATGGAAAGCCGCGGGCAGATCGCCAGGCGGCTGGTGCGCTTGACGAGCGATGCGCCGATCGTCGCCGGCGCGCCGTTATGCGATGAGCATGGTGAGCGGGTCGGCCAGGTCACCAGCGCCGCGCCTGGTGTCGCGCTCGCTTACGTTCGGAGCGCGTTCGCCCAGGTAGGTCGTGAACTCTACGCTTCCTCGGAGTGCGCCTCTCGCGTGGCGGAGGTCGTGCGGCTTTAGGGTAGAATGCTTTGCCCAAAATCGCATGTTCGAGGCATTGAGCGACAAATTACAGGCTATCTTTGACCGGCTCGGCAAGCGCGGCATCCTCACCGAGCAGGATGTGGATGCTGCGCTGCGCGAGGTGCGCGTGGCACTCCTGGAAGCCGACGTGAACTTCCGCGTGGTCAAGGACTTCCTCGCGCGCGTGCGCGAGCGCGCCGTCGGCGCGGAGGTGCATAAGAGCCTGACGCCCGGCCAGGCAGTCGTCAAGATCGTGCATGAAGAGTTGCTGCGCACGCTGGGTGAGGGAGGCAAACTCGACCTGGGCGGCCCCTCGCCACACGTCATCCTGCTGGTGGGCTTGCAGGGGTCTGGTAAGACGACGACCGCAGCAAAGTTGGCCTTGCGTTTGCGCAATAGCGGCAGGCGGCCATTGCTCGTCGCGGCGGACATCTACCGCCCGGCCGCGATCACCCAGCTCGAAACCCTGGGCAAACAAATTGGCATCCCAGTCTTCTCCGAAGGCACGCAGACGCCCCCGCAGCAGGTGGTGCAGCACGCGCTCCAAACGGCGGTGCAAAAGGCGCTCGACGTGGTGATCATTGACACGGCTGGCCGCCTGCAAATTGACGACGCAATGATGCGCGAGGTAGAGGAGATCAAGGCCATCACCAAGCCGGCGGAGGTCTTGCTCGTGGCCGACGCGATGACCGGCCAAGAGGCGGTGAACATCGCCGATACGTTTAATAAGCGCGTCGGCCTCACCGGCCTCATCCTGACCAAAGTGGATGGCGACGCGCGCGGCGGCGCGGCCATCTCCATGCGCGCCGTGACCAACGTGCCGATCAAGTTTCTCTGCACCGGTGAGAAGCCGGACGCCATCGAGCCCTTCCATCCCGACCGGCTGGCCTCGCGCATCCTGGGCATGGGCGATGTGCTCACCTTGATCGAGAAGGCCCAACAGCAATTCGATGAGCGCGAGGCGGCCAAAGCAGCCGAGAAGATGCTCTCGGCCAGCTTCGACCTGGAGGACTTCCTCTTTCAGATGCGGCAGATCAAGAAGATGGGCCCGCTGAACGAGCTGCTGGCGCTCATCCCCGGCTTCAAAGACCTGACCAAGCAGATCTCCCCCGAGATGACCGAGCGTCAATTTAAGCGCGTAGAGGCGATGATTTGCTCGATGACGCCGGCGGAGCGCCGCAACCCAAACATCCTGAACGCCTCGCGTAAGCGGCGCATCGCCAAGGGCAGCGGCACGACCGTCCAAGAGTTGAACCAGCTGCTCACCCAATTCCGCGAGGCCCAGCGCATGATGAAGCAACTAGCGAACAACCCGCGCCTGCGCATGATGAGCGGACTGATGGGGATCAAGAAGAAATAAAAAAGGAGAACAAGATGGTTCGAATTCGACTACGCCGAATGGGTTCTAAGAAGCAACCGACATATCGCATCGTGGTGTGTGACAAGGAGGAATCACGCGATGGCGCGTTCATAGAGATCATCGGCCGATACAATCCGCGCACGCAGCCGGAGACCGTGCTCGTCAATGAAGAACGGGCCTGGTACTGGCTGAGGGTGGGTGCGCAGCCCAGCGACGCCGTCAAGCAGCTATTTGGCAAAACCGGCACGCTGGCGCGCTTCGAGCGGCTCAAGAAGGGCGAGTCGCCAGAGGTGCTCTTGGCCGAAGCCCGGTCCTGGGCTGAATCAGCCGCTGCCATCAGCCCAAGAACGCGCATCGGCATTCAGCCTGCCCCTAAGCCGAAGAAAGCCCAGCCCGCCGAGGTGACCTCTGAATGAGGCGCGCGCCGAAGAACAACGATGTGACTCGATCGCTGGCCGACTTGGTGGAATACGTCGCCCGAGGGATCGTTGATCATCCTGACGCCGTGCAGGTTACGTCATCCGCCGACCGCAGCACGGTGTTTCTGGAATTGCGCGTCTCGCCCGAAGATATGGGGCGGATGATCGGGCGCGAGGGCAGGCTGGCAAACGCGCTGCGCGTCCTTTTGCGGATCGCCGCGTCGCGCTCGCGCCGGCGCGTCGTGCTGGACATTGCTGAAGCCCAGCGCCCTGGCTGATCTGTGTCGTCTGCGCAGAAGCTCCTCGCTGTAGGCAAAGTCGTGCGCCCCCACGGCATCGCCGGCGAGATCAAAGTTCAACCTACGCCTGGCTACGAGGACCTTCTGCTCATCGTCGGGCGTGTGTATCTGGGCAATAGCCGGCGGTCATATCGCGTTCTCGCACGCCGACCGCATCAGGGTGCGTTATTGCTCCGGCTGGAGCGCGTCGCCAGCCGAAACGAGGCCGAGGCGCTGCGCGGCGCTGCCGTCATGGTCGCGCACACGGACTTGCCCGAATTGCCTTCTGGGGAGTATTACCCTCACCAATTGATCGGCCTGCGGGTGTTGCGCGTTTCGGGAGAGGAAATCGGCCGCCTGAGCGAAATCCTGCACACGGGCAGCAACGATGTGTATGTCGTGCAAAGGGCTGCTGGTCAACTGTTGTTGCCTGCGCTGCGCGAGGTCGTTCGCGCTGTGGACCTGGTGGCCGGCACGATGATCGTTGATGTGCCGGCTGGTTTGGAGTAGCGATGGGCGGTGAGGGAATCGAACCCCCGGCCTTCCGCGTGTAAGGCGGACGCTCTAACCAGCTGAGCTAACCGCCCAGGCGGAACCGCATTCTAACACTTACAGCGTTGACTGCCGGCCCTCTTGGGCTTTACTTGCCGAGCCAATTCAGCAGCATATAGAACTGCTGCTTGCACAGCTTCCCGGCTCAAAGATGGGTCACTACGCAACGCTTCATCAAAGGAGAGGCCGGCAGCTAGGTTGTCTAGCCCAATTGACACCTGGATGCGCGTGCCCTTTACGCTGGATCACCCTGCACGCGCTCAACCAAAGGAACGGGCTGCGAATAACTTATCAGACGCTCAAGCCGTCTTGCTAGCATCCTCTCCCGTGGCTACCGACGATTGTGTTGGCATTATCCGGCTGGAGCACGTGACAAAGGCCTACGAAGAGGCCGGCAAGCAGCGCATCGTGCTGAACGACGTGAGCCTCTCGTTCGGCTGTGGCGAGTTCGTGGTGCTGCTGGGCAAGAGCGGCAGCGGCAAGAGCACGCTGCTCAACTTGATCGGCGGCATTGACACGCCGACCGCCGGCGATGTCTGGATTGACGGCCAGCCCATCACGCGGATGAACGATACCGAGCGCACGCTCTTCCGCCGCCGGAACATCGGCTTTGTCTTCCAGGCATTCAACCTCATCCCTACCTTGACCGTGCGCGAGAACGTGATGCTGCCGCTGGAGCTGGCCGGCCGCCCCGCTGCCCACGTCCGCCGGCGGGCTGAGGAATTGCTTGAGCAGGTAGGCTTGAGCCACCGCATTGATGCCTTTCCAGACCGCCTCAGCGGCGGTGAGCAGCAGCGGGTGGCGATTGCCCGCGCCTTGATCAACGATCCGCTGGTGGTGCTGGCCGACGAACCCACCGGCAACCTGGACTACGAGACCGGCAAACAGGTGCTCGAGTTGCTCGATACGCTCACCCGCCGCGCCGGAAAGAACCTGGTCATGGTCACCCATAGCGAGGAGGTGGTCGGCGTGGCCGACCGCGTCTTCCGATTGCGCGACGGCAAGTTGCTCGAGGATCACCTGCCGCTTGCTCATTCGCTGACGTCCACCGCATAACTGAACGGCGCTTTGATCCTGGCCACGCTGCCGTTGGCCGTCCGCTCGAGGGTGAACGTGCCGCGCAGGTCTTCCTGCACCAGCGTGTTGACGATGCTCAGCCCGAGGCTGGTCGGCCCATGAGCGTCTCCGGCTGCCTCGCCCAGGCCATCATCTTTCACCTCAACTTCTAACGTCCCGCCGCAGTCTATGAGCTGGATCACGATCTCACCTTTGTCGCGGCCAGTAAATGCGTGCTCGATCGCGTTCTGCAACAGCTCATTGATGCACAGCGCGAGCGCAGTGGCCGCTCGCGTGTGCATGCGGATCGGGTCGCCGATCACGTGAATGGTCAGGTCGAGGTCGGGCCGCGTCATGTTGGCCCGCGTGAGGCCGGCGACGCGCGTGACGACCTCGCGCACGTCCACCAGCCGGAACCCCTCCTGCGCCAGGACGTCGTGCACCGCTGCGATGCTCATGATGCGGTTGATGCTCTCGTGCAGTACCTCCCTGGCCGTCAGCCTATCGCCGGCCTGGTTCAGTTGCATCTGGAGCAGCATGACCACGTTTTGCAGGTTGTTCTTCACCCGATGGTTCATCTCTTTGACGATGGCCGCGTTGCCGATCAGGTGGGCGTTCTCGATGGCGAGCGCGATCTGATTCGCCAGCGTGGTGCATAGTTCCACTTGCGCTTCGCTGAACTCCCCCGCGTCCGCCGTCCACATGTTCAGCAGGCCGATCACACGGTCGCGCAGCTTCATCGGCACGCACATCAGTCCAAGCAGCGCAGCCTGGCTGGCCCACTGGGCGTGGGTTGGCTGTAGCTCGTAGTCCGCCCGATGCACCACCACGGGCTGGCTGAGTTGTTCAATCGTCAGCAACGGGAGCGCGTCCCTCGGCCAGGGCGGTTCAGGGGGCACATGAGGGTGTAGGTCATAGCTGGCGCGCGGCGTGAAGGCGTTGAGCGCCTCGTCCAGCAGCAGCACTGAGCAATGGCGGGCGTTCACGGCGCGCGCGCCCATCTCGGCCACCACGCGCAGCATTTCATCTAAATAAAGCGGCGAGATCGCGGCGCGGCTGACCTCGGCCACGGCCTGCATCTCGCGCACTTTGCGCTCGCTCTCCTCCTGCAAGATCGCCCGCTCCAGGATGCCGGCCACGACCTCGCCGATCAGCGAGACGAACTCGATCTCCCCAGGCGTCCAGGTATGCCGGCGGTAGGTCTGCACGTTCATCGCGCCGACCACCCGATCCTGGCTGACGAGCGGCACGGCCATCAGCGAGCGGAAGGCGCGTTCGCGCGTGTTGGGCACCTCGCAAAAGCGCGGGTCGCGCTGCGCGTCGCGCACAGCCACCACCTGCCGATGCTGCGCGGCCCAGCCGGTCAGCCCCTCGCCCATCTTCAGGTAACCATGGTCCACCGCCTGGGGGAAGAGGCCGGTCGTCGCTTTGAGGATCAGGCGCTGCGATCCGCTATCGAGCAGATAGATGGAGGTCGAGTTCACGCCCAGCACGCGCGTGGTCGTCCGTGCGATGCCGTTGAGGATCGAGCGCAGGTCCGACGTGGCGTTGATGGACAACAGGATCTCGCGGATTGCTGATAGCTCTTTTGTCTTGCGCTTGAGCGCGCTGCGCAGCGCGCTCAAGCTATCGGCGGCCTGCCTGCGATTGGCGACTTGGCGGGGCATGGGCGCATTTTATCGGCAGCACTGCGCGACCAGCCGCTCTCGATCGGCCTGCTGTTGGACGTCGAAGGACGCCGCGATCGGCAACACGGCGCGCGCCGTCTCGAGCAGCTCCGGGCGCACCACGACGACGGCAACGCGGTATGGCCCTGTGCGCAGGGCAACCAGGCCGTTTGTCCAACCATCGCCCTGCACCAGCTCCAACGGGCCCACCTCGTCCACGATAAGCAGGTCGCAGGGACAGCAACAGCTCAATATCTGGTTCGCCCAGGCCAGCGCTGATGGGTTGACGAACCAGCGGCCCAGGCTCAGGCTGAACCCCGGTTGCGGCGATGCCCGACCGAGGCCGCGGCGCGCGCCGCTGCGAATATCCTCCACGTCGAAGCCGGCCCGCTGGCCGTCCATGATGACCGCTGGCGAGATCACGCCGGCCACATCGCATCCGGCGCGCTTGGCCTGCGCGATCAGGCGCTGGCAAAGCGTGGTCTTGCCGGCGCCGCGCGGGCCGGTGAGCGCATAGAGGGTCATGTCCATATCGCGTGTCGCCGCCCGTCTATCTCCACCAGCCGGATTGGCAACTGGTAGATGCGCCGAAGCGCGGCCTCGGTGAAGACCTGTTCTGCCGGCCCGGACAACGCCGGTTGGCCAGCGGCCATCAACAGCACGTCATCGGCCACAGCCAAGACGACCTCCGGCTCGTGGTTAGTCATCATCACGGCCAAGCCCTGGGCGCGCAGCGCGCGGACGATCTCGATCAGGCGCGCCTTATTGTGTAAATCCAAGTGAGCGGTCGGCTCGTCCAGCAGCAGGACTTTGGGTTGCTGGGCGAGCGCGCGCGCCAGGAGCATGAGTTGACGTTCCCCTCCGCTCAGCGTGGGCACGGCGTGATCGGCCAGCGCAGCGATGCCGACCTGTTCCAGCGCGTGCATGGCGATCCGATAGTCTTCTGGGCCGGGGATGCCCAGCGGGGGTAAGTGCGGCGCGCGGCCCATCAGCACATATTCCAGCACCGTGTAGTCGAAGGGGGTGTGCTCGCTCTGGGGCACGATCGCCAGCCAGCGCCCGCGCGCATCGCGGGGGTAGGTGCGAATGGGCCGGCCGTCCAGCCAGACCTCGCCGCGCCATGGCCGCAGCCAGCCCAGGGCGATGGCCAACAGCGTGGTCTTGCCCGCGCCGTTCGGCCCAACCACAGCAAGCACCCGGCCGGCATGTAGCGCAAAGCTCACCTCGCGCAGGATGGGTGGGTGATCGCGCCGGTAGCCAAACGTGACCGCGTCGAAGCACAATACTGCGTCGCTCATGGCCGGGCGCGGATTTGCTGGGCCGTCATCAACCCCAAGAAGATCAGCGCACCCAACAGCGAGGTCAGGATGCCGAGCGGGATCTCGCCGGCCAGCAGCGTGCGGGCGGCGTTGTCGCAGGCGACGGCGAAGATGCCGCCGATCAGGATCGCCGCCGGCATGCCAAAGCGCGTATCGGCGTTGAAGATGCGACGGGCGATGTGCGGCACGATCAGCCCTATCCAGCCCACGATCCCGCTGATGGCGATCATGGCTGCCGTGGGCACGACAGCAGCGACGATCAACACCAGGCGCTCGCGTCCAGGCGCGCTGCCCAACGAGAAGGCGGTTTGCTCGCTCAGCGAGAGCACGTTCAGCCGCCAGCGCAGCAGCAGCAGGATGGTCAAGCCGGCCAACACCGCGGGCAGCGCATTAAGCAGGCGCGGCCAGGTGATGCTCGCCAGGCTACCCAGCAGCCAAAACGTGATCTCCGGCAATTGGGTGAGCGGGTCGGCGATGTACTTGAGCAGCCCCACGCCCGCCGAGAAGAGGGCCGAGACGGCAATGCCCGCCAGCACCAAGCGCAGCACCCAGCCCCCGAACCGCAAACGGCGCGCGAGCGCATACGAAAGCCCCAAGCCAGCCAACGCAAACGCCGCGGCGCTGGCCTGGGTGACCAGCGCCGTGCTGCTCAGGAAGACGATCGCAAACGCGGCGCCAAACGCTGCCCCCTGCGAAACGCCCAGGAAGCCGGGTTCGACCAGCGGGTTGCCGAACAGCGACTGGAGGACCAAGCCCGCTGCCGAGAGCGTCATGCCCAGGAGCAGCGCGGCCAACAGGCGTGGGATGCGCAGGTTGAATACCAGCCGGAGGGCCAAATCATCCTCGGCCAGCCGCCACCAGGGCAACACGCCGGGTTGAGGATAACGGCCGACCAGGATCGAAACGGCGAAGAGGGCGATCAGGCCGGCGAGGAGCGCCCAGAGCAGGCGCGCCCGTCGCGCGTCCTGCGCCAGCGCAGCCCGCAGCGCAGCGTCGCTCAAGGCAGGTCACCTTGGAAGGTGGGCCGGATTTGGGCCATGAAGAAGGCCTCGTCCAGGCCGTAAAGCTCGCGGTAAAACGCCTTTGCCTCCGCCTCCATGTCCAGCCCTGGGAAGCGCTCTGGGTGCAGCCGACCCGCTAGCCAGGTCAGCCCCAGGATCCAGCGCGTATCCGGCTGGTCCCAGCTATAGAGGTCAGCAGGGAAGGCAAACAGCCGGCCCTCGCGCGTTGCGCGCAACGCCTGCCAGTTAGGGTCTGCCTTCAGCGCGCTGACGACCTCGGACGGGTTCTTGAAGTAAGACACCACGAAAATGAAGTCAGCATCCCAGGCCGCGATCTGCTCCAGCGTAACTTGCGTCCACCCTTTGCCGAGCTTGGCGTCGGACCACACCGGCTGGCCGCCGGCGATCTGCACCATCGTCGTCTGAATCCAGTTGAGCGGGGGGACGTTGAATGCGACGCTGCCGTCGCGGTCGTTGTAGTAGAGCAGAAGGGCGCGTGGGCGCGGCGCACCTGCCACGGCCTGCTCGATCTGCGCGATCTTGCGCCGATAAAAGTCGGCCACGGCCTGGGCGCGCGTTGGGTTGCCGAACACCTGGCCAAGGGTAGCCAGGTCGCGGAAGTACTGCTCCGGCGTCTCGAAGTCCACATAGAGGACCGGGATACCCAACGCTTCGATGGGCTTGCCGGTGGTCTCGGCGGCAGTGCTCTTGAGGATGACCAGGTCGGGCTGGAGGGCGGCCACCTGTTCGGCGCCGGCGTCGCGTTCCAACACCGCTTTGGCGGCGTAATTTGGGTCAATCAGCTTGATGAAGTTGCCGCTGCCTTGGGCGGTTTGGCCCATGCCGACGATGCGCTGGCTGGCCTCTGGGAAGGTGTAGATGGCGTCGGCGATCATGAAGAGCGCGCGACCTGTGAGCACGATGCGCTGTGGCAGGGCAGGCAGGGTCACTTCGCGCCCCAGCGCGTCCACGACCGTCACGCCAGCTTGTGGGGTGGGGCTGGTGACTGCAACGGACGTAGTATCTGCCCGCGTCGGCGGGGGAGCGGGAAGTGGCGCGGCACAGGCGATGAGGGTGAGACTGAGCGCAGTCAGCAGGGCGAAAGTTAGGGTTCTGTGCTTCATCCTCTCTCTTCTCCAGTTAGGGATTCCAGCGCGATCAAAGGGTGCTCGCGGCAGTGCTCCAGCCATTCCAAAGCTGCTTGCACTTGGCGCACGCGAAAGTCGCAGATCAGCCAGCGATAGCTATTTGGATGCGCTGCCGCCCGCTGGTTGGTGAGGCGCTCCAGCTCGGCGCGGCACGCAGCCTGTTGACGCGCGATCAGGTCGGCGGCTGCTTGCTGGCCACGGCGCAGGGCGAAATACAGCTTGGGTGGGAACTCAAGCCGCATATCGCGCATCGTCTGACTGGGTGCGCGCATCCAAGCTTGGAACAGTCGCCGGCCTTTGGGCGTGAGGCGATACACATGGCGCAGCGGTCGGTTGCCGACCTGTTCGCAATGGCTCTGGATGAAACCGCGACGTTCCATCTCGTCCAGCAGGGCATACAGGCGGTTCATCTTGATGCGCCATACGCCGGCCAGCTCGTCGCGAATGCGGGTGAAGAGCGCGTAGCCGTGGAGCGGCGCTTCGCTCAGCAGGCCGAGCACGATCGGCTCGCCGAACGGCGAGCGCTGGATGGAGCGCGTGTGCACACCGGATCGCATTCGATATACTCACAAAGTGAGTATACGCATTCTACCAGTTACAAGTGCATCCGGGTGTGTTCACCGACGAGGGCAAAGCGATCTCCGGCGACGTGTTGGCCTAGGGGCGTTCTCCCGCAAGCTACGCAGCCTGTGGGAGGCTCGAGGAGCGCATCTGTCATGCGAGGGCAGAGCGCTTGATGGCTTCCACAGCGCTCATCATGACAGGCTGGCGCGGTGGCAGAACGATGTTCGTGCTGAGCGTGAACACCCTATTGAAAGGTCACGTTCAGTTGGCGCAGCATCTTGAAGGTGTCTATGTAAGGCACCTGGAAAGCCTGGCATGCGCTGGGGATGGGGATTTTGCGGCGCATGTTGGGGTTGTCTTTCTCCAGCGTCACCAGGACGCAGCACTTGGCTTTGGCATACGCGATGAGCCACGGGTCGGCGTTGTCGGCCTCGGCGAACTCGCGCCGAGCCTGGCTGGTGAAGTGGCTTTGGCGCTGCCCCCAGCGCATGAGCTGGGCGTAAACCTCGAGCACGCTGCGGTCGCCGGTGGACCGAAAGTAGTCTTTCAGGTTGTTCTGCACCCACTTGAATAATCGGTCTTTGCCGCGCGCCAGCTCGTCGAAGACGCGGTCAACGCTGATGATGTGGCCGGCCTCGGCGTACTTCAGCAGCGCCTGCCAAAATCCGGGCGCAATATCGAAGGCGTAGTAGCGCTTGGCCGCCTCGATGAAGACGTTTGTATCGAGGAGGAAGACGACCGATGTGCTCATGCGTTCCCTCCGAGCAGATGCGCGACGTATTTGTCGAAGGCGGCGCCGTGCAGGCCGGTGAGTCGGTAGGCTTCGCGGTAGGTCAGCGAGCCTTCTTGGACGGCGCGGGCGACCGCTTCGCTGAAGCGCCGGCTGAGCCTGAGGTTTTGCGTGGCGAAGAAGTCCCCGCCGCTCGCGCTCGGTCGCTTGGCCCGTTGCTGAGCGCGGTAGGCTTCGTAGAAGCGCAGAAATGCGTCGCGCGCGATCACTTTGAGGTCAAGCGCGCGGCGCGCCGCGACGATCTCGCTCACCTTAAAGTAGCGAGCGAGCTTTTGGAAGCGATCTGCGTCAGCTTGCACCTGCGGCCAGACCTCCATGAAGGCGGCTGTGGGGACGAGAAACTCAGCCGCGATGCGGTTGCACGCTTCCTCGACCTCGTCACGCGCGGGTTGTAGCGCGCGCAGGTCAAACGCGGCGCTTCTGCCCAACCACACATGGGCCAGCTCGTGGGCGAGGGTGAACATCTGAGCAGCTTTGCCATCAGCGCCGTTGATGAACACCAGCGGCGCATACTCATCCACCAGGACGAATCCGCGAAATTCGTCCACCGAGAGCCTGCGCCGTGCGTTGTTGCCGACGATGCTGCTGATAACGACCAAGATGCCGACCGATTCTGCGCGCGTTCGCAAGGCGCGCAGCGCCTCGCTCCAGGTGCGCTGGCCGGCTGCCCAGTTGGCGTCTATGCCCAGCGTGCGGCGGATCTCCTGGGCGACCTGCGCCGGCGCATCGTAGATGCTGGCTGAGCCGACGAAGGTGAGGGGCTTATCGCCGCGCTCGATCAAATATTCGCGCATCCAGCTCTGGCGTTGTTCCATCACTCGGACGGTCTCCAGCAAGTCCGCGCTGGCGGGTTGGTCTGGGGCGTCGGGCAGTGTGCGAAAGTGGGGGATGGGGATGCTTTCCACCGGCGGCGCGTCGAGGAAGAAGTAGCCCAGCGGCACGGCAACTGCTCTGGCGAACGCTTCGAGCTGGCGCAGGGTGGGCTGCGCTTCCCCAGATAGCCATTTGTTCAGTTGTCGGAACTTGGCCGTCAGGTTGGCCGGCGCGCGCTGCAGCGCCCAAGAGAGCACGCTGCGATTAGGTTGAACGCGGATAGAACTCATGGGATTTACCTCATCAGCCTGATTTGGTTTTTTTACATACAGACCCAGCGCTGCTCAGCCAGCCGGCGCACCCAGCGGCTGTCTGGAACAGGGCCTCTTTGTATTACACGATGCGTTACATCTTCCAGTGTTGCGCAAAGTCTGGATCGATGCGCTTGAGCGAGTACTGGATCGCGGTGACCACGCCGATGTCCAGGTTAATCATCAGTTTGGTAAGCAGATCGCCATCAATTAAGAACACGCGCGCAGATTTAACCTGAGCCACATAATCTTTAGCTTCTCGGGTAAAGTGAGCAGTGGTGATGAAGATGCCCTTGCGCGCGCCATGGGCCTGGAGCGCGCCGACGAACTGTTGGACGTGCGGGCGGCCGACGGCACTCGACCAGCGCTTTGCCTGGATATAGATCGCCTCTAGGCCGAGCGGGTCCTCTTCGATGATGCCATCAATGCCCCCATCGCCGCTCTTGCCGACCACCCGGCCGGCGTTGGCCCGGAAGTTGCCGTAGCCCATCTTCGAGAGCAGATGCACCGATAGGCGCTCAAAGGCATCGGGCGGCATCTTCCTCACGAGCTGAAGGAGGTCTGCCGCCAGCGAGCGCTGATAGTCATGGTACAGCTTCTCCATCTGCTCGAGCAGACCATTCTGCAGAGAGCTCGTGTGAGCAGGCTTGACCTTCTTGCTATCAGAGCTAGTGAAGAAAGCTCTTAGAAACTTACGATCTTCTCTTAGGTCAAGCGCTTCAGGTATTGACTTCTTATATCTAGATTTACTTACCTTCTTGGCCATAAAGTATGCTCCTTATAGTTATAATTATAGCATGCTTTCAAAAGCTGTCAAGCAGGGGCGTCCCATACCGATCTGGCCTGAAATCTTTAGTATCGCCGCTGCAGCGCTCATGTTTGGAGGCTCCCCCTATATACGCTGCTCAGTACTGAGCGTGGACGGCAGGCAGACAGCGATTTGGTAAATATTTGATAAAGGCGCGGTCATGCGCGGTGCATACTCCGGGGCTTGACCCTATAATCTCACATGACGAGCTTTCCCACTGCTCTCAGAGGTTAGGAGGTGTAAAGGGATGATGGACATCATGCAAACGAGCGTTGAGCGATCGAAGCCGCGACTGCTGCGCCGGCGCGCTTTTATGCGCTTATTGGGCTTGGCGTTTGGTCTGACGGCGACCGGCGCACTCGCGGCGTGCGCGCCTGCGACCGGCGAGCCCGAGATACGGTTTATCTATCCTCAGCAAGGGGTGCGCGTGCCGAGCACGCAGTTCACCGTCCAGTTGGCGGTGCGCAACTTTCGCCTCGTGCGCCCTGCCGCACCGCGACCGGGGGAAGGTCATTTACATCTCTTCATCAACGTGCCAGCCAGCGATATTCCCGATGGCCAGATCATCCCGCTCGACCAGAAAGATAAATACATTCATCTGGGCGCACCGCCGTTCACTTCGCGCGTCCTCACATTGCCACCAGGCGTGCACACCTTGACTGCGGTAATGGCCGACGGCTTGCATGCCAAACTCGCTGTTCCTGCGCCGGTGAGCGTCACCTTCTTGGTGCAGCCTTAATCATCACCTGCGCCAACACGCGCGCATCAAGCATGTATGCCTAGAGAGAGCGGGCAAAGGCATCGCCTTCGCCCGCTCTTCTTTTGTTGTGTTCACGCAGAGGGCAATTGCTCGGCGGCAAAAGCTGTGCCGCAGCAGATGGACAGTGGCAACCCTATCGCCCATCCAAGGTTCTGCCTCTAGCGATGAACGCACCCGTCGGCGCTTGCTAAGCTAAGCTTGAGATAATCCGTTGCGTTGATGACCATTCGCCTCGGGGCTAGGGAGTTCGAGGCGCTCTGCCGGCTGGGCATCGCTGTGCTGATCGCCGGTCTGCCATTGCTGTGCCTGGCCTATTGCGAGGCCGCAGTGAGCGCCCCTCTCGATTGGCGTGCGCGCATCGCGCATCACCATCATCCCGCTATGCCCCAGGATAAGCACGAGCCGTTGCTCGACGCGCTGCAAGCATTGCTAAGGGCAACGGTCGAGTGCCTACCGACGGGCGATGGCTGGTGTGCTGCGCTGAGCATGACGACCTTGAGCGTGGCGCACTTGCCCAAGCTAACGCGCACGAACCCGCGACCGCCCGTTCCGCCCCCGCGCCGCGCTTGATCCTAATCATCCTTCGTGTAACGAATGACCTGCTGAATTCGACGCGCGCGGGAGCAGCCGCTGCGCGCGTCCTAGACCGACGGCTGCGACAACGGAATGAGGAGCAGAGAGATGCGAAAGGTTCTGTTTATCGGCTTGCTGATGACGGCGTTGATTGCGTGCGCTGCGCCGGCTCAGAACGCGGGCAGCGGGCAAAGCGAGATCGTGGTGCGGGATGCCTGGGCGCGTCCGACGATGAGCATGCATGGCGATGGCGGCGGGCATGGCGGCGGCCAGGTCAGCGCAGCCTACATGGTGATCGAGAACAAGGGCAGCGCCCCTGACCGCCTGATCAGCGCGGCCGGCGACGTCGCTGGCATGATCGAGGTGCACCAGACCACGCAGAAGGACGGCATGATGATGATGGAGGAGATGAAGGATGGCCTGGAAGTGCCGGCCAATGGGTCGGTGGAGCTGAAGCCGGCCGGCTATCACATCATGCTGATGGACCTCAAGCGTGACCTCAAGCCGGGCGACGCCTTCAAGCTCACCTTGAAGTTCCAATCAGGCAAGACGATTGACGTGAACGTGACCGTGCGCGAGCCATAAGCGCCGGCGCCCAGGGCCGTTCTGGGCGCTTCTGCGCGAGCGCTCAGAACGGCCTTCCAGCCTGGTTCTAAGTTGATGCGCGATACTTCTAGACATGAAACAGTTACAGGGCGAGGGCTTTAAAGTCTTCCTGGGCATCCTGGCGAGCTTGGTCCTCATTGTCGCCTTTGGGTTGCTGCTGAGCTACGCACCAGAGCTTGCGCGCGGGCCGCTCCCCACTCCTACGCCCGGCGGGGTCGCCATTAGCCAGTACCGCGCCATCTCCAACCACACGTTGGTGAATCACGAAAACCGGCGCATGTCGCTGGCCGACCTGCGCGGCAAGCCCACCCTACTGGTGTTTGGATACACCTTCTGCCCAGATGTGTGTCCGCTCTCCATGTATGACCTGCGGCGGGTGAAGCAGGCGCTGGGCAAGGCCGGCGATGACGTGAACTATGTCTTCGTCACCGTTGACCCTGAGCGTGACACGCCTGAGGTGCTACGGCGCTACGTCGCCGCGTTTGACCCCGCCTTTATCGGCTTAACCGGCGACGAGGCCACCCTGCGCAAGATGATCTACGAGTTTGACGGGATGTTCGAGAAGCAACCACCTAGGCCGGATAATCCGAAGAGCTACGTCGTGGCTCACACCAGCTTCACCTATCTGCTGGATGCGAGCGGTCGCTGGCGGATGATGTATTCCTTTGGCACACCGATAGACATCATCGCCAGGGACGTGCAAGCGCTGCTGAAGGGCTCCTAAGCCCCTGCGGCTCTTCCAGCACGCGCTCGACGACTTTCACTATCTCGCCGACCGGCACGCCGTCCTGGATAAAGTACAGCAGTCGCCCCTGACGGTCCAGCAAATAGATGAACGGCGCGTGAGGGACCAGCAGTCCCGTCTCATCCTCGGACGTATGGATGCCGAACCGCACGGCCAATTGGCGCATTGCGCTGCGCTCGGCGGTGAGACCGATGAAGGTTGGGTCAAACTGTGCGAGGTGTTGTTTGAGCGCTGCCGGCGAATCAGCCTCTCGGTCGGCGCCGACCATGACGAAGACGACCTCGGCGCTGCGCGCCCCCAGCGCCTGCTTAATCGCCAGGAACTTGGGGAGCGCGTCCACGCAAGGAGACTCGCGACACTGGATGTTGCCAAAGAAGATGAGCACGACGCGCCCGCGAAAGCGGCTCAGCGCGGCTGGCTGGCCGTCCTGATCCAGCATGGGCACGTCCGGCGGGACGATCGGATACTCCACGCGGATTGCGCGCGGCGCGAGGGTTGGTTCGGGCGCTTCGGTCGGTGCACACGCACACAGCAGCGCGCCAACCGCGATGAACGCCGCGCCGCATGCCACGTGACACGCAATACGGAATACGGAATACGCAATACGGAATACGAAATACGTATTGCGTAGTGCGTAGTGCGTATTGCGTATTCCGTAGCGCGTAGAGCGTGGAGCGTCTTCTAGGTGCGCTGAAACACGGACGCGCATCACGCGGCGGCCTGCTTTAACATCTCGCGCAGCACGGCGTGTAGGATGCCGCCATGTTTGTAGTAGTGGATCTCAACCGGCGTGTCGAGGCGGGCGATGACCTCGAAGGAGAAGCCCGTCCCGTCCTCGCGGGTGACCTGTATGGACAGCTTCGGGCGGGGTTGGGATAGTGCCGCGTCGCTCAACGGGATGGTGAATATCTCGCGGCCGGTGAGGCCCAGCGCGTCGGCATTCTGCCCGGGCAGGAATTGCAAGGGCAGCACGCCCATGCCCACCAGGTTGCTGCGGTGGATGCGCTCAAAGCTCTCGGCGATCACGGCGCGCACCCCAAGCAACAAGCTGCCCTTGGCCGCCCAATCACGCGACGAGCCAGTGCCGTATTCCTTGCCGGCGATCACGATCAGCGGCACGCCTTCTTGCTTATAGGCCATCGCTGCATCGTAGATGTCCATCACCTGCCCGTCAGGGAAGTGCACGGTCACGCCGCCCTCGACGCCGGGGACGAGCAGGTTCTTCAAGCGGATGTTGGCGAAGGTGCCGCGGGTCATCACGCGGTCGTTGCCGCGCCGCGTGCCGTACTGGTTAAAGTCCTCGGGCTTCACCCCTTGCGCCAGCAGATAGCGCCCGGCCGGTGAGTTGGGTGGGATGTCGCCGGCGGGCGAGATGTGATCTGTGGTGATGGAGTCGCCGAATAGCCCAAGCACCCGCGCGCCGACGATCGGCTGGATCGGCGGTGGTTGGAGCGAGAAGCCTTCAAAGTAGGGCGGCTCTTGGATGTAGGTGCTGCGCGCGTCCCAGGGATAGAGGTCGCCGTCTACGCCGGTGATGGCCTGCCATTGTTCGCTGCCTTGATCTATCACTGCGTATTGTTTGTGGAACAGTTCAGGCCGCACCGTCTCTCGAATGGCGGCTTCGATCTCCTGCTGAGTTGGCCAAATATCCTTAAGGTAAACCGGCTGGCCATCGTTGCCGATCCCCAGCGGCTCGCTGGTCAGGTCAATATCCACGCGGCCGGCGATGGCATATGCAACCACCAGCGGCGGGGAAGCCAGGTAGTTGGCCCGGACGAAGGGATTGATGCGCCCCTCGAAGTTGCGGTTGCCGCTGAGCACGGCAGCGGCGACCAGGTTATGGCTCTGCACAGCCTCCGCCACAGCCTGGGGTAGCGGGCCGCTGTTGCCGATGCAAGTGGTGCATCCATAGCCCACCACGCTGAAGCCGAGCGCCTCCAGCGCCTGGAGCACGCCGGCTTCGGCCAGGTAGTCGGTGACCACCTTTGAGCCGGGAGCCAGCGAGGTCTTCACGTAAGGCGGCACGCGCAGCCCCTTCTCGACCGCTTTGCGGGCCAGCAAGCCGGCGCCCAGCATCACGCTGGGGTTGCTGGTGTTGGTGCAAGAGGTGATCGCTGCGATCACCACCGCGCCGTGGCCGAGCGTTTCCTGGTGGCCGTTTAAGCGCACCGTGGCTGTGCGATCCAGCTCGTCGGGCCGCAGGCCGAACCCGCGCTCTTTGGGCGATGCGGTCAGCGCAGCACGAAAGGCGGCCTTAGCCTGCGTGAGCGGCACGCGGTCCTGGGGGCGCTTCGGGCCAGCGATGCTCGGCTCAACCGTCGCCAGGTCTAGCTCAAGCGTGTCAGTAAAGAGCGGATCCGGCGTCTCGTCGGTGCGGAAGATCCCTTGCGCCTTGGCGTAGCGCTCGACCAACGCGCACAGCGCCTCGTCGCGCCCGGTGCGCCGCAGGTATTCGATGCTCTGGGCGTCGATCGGGAAGTAGCCCATCGTCGCGCCGTATTCCGGGGCCATGTTGGCGATCGTGGCGCGGTCGGCAAGGGTGATATTGCTCAGGCCGGCCCCATAGAACTCGACGAACTTATCCACCACGCCCTTCTTGCGCAGCATCTGCACAATTGTCAGCGTCAGATCGGTGGCGGTCACGCCCTCGCGCAGCGCGCCGTAGAGCTTGAAGCCGATCACCTCTGGCATGACGATATAGAGCGGCTGACCGAGCATCACCGCCTCGGCTTCGATGCCGCCTACGCCCCAGCCCACCACGCCCAGACCATTGATCATCGTGGTGTGACTGTCGGTGCCTACGACGGTGTCGGGATAGGCCAGACCGTCTTTTAGCCATACCACGCGGGCCAAGTATTCCAGGTTGACCTGGTGGATAATCCCGCTGCCAGGCGGCACGACGCTGAAGTTGCGAAAGGCCTTTTGGCCCCAACGGGCGAACTGGTAGCGTTCCAGGTTGCGCTCGAACTCCTTGGCGATGTTCAGGCGCAGTGCGTCCGGCGAACCGTAGTAGTCCACCTGCACGGAGTGGTCAATCACCATGTCCACCGGCACGACCGGGTTGATGCGCCGCGGGTCGCCGCCCAGGCGGGCCACTGCGCTGCGCATGGCGGCCAGGTCTACCAGGCAGGGAATGCCGCTGTAGTCTTGTAGGATGACCCGCGCTGGCTTGAAGGGCAGCTCGGCGGTCTGGCGCTGGGTTGGCTGCCACTGTGCCAGGCGCACCACGTCGTCTTCGGTGATGGTGAAGCCATCGCACTGGCGAAGCGCCTGCTCCAACATGATTTTGATCGAGAACGGCAATCGGCTGATCTGGCCGATGCCTTGTTTCTCTAGGGCCTCCAGGCTGTAGAAGCGGGCCTTGCCGTCACCTGTCTCGAGTTCGGCGAGCGCGCCGAAGGGGTTCTTCAAGGGTGTGTGCATCGCTTTCGTCTCCTCACAGCGTGAACTCACGCGCGCACGATGAGCGAGCGCGATAGTGATCTTGAGGTTGCCACCGGCCGATCGCCGGCTGGGCGGATAGGGTGACCAAGCACACACATTGTAATGCTGGAGAAATGGGGGAGCGGTGCGTGGGTATATTCAGCAGAACTTTGGGTGGGTGATGCATCCCTGTCGCCACCCTCCGTAGATTGACTTTCGCCAGTGAAACAGCCCGTGAGCGGTTGACCTTCT
>JAGHYX010000022.1 GCA_017743375.1 Chloroflexota bacterium
CCGCGAATGACGTTCCGCTATTGAAGATAGTCACGCTCGGAGGATCACCACAGATGGCTCTCTCGGATTCTTTTAGTTTGGAAGACATCGCCGCGTCTCTCAAGACGCAGATCGAGAAATTCACCCCTACGCTTCAGGCAGTTGATGTCGGCACAGTTAAAGAGGTTGGTGATGGCATTGCGCGCTGCACCGGCCTGACCAACGTCCAATCTCAGGAATTGGTCGAGTTCACCAAGAACGGCACGTTGGGTCTGGCTTTCAACCTAGAGCCGGACGAGGTCGGCGTCATCATCCTCGGTGACTACACCGACATCGAAGAAGGTGATACGGTGCGCGCGACCGGTCGGGTGATCTCCGTGCCGGTCGGCGAGGCGCTCATTGGCCGGGTCGTCGATCCTCTGGGCCGTCCGCTGGACGGCAAGGGGCCGATCAACACCAACAAGTATCGCCCGCTGGAGCGCATCGCCCCAGGCGTGATCAAGCGCGCCAATGTGGATACACCGCTCCAGACGGGGATCAAGGCGATCGACGCGCTAATCCCGATCGGGCGCGGCCAGCGCGAGCTGATCATCGGCGACCGCAACACCGGCAAGACCGCCGTCTGCTTGGACACGATCATCAATCAGAAGGGTCAGGGTGTGATCTGCATCTACGTCGCCATCGGCCAGAAGTTGGCACAGGTGGCGCGCGTGGTGGCCACGCTCGAGAAGTACGGCGCAATGGATTACACCATCGTGGTCGTCGCTTCGGCGGCCGACTCGGCCACCCTGCAGTACATCGCGCCCTACGCCGGCTGTGCGATGGGCGAAGAGATCATGGAGAACGGCGTCACGCTGAACGGCCAGTTCATTAACGACGCGCTGTGCGTGTACGACGACCTGACCAAGCATGCCTACGCCTACCGCCAGGTCTCCTTGTTGCTGCGCCGGCCACCCGCCCGCGAGGCCTATCCAGGTGACATCTTCTACCTGCACTCGCGCCTGCTGGAGCGCGCGGCGCGCCTGGCCTATCAGTGGGTCATCCGCGAAGCGAACGATAGCGACGAATGGGGGGATGGCCACAGCGTCAACGGCAAGATTTACGACGGCGCGATCGGTGAGGAGACGGCCAAACACGATATGAAGGCCTTGGCCGCCGAGACCGGCAAGCAATACAAACTGGTGAAGAACCCGCGCACCGGCGGCTCGCTCACCGCCCTGCCCATTATCGAAACTCAGCTCGGTGACATCTCGGCCTACATCCCGACCAACGTGATCTCGATCACGGATGGACAGCTCTTCCTGGAGACCGATCTGTTCAACGCCGGCATTCGGCCGGCGATCAACGTCGGCATCAGCGTCAGCCGCGTGGGCGGCGACGCGCAGACGCGGGCGATGAAGCAGGTCGCCAGCCGGCTCAAGCTCGACCTCGCCCAGTTCCGCGAGCTTCAGGCCTTCGCCACCTTCGGCAGCGACGTGGACAAGACCACGCTCCAACTCCTCGAGCGCGGGCGCCGCATGACCGAGCTGCTCAAGCAGAAGCAGTATGACCCGCGACCGCTCTGGGCGCAGGTGGTGGCCATCTTCGCCGGCACGAACGGCTACCTCGACAAGATCCCCGTGAACCGTATCCAAGACTGGGAGCAGGAGTTCATCAGATATATCGAGATAAGCTATCCGGATATCGTGAACGGGATCATGACCGAGAAGCGGATCAGCGACGAGAACATCGCCAAGTTGCGGACGGCTATTGAGCTGTTCAATAAAACTTTTAACTAGCGACAGCACTTGCCTCAGCAGAGAAGGTCATCATGGCAACCCCGCGAGAGATCAAGCGCCGCATCCGCAGCGTGCGGAATGTTCGCCAGATCACCAAAGCGCTGGAGAGCGTAGCGGCGAGCCGGGTGCGGCGCGCTCAACAGATGGTAGAGGCCACGCGGCCCTACGCGCAGCGCGCCAGGGAATTGCTGGCCAGCGTCGCTTCCCTGGCGGGTGGCGAGACCCGTCACCCGCTGTTGACGTTCCGCCCAGAAGTAAAGGCCGCAGACGTGATCCTCATCTCCGCAGATCGCGGCCTGGCCGGCGCGTTCAACAGCAACGTCGCGCGTGCTGCGTTTGACTTCGGGCGCAGCTATGGCAAGCCTGTGCGCTACATCACCATCGGCAAGAAGGGGCGCGAGTTTATCTATCGGCGCGGCGGCCAGATCGTTGCCGACTTCTCCGGCATGCCCTCACGCCCCACCCTGCTGGACACGACGCCGGCCACGCGAGCGGCCATAGGCGACTTCCTGAATGGCGTCGTGGACGAGGTGTATTTGATTTACACCGAGTTTGTCAGCTCGGCCCAGCAGCGGCCGGTGGCGAAGCGCTTGCTTCCACTGGTGACCGAGGAGCTTTTGTCGGGGGTGGCGCGCACGGGGCCGCGACCAGCATACGAATTTGAGCCGGATCCGGCAGAGATCCTGAATACCTTGTTGCCGCGCTTGACCGAGATGCAGGTCTATCAAGCGGTCCTGGAGTCCATCGCCAGCTTCTACACTGCCCAGCGGATCGCGATGCGCAATGCGACCGACAACGCTTCGGACTTGATCGTGGCATATACCTTGAGCTACAACAAAGCGCGTCAGGCTGCGATCACGAACGAGCTGCTCGACATCGCCAGCGGCGCGGAGGCGCTTCGTCAGGCAGCTCAAGAGGCATAGCTTTAGGCTGAGCTCCAACTATGGGGGTAGCCCTTGTCTTGTCGTATGGGTCGAGCGCTATCCCTGTTGCGTTTTATGTGAGTTTTGTGTGATTGTTTACTGTGCCTCTGAGTGTATCTATACTTGCCTATGCGAAATTTCGTTCGGGTCGCACAAACCCGCGGATGCCCTCGCCAACCCTACACCACGCTTGCGTCCTGTTCACCGTGAGGACGCACTAACATCTGACCGGGTGCGTTGACCAATAGGGGCGACCACTTGCAAGTTTGATAGTTGGCGAAAGTTGTTTTTATGGAAGATGGGCGATGGCAGTGCCGTCGCCCACCCAAGGTTCTGCCCTAGCTGCGAACACACCCCGTCTCATCACCTGCTTCTATAATGACATGCGTAGCGCTAGCACTTCCGATGCGCGTTCCTTTTGACCTATGCTCAAGAACCTTCTGACCCGACTGATCGGCAGCGAAAGCGACAAGGCGCTGGCCCGGCTCGGCCCGCTGGTTGACCGCTGCAACGCGCTGGAACCTGATTTGATGAAGCTCACCGACGCCGAACTGCGCGCCAAGACCGACGAGTTCAAAGCGCGCCTGGCCGCCGGCGAGACGCTTGACCAGCTTATGCCAGAGGCCTTCGCCGTCGTGCGCGAGGCCTCACGGCGCGTCAATAACATGCGCCATTACGACGTCCAGCTCATCGGCGGTGCGATCCTGCACCAGGGCAAGATCGCCGAGATGCGCACTGGCGAGGGCAAAACCCTGGTCGCCACCCTCCCCCTCTACCTGAACGCGCTGACCGGCAAAGGGGTGCATTTGGTCACACAGAACGACTATCTGGCCAAGCGCGACGCGCAGTGGATGGGGCGGGTGTATCACTTCCTGGGGTTGCGCACCGGCGTCATCCAGTCCGCCGGCAGCGGTCGCCCCGACGACGCCACCTACGAATTCGACCCGACCTATCCTTCCACTGATGACCGCTTCCTCAACCTGCGCCCGATCCGCCGCAAGCAAGCCTACGAGTGCGACATCACCTACGGCACCAACAACGAGTTCGGCTTCGATTACCTGCGCGACAACATGGTCACCGACCTGGCCGATTGCGTCCAGCGGGTGGACGAAGACGGCCAGCCGCTGCTCTACTTCGCCGTGATTGACGAGGTGGACAACCTGTTGATCGACGAGGCACGTACCCCGCTCATCATCAGCGGGCCAGCGGATGAACCCTCTGGCCTGTATAAGCGCTTCGCCGATCTGGTGCGCCGGTTAGAGCCGAGCAAGCGCAACGACTTCAAGAACCCCGATGGCGACTACATCGTGGACCTGAAGGCCAGGAACGTCACGCTCACCGAGCAGGGGATCAGCAAAATCGAGCGCTGGTTGGGCATAGACAACCTCTACGCGCCCGAACACGCCGAGATGACGCCCTACCTGGACAACGCACTGCGAGCACATGTGCTCTATGAGCGTGACCGCGACTACGTGGTGAGCGACAAGGGTGAGATCATCATCGTGGACGAGTTCACCGGCCGCCTAATGTATGGCCGGCGCTTCAGCGAGGGCCTGCACCAGGCGATCGAGGCGAAGGAAGGCGTGCGCGTCCAGCGCGAAAGCTTCACCTACGCCACGATCACCTTCCAAAACTTCTTCAAGATGTATGAAAAGCTGGCCGGCATGACCGGCACGGCGATGACCGAGGCGGAGGAGTTCTTCAAGATCTACAACTTGGAGGTCGTGCCGCTGCCGACTCACATCGAGTACCAGGCCATGCAAAAGAAGCTGATCGAGAAGCAGGATCGCTTCGTGGATGGCTCGCCGGTGACCGTGTACATTGACCCGCAGACCGGCCGCAAGTACTACAAGCGCCTGGATTATCCTGATTTGGTCTATAAGACAGCCGCGGCCAAGTTCCGAGCGGTCGTCAAGGAAATCGAGGAAACCCACAAGACCGGCCGGCCCGTCCTGGTGGGCACGATCGCCATTGAGACCAGCGAGATGCTCAGCCGAATGCTGGAGCGGCGCGGCATCCCACACCAAGTGCTCAACGCCAAGCAGCACGAGAAAGAAGCGATGGTGATCGCCCAGGCCGGCCGCAGCGGCGCTGTGACGATCGCCACCAACATGGCCGGCCGCGGCGTGGACATCCTGCTGGGCGGCAACCCGGAGGGCATCGCCCGCGAGATGCTGCGCAAGGCCGGCAAGGACCTCACCCAAATCTCGCCCGAAGAATGGCAGGCCGCGCTGGAAAAGGCCCGTCGCGAGACCGAAGCAGACCGCGAGAAAGTCGTCGCGCTGGGCGGCTTGCACGTGATCGGCACGGAACGCCACGAGGCACGCCGCATTGACAACCAGTTGCGCGGCCGCTGCGCCCGACAGGGAGATCCCGGCAGCACCCGGTTCTATGTGTCCCTGGAGGATGACCTAATGCGCCGCTTCGGCGGTGAGCGCGTCAAAAGTCTGATGGAGCGGCTGAAAATGGACGAGGATGTGCCGCTGGAATACGGCATCCTCTCAAAGAGCATCGAGCAGGCTCAGGAGAAAGTTGAGGGCTTTAACTTCGACATCCGCCGGCACGTCGTGCAATACGACGACGTGATCAATCGCCAGCGCGAGGTCATCTACCGCCAGCGCCGCACCATCCTGGAGAAGAACGACCTGCGCCAGAACGTCATGGACCTGGTGGCCGAAGAAATCGAAGCGATCGTCGAGGAACACACCCAAGGTGACCTGCCGGAGAACTGGGATTTACACGGGCTGCTCGTGAAGGTTCGCCCGATCGTGCCGCTGCCCAAAGATTTTGACGTCACCCAGTGGGCCAAGGGCACCCGCGACGAGATCATCGAACAACTCGTCGCACAAGCCGAGGCGCGCTACGATGCAGGGCTGGGTGAATTTGCCAAGCTCATCCAGACGCAGGCTGCCCTGGCCGGCCTTACGCTGGAACAGATGCGCGAGGGGCGAGACAGCATGATGCGCTGTATATACACCTGGGTGAAGGAGCACTTCACCGGCACGCCGGAAGAGTTCGCAGCGCTCGAAACCCTACCGCTCAATGAGATCCCCGCTCAACACCAAGCCGCCATCACCCAGGGCTTCTTCGACGGCGTGCGCCTGTTCCGCGACCGCGCTGTGCTGCTCCAGACCGTGGACCAGCACTGGGTCAAACACCTCACCGACCTCGACGAGCTGCGCGAGGGGATCGGCCTGCGCGCATACGCGCAGCGCAACCCACTGGTAGAGTTCCGCACCGAGGCCAGCCGGATGTATGACGAGATGCTGGCCAGCATCCGGGAGCAGGTCGCCCATCGCATCTTCAACGTGCAGTTCAACGTCCAGGCGCCTCGCCCGCAGCGCCAGCCACAGCCACAGCGTGCGGCTGCGGTGCCGGTTGGCGCGCGCGCTCCCATTGAGCGCGCGCTAGTGCGCGAGGGGCTTCGCGCCGGCGGGGGCAGCGCCGCAGCACGCGAAGGGAACGGCAGGCCCAAGCCGGCTGCTAAGCTCGGGCGCAACGATATTTGCCCGTTCTGTAATAGCGGCAAGAAGCTCAAGCACTGCCAGTGCGAGGGCGCGCGGCGCTGGCGCGGCGAGCTTTAAGCAATCGCTTCCGCCTCGCGCGCCACCATCTCGCGGAAGCGCTGCATCAGCGCGCGCGTCATCGGCCCCGGCCGGCCGTCACCGATGACCTGCTGATCGATCTTCACCACAGGCAGCACCTCGCGCGAGACGCTGGTGATGAAACACTCGCGGATCTCGGCCAGCTCGTCGAGCGTCGCTGGACGATAGGATATCGGGATCAGCGCGCGCGCCAGCTCCAACACGATAGCGCGCGTCACGCCGGCCAGGACGCGGGCGTCTTCGGTGCGCAAGATCAGCGCGTCCTTGTCACCGTCGCGCGGGAGGAGGGCGAAGAAGTTGCTGCTCAGCCCTTCCAAGATCGCCCCATCCTCGCCTATCATCAACCCCTCATGCGCGCCGGATGGCAGGGCATCGTAAGCCTGTGCCGCTGAGGCGATGAAGGTCGTGCTTTTGGCTTGGGGGTTCTGACGATGCAGCGGCACGGTGACGCACCAGACGCCCTCCTCATACAGCGCCGGCGGATACGGCGTGAACGATTCGATGCTGATGAACAACGCGGGGGGTGCGAAGGTCAACCGAAAGCGCGATTCCGGATAGCCGGTGGCGCGCAGCGCATGTGAGATGCCCTGGCGGACGGCGAGCGGATCCAAGCGCGCCGGCCGGCCCATCAACGCGACAGACTCCTCCAGCCGTCGGATGTGCTGATCCAGCCTCAATAAGCGGTTGCCATCGTAGGTGCGGAAAGTGGTGTAGGCCCCTTCAGGCAGATCGGCCGATGCCTCGCGCATGGTGCGGTGGCTACCGACAAGGCGCACACCTGTCTCGTCCAGTTGAAACGTCGTGACCATAGGCGCGCGCAAGTGTACTTTCGCTCGCTGAACACGCAGCGCGGGGGTACGTTCACCAATCGGGGCAACACAGCGTGCCTTTACTTCGCGTTCTCC
The DNA here is from genome assembly GCA_017743375.1 of Chloroflexota bacterium. Taxonomy (GTDB): domain Bacteria; phylum Chloroflexota; class Anaerolineae; order J036; family Brachytrichaceae; genus JAAFGM01. The sequence continues at coordinate 7,191 of JAGHYX010000022.1, forward strand.
GCGCCGCTGCGTGAGATTGGCCTCGCCCTCGGCGGTGAGCGAGCAGCCTCGCTGCTCCTGTGCATGCACGCGCGCAGAGCAAGTGAACTCCTATGGCGCCGGCCTACAATTTAAAAGCAATGCACCCCCTGCGACAACTGCTGGCGGCTGCCGGCTTGCCCATGCCGGAAACCGACGCCGATCCGCTCATCACCGGCGTGACCGATGACTCCCGCCGCGTCCAGCCGGGTAACCTGTTCGTGGCCTATGCCGGCGTGGTGCATGATGGGCGCGACTATGTTCCCCAGGCCCTGGCTCAGGGCGCGGCTGCGGTCGTTCTAGAGGGCGACGGTCAGATGGCGCTGCCTGTGCCATGGGTGGCCGTGCCCAACGGCCGGCGGGCCTTTGCCTTGCTCTGCGCAGCCTGGCACGGCTTTCCCGCGCGCGAGATGACGCTGATCGGCGTCACCGGCACCGATGGCAAGACCACCACGGTCAGCCTGATCTTCCACATCCTGCAGGCTGCCGGCTATCGCACCGGCCTGATCAGCACGGTCAACGCCGTGTTCGGCGACCAGGTGTTCGACACCGGCCTGCACACCACCACACCCGACGCAGACGAGATACAGGGTTACCTGGCGCAGATGCGCACTGCCGGCATCACCCACGTCGTTCTCGAGGTCACCTCGCACGGCCTGGCTCAACACCGCGTGGACGGCTGTGACTTCGACGCTGCCGTGATCACCAACATCACGCATGACCATTTAGACCTGCACGGCACGCGCGAGGCTTATCGAGCGGCCAAAGGCCGGCTGTTCGAGATGTCGCCGCTCCATGTGCTCAACGTTGATGATGAGTTCAGCTTCAGCTATCTTGCACGGCTGCCGGCCCGCCGGCGCATCTTTTATTCCCGTGAGGTACAGCCGAACGGGTATTACGATGACTGGTGGCTTTACGCGCCTCGCGCCGACGGGATCAGCGGGCACATCGAGGCGTATGCCTTCCGCCACGCTCGCCCACCGCTGCCCATCCCGCTGAAGACCAGCTTGGTGGGCGATTACAACGTCGCCAACATCCTGGCCGCTGCTGGCGCAGCGCTGGCGCTGGGCATCCCAATGGCGGCGATCCAGGCCGGCGTCGCCGCGCTGCGCGGCATCCCCGGCCGCATGGAGCGCATAGATGAAGGGCAGCCCTATCTGGCGATCGTGGACTTCGCCCACACGCCCAACGCGCTGGAGAACGCCCTGCGCACCGCGCGCAGCCTGACCGCTGGTCGGGTGATCGTGGTGTTCGGCTGCGCCGGCGAGCGCGACACGCTCAAGCGCTTCCCGATGGGCAAGGTCGCCGCTGAGCTGGCCGACATCGCCATCTTCACCGCCGAAGATCCGCGGCGCGAGCCGCTGGCGGCGATCTTCGCGGAGATGGATCGCGGGGCCGAGGCTGCTCAGCCGCGCCGCGCGCAGATCATGCACATCCCCCATCGCGGCGAGGCCATCCGCCAGGCATGCATGCTGGCCGAGGCCGGCGATGTAGTGATCGCCTGCGGCAAAGGACACGAACAATCGCTGTGCCTCGGCGTTACTGAGCATCCCTGGGACGACCGCGAAGCGATGAGGCGCGCCATTCGCGGTGAGCGGCTGGAGCTACCGATGTCGTAAGGAGGCGCGGCGGAGGCGAAGCTTTTGAGCGCGCCGGCATCCTACGACATTCACCGCCGCCCGGAAGGAAGACGACGCGCCTATTCGTGGCGTTCGGATTCACACACCGCGAATGCACCTCACTTGCACGCAATGCTATGTGTGATACACTGACCATGCATCGGCACCCCTCTACGATGAGGACCGTCCGAATGCGCGGAGACTCATTACCTGTCGTTCCGAAGCACTTTGAACTCCCTACCCTAGGAGATGAGAAGCATGTGTAGTTCAAGTTCCAACACCCGAAGCTTAACCGCCTCATTCGCCACCCTCGCCGCGTTGTCTTTGCTGCTCGCCGCCTGTGCACCTGCCGCCCAGCCAGCCGCGCCTGCGCAGCCGGCCGCGCCCGCCCAGCCAGCCGCGCCCGCTGAGCCGGCCGCGCCCGCGCAAGTGCGCGACTTCGTCACCTGGTATCAGTATGACGAAAAGAACGAAGACCCCAAGTCCGACGAGCGCGTGGGCAACGAGTATCTGCGCAGGACTATCCCACAGTTCAACGAGGCGTTTAAGGACAAGTGGCGCTGGATCAACCAGCCGCAGCCGTTCGACAAGATGGACACCAACCTGGTGGCGGCAGTGCAGGCCGGCGGCGACGTGCCTGACCTGATGCAGGCCGGCGATGGCTCGCTGATCCCGCTGCTGAAGAACGGCGCGATCCAAGACCTGACCGACTGGATCAAGGCACAGCCCTGGTTCAACGACCTCGACCCATCCGCCGTCACCGGTTGCACCGGACCGGACGGCAGGATTTACTGCGTGCCGGTGGCGATCAGCCCGTTCATCGTATTCGTCTGGAAGGACCACTTTCCGAACGGCTATCCGAAGACCCCAGAGGAGTTCAAGCAGGCCGCTGAAGCGTTGAAGGCGAAGAACGTCTATGCCATCACCTTCTTTGGCTCGACTGCGTTCGACGGCAACGGTGCAACCCGCTTCACCAACATGCTGATCCAGTCATTTGGCGGCGGCTTCGACGACGGCCAAGGCAAGATGAAGCTCGACCGGCCGGAGAACGTCGCGGCCATTCAGTTCCTGCGCGAGATCGTGGCAGCCGGCTACGTGCATCCGCTCTCCTGGGAAGGGACGACGACGCCGTTCGTCGAGGAAGAGCCGATGAAGACCGCCGAGGCCGCCTCGTTCCCCACCGGCATCTTCGGCTATCGCTACGTCAACCCGCTCAAGGCGCCCAACGGCAAAGAATACAAGAAGGGTAACGAGGAAGATATGCTCGATGCGATCACCGCCGGCGACATCTTCATCGCGCCGCTCTTCGCACCCGAGGGCAAGAAGCCGGGCTGCGGCATCGGCGTCACCGGTTTCGTCATCCCCACCGGCGCCAAGAACCCAGACGCAGCCAAGGACTACATCAACTGGATCATGACCAAGGAACAGAACCCCGACTGGGTGCTCGGGCCAGGCGGCGGCTTCCCTGCGCTGCGTTCGATGCTGCCGGAGATCGAGGCCCGCAAGCCGGTCGCCAAGGCGTTCTATGAGCAGGCCGCTGCGGCTGTCGCCGCCAGCCAGTGCCGCCCTTGGTATGGCTCGCTCGAGCGCCGCGATGAGGCCAAGAAGATCATCCAAACGACGGTATATAAGCTGGTCAAGGAAGATCCGACCGCCGACATCTCGGCCACGCTGAGGGCCGCCGAGGAAGAGTACAACCGCGGCAACTGAATCATCCGCGTTGAACTTGCGCGGGCAGGGATGTTCGGCATCCCTGCCCGCTTTACATACCTCATGGCGACTCAAGCCCAGGCCAAACCCAGCGCTCTTCAAACCACCTTCCGGCGCATCCGGGCGCGTGGCTTCTTCTCGCACACCCTGCCCTTCTGGCTGTTGTTGCCGGCTTTGCTGATCATCGCAGCCATCCAGTTCTATCCGGGCTTCTATTCGATCTGGCTGAGCTTCCAGGATCGCCAAGGGGCGGTCTGGAACTTCGTTGGCTTGCGCAATTTCGAGCGCATCTTCAACAGCGCGGCCTTCCGCGAGAGCGTCGGGCACACCGTGGTCTTCCTGGTCGGCTATGTGGTGGTGACCATATTTGCGTCGCTGGTGATCGCCCTGTTGCTAAACCGCACGGTCAAGCTCTCCGGCGTATACATCACGCTAATCTTCATCCCTTGGGTGATCGCCGACGTGATCGCCGGCCTGGTGTTCGGCTTGCTGGTGGTGCCGGAGTATGGCCTGTTCTCGCCGATCCTATCGAACCCCACCCTATTTCCGCCCAAAGGGTTATCCATCACCTCTGACCCAGCGCCCAGGCCATGGATCCCCGGATTCCCCTTCCCGCCGGCTCCGGCGATGTACTACCTGATCCTGGCGTCGGCCTGGCGCGCGTTGCCGTTCGTCACCCTGCTGATCCTGGCCGCGCTGAAGACCGTGCCGCGCGAGCTGATCGAGAGCGCGCGCATAGACGGCGCGTCGAGTTTCCAGGCGTTGCGCCTGATCACCCTGCCGCTGATCCTGCCGACGCTGGTGGTGGCGCTGTTCAACCTTACTCTGGGCGGGATGAACGGCATCGGCCTGGTCTTCACCCTCACCCGCGGCGGCCCTGGCACGGCCACGGAGGTGCTTAGCTTTCTGCTTTATACGATTGGCTTTAGCCGATTGGAGTTCGGGCGCGCAGCCGCGCTCTCGGTCTTCATCGCGATCGTCAATCTGCTGCTCATCCTGCTCACGTTGCGCGTCTCGCGCCTAGAGGAGCGCGTCCAGTGACCCGCATGAGCATGTTCGGATATACCTTGCGCAAGCGAGCGCAGCCATGGCTGACCAACGGCGCGCTGATTGCGATCGTCGCCGCGATGCTGTTGCCGATCGCGCTCACGCTCAGCATCTCCTTCAAGCGACAGGAGGACGTGCTGCGCCGGCCACCGGTGTTGCTGCCCTGCGACGACGCCGAGGGCAACTTCAACCTCGCCGCCTGCCGTTTTGTCACCGAAGGCTACGAGCGGGTGTTAGCACCCCGGCCCGATCCCGCGTCGCCACTAGGGTTCAGCCTGACCGGCCGCATGTTCAGCACCTATGTGCCCAACACGCTGCTGTATGCGCTGGCGTCCTCCGGACTGGTGTTTGTGGTCGCCGGGCTGGCCGGCTACGCCTTCTCGCGCTACCGCTTCCCGGGCCGGCGCCCGCTGCTGGTGGCCATCCTCGCCATCACCGGCATCCCGGTGCTGACCAACCTACTCGCCCTCTACCAGATGGCGGTGGATTTGCGCAAGGCCGGCATCCCCGGCTACGACGAGCGCTTCTTCATCATCGCCGTGTATGTTGGCCTTCAACTGCCCTTCAGCATCTGGATCGTCAAGAGCTTCTTCGACACTATCCCGCGTGAGCTGGAGGAAGCGGCCTTCCTAGACGGCTGCTCGGCGCTGAGCGCGATGTGGCAGATCGTCGTGCCGCTGGCCATGCCGGGGCTGCTGGCGGCTTTCCTGCTCTGCTTCGTGAGCGTCTGGAACGAGTTCATCGCCGGCTACCTGCTGATCAACAAGCGCGAGCTGCGCACGGCGATGTTCGGCCTCTATGACTTCCTCAGCCAGAATATCATCAATTACCAGGTGATCGCTGCCGCCTGCGTGCTGATCGCCGCGCCGGTGGTGATCCTCTTCACCCTCACCCGCCAGATCTTCTTCCAGGCGATGACCGAGGGAGCGATCAAAGGATAAGCGCGATTCGCGCCAGCGCTGCCTGGGCCAGGGCGCGGGCGCGCGCCGGCGCATCGCCCACGTAAGCATCGGCGGCCAGCAAAGCGCGCACCTGATCGGCGGGGACGCGGCGGGTGATCTCCGGATCGGCGCAAAGCAGATCGGGCAGTGGATTGGGCCGGCCCATGTTCACCTCAGCCCAAGCCGCCAGGGCGTGCTGGCGGATGCGCTCGTGCATGGCCTGGCGATCCGCGCCGGCCTTGGCCAGCGCCATCAACAGCCGCTCGGTGGCAGCGAACGGCGCATAGGCCTGCATCTGGCGGGCGACCTGGAACTCGTTCACCCGCAGCCCTTGGACAATGCGCAGCGCGACATGCAGCAGCTCATCGGCGGCCAGGAAGGCCTCGGGCAACACCACGCGCCGATTGGCCGAATCGTCCAGCGTGCGCTCCAGCAGCGAATGGGCCGCGTTGTCCCAGGCCACGCGCGGCAGCGCGGCGATGAAGCGCGCTAGGGCGTTGATCTTCTCGGCCTGGATCGGGTTGCGCTTGAAGGGCATCGCTGAAGACCCCACCTGCTGCGCGCCGAACGGCTCGCCCCATTCGCCGAGCGGTGGCGATTGGAGGATGCGCAGGTCAAAGGCGAACTTGTAGAGCGACTGGGCGATGCCAGCCAGGGCGTTCAGGACGTGCCACTCCTGCTTGCGCGGGTAAGTCTGCGTGGTCACCGGAAAGGCCGCCAGACCTAGCTTGGCCAGGGCGCGCTGCTCCAGCTCTGCGACGCCGAGCTCCAGGTATGCCGCGCTCGTGCCCACTGCGCCCTTGAAGCCCTTGCCGCGGATCGCGCCGTGCACGCGCTCGACCTCGTCCAGGTCCATGAGCAGCTCCTGAAGGTACTGCGCCAGGCGGTAGCCGACGGTGGTCGGCTCGGCCGGCTGGAGGTGGGTGAAGCCCATCGCCGGCAGGTCGGCATAGTGCAGGACTTGCTCGGCCAGCGCGCGGATCAGGCGCGCCAGCGCCCCGCGCACCAGCGCCAGCGCCTCGCGCAGGCGCAGCGCGTCGGCGTTATCCTCGATGTCCGCCGAGGTCGCGCCCAGGTGGATGATGCCGCCGCCCACCAGACACTGCTCAGCATACGTGCGCAGTTCTGCCATCAGGTCATGCTGAATCTCGCGCTCAATCTCCAGGGCGCGCGCGATGCTCGCCTCGTTCACCTCGTCCATGTGCGCGCGCAGGTCGTCCACCTGAGCCGGCGAGACGATCCCCAGCTCGCACTGGGCCTCGGCCAGCGCCACCCAAACGCGCCGCCAGCACAGGCGCTTGTATCGCTCGCTCCAAATCGCGCGCATCGCGTCGCTCCCGTAGCGCTGGGAGAAGGGGGAGTGATAGGTCGCTACCATTACTAGTCCTGCCTCACTTCAAAGTTGGCGACGAACTGCAGCACTCCGCCTAGTGAGAGGCGCACCTCGTATAGCCCAGGTTGGAGACGCTCCGACGGCGACCAGACGATGTGATCCTGACCGCGAACGCGAGCCGGCAGCCGCTTCGAGCCGAAGAAGACGCTGCCGCCATCCCTGAACCAAGCATGGCGCAGCAGCGCGCTGGGGGGCACATCTTGGTAGGTGAAGAAGATATAGATTGACTTGGCCTCCGTCGAGAAGCTGGTTGTCACGCCGACCGGCGCACCATCGGCACCGATCCCGCTGGCGATGGCGAGCAGCGCCAACCGTTCATCCGGCGCAGCTTGGGCCGGCGTCGGCGTCGGCTCAGCAGGAGGCAATAGGGAGGACGTTGGTTCTGGAATCGGCCTCGGCGAAGGCGTCGCCGTAGGCGGCATTGCAGTTGGGGTCGGGGTGAGCGTCGGGGTCGGCGTCGCAGCCGGCAGCGCAGTTGGAGCAGCCGTTGGGACGATGCGCTGGGCAACCGGCGAAGGAGGGGCAGCGGTCGTCGGCGTCGCCGCCGCCGGCGGGCGAGGCAGTAATAGGCTGGTGAGCCAAACCAGGCCGGCGACCAAGAACACGACGAGCGAAGCGCCTAAGCGACGGTTCGCTGTCTCGTTGAGCTGTCGGCGGGTGCTGTAATACGCTGCGCGTTGCGCACGGCGGGCGGTGAGGACGGCGCTGAGGAAGACGAGCAACGCGCACAAGGCGAGCAACGCTGCGGCTATGCTCAGCACGTCCGGCCCGACAACCACGACGATGGGGATTCTATTACACGTACACGCCCGGCGTGATGGGGGCGCTCACTAACCGGGCCTTTCTGGCTCATCGCCCAGTGTTCCCCGATATGTTACATTTATCGTCATCATGCGCACGCGCGAAGCGCTGGAACAGATCGAAGCACTCACCTTGGCGCCCTACGCGATGCGCAGCGCGGCATCGCGCGGCCGGCAGTATCCGGAGCCGGAGGCCGCCTACCGCACGGCTTTCCAGCGCGACCGTGAGCGCGTTTTGCACACCACTGCCTTTCGCCGGCTGAAGAGCAAAACGCAAGTCTTCGTCGTCACCGAGGGCGACTACTACCGCACCCGCATCACTCACACCCTGGAGGTGGCGCAGATCGCGCGCACGATTGCCCGCGCGCTGGGCGCCAACGAAGACCTGGTCGAGGGCATCTGCCTGGCCCACGACCTGGGCCATCCGCCGTTCGGCCACGCCGGCGAGCGCACCCTGGACGCGCTCATGCAAGCCTACGGCGGCTTCGACCACAACGCGCAGAGCTTTCGCATCGTCACCGAGCTGGAGCGGCGCTACCCCGACTTCCCCGGCCTGAACCTCACCTACGAGTTCCGCGAGGGCCTGCTGAAGCACCACGACGGCGCGCCCAACCCGAACCTGCCCCCGGAATATCAGCCGATGCTCCACGCCACCCTGGAGGCGCAGATCGCCGCCTTCGCCGACGAACTGGCTTATAACGCCCACGACCTGGACGATGGGCTACAGGCCGGCTTGGTGCGCTACGAAGACGTGAAGGCGCTGGCCTGGTGGCAGCGCGCCAGCCAGGCCGCCGGCCTGCGCCCGGACGAGCCGCTGACCGAGGTCGCGCGCCATCGCGTCATCCGCCGGCTGATTAACGGGCTGGTGACCGACCTGTTAACGGAGAGCAGCCGGCGCATTGATGCGCTGCTGCGCGCCTGCGGCGGACAGGTCAGCGTGGACGACGTGCGGCGCTGGCCGACGCCGCTGATCGGCTATCCCCCCGAGACCGAGCAGATGAACCGCGCGCTCAAGCAATTCCTCTATGCGCACATGTATACTCACCCGCGCACCCAGCAGATGGCTGCACAGGCTGAACAGGTGCTCAGTGACCTGTTTGCCGCCTATCTGCGCCGGCCTGAGCAATTGCCCGAAAGCGCGCGCGCCAGACTGGACGAATTACCTCTCCCTCGCGTGGTGTGCGACTACATCGCCGGCATGACCGACCGCTTCGCGCTGCGAGCGCACGCCGAGTTGATCGGCAGGGCGTAGGGGATGCGCTCATGGGCTTGCCTCTGCCCGCACGGCGTCGCCGGCACGCTGCCCACCTCGTCACCCTGAGCACAGCGACATGCGCGCCTGGCGCTTTGTCGGCTGCGCGTTTAGACGCTGACGCCCAGAACGACAGGGAGTCAGGGCCTCGGTGACCCTATGCAATGACAGGATGCGGCGAATCATGGCACCCCCGCGCGCTCAATGCTGGTCACGTTGAGCATGCGCCAAATGCACCGCGTCAGGGGATCACATAGCCGCGCTCCGGCGCAAAGTCCCAGCCGACCAACTCGCCCTCGGCGAATATGCCGCCCCACACGGCCTCTCTGTCGCTGACGGTCAGCGTCTGGCCATGGGTCTCGATCTCGTATTCGACGGCGCTGCCCAGGAACGTCACCGCCCGCACGCGGCCTTGAAAGCGCGCCGCGCACGCGCCGGCGCGCCCGGCGAGGCAGATCGCCTCCGGGCGCAGCATCAGCGCCGCCGGCCCTGGCCTGACGTTCTCGTGGGCCGGCACGCGCATCGGGTGCGCCCAGAGGGTGATCTCGGCCCAGCCGCCCGCGACGCGCTCAACCGCGACGTCCAGGAAGTTAGCCTGGCCGATGAAGTCGGCCACGAAGCGCGTGGCCGGCCGGGTGTAGAGTTCAGCCGGCGCGCTGGCCTGTTCCACCCGCCCGGCGTTCATCACCACCACGCGATCCGAGAGGCTCATCGCCTCGGCCTGGTCGTGGGTGACGTAGATGCTGGTGATGCCCAGTTGCTTTTGCAAGCGGCGGATCTCCGCGCGCAGCGCCACGCGCAGCTTGGCGTCCAGGTTCGAGAGGGGTTCGTCGAACAGCAGCACCTTGGGGCGCACGGCCATCGCGCGGGCCAACGCCACCCGCTGTTGCTGGCCGCCGGAGAGCGAGGCCGGCCGGCGGTGCTCCAGGCCGCTCAGGTTCACCAGCGCCATCATCTCGCCCACCGTCCGCTCAATCTCTGCCTTTGGCCAGTGGCGCAGCCGCAGGCCGTAGGCGATGTTCTCGAACACGCTCATGTGCGGGAAGAGCGCATACGACTGAAAGACCATCGCCATGCCGCGCTTGTCGGGCGGCACGTGGGCGATGTCCCTGCCATCGAGCAGGATGCGTCCGGCGGTGGGGAACTCGAAGCCGGCGATCAGGCGCAGGGTGGTGGTCTTGCCACAGCCGGATGGGCCGAGCAGCGTGACGAACTCGCCCTGGCCGATTGACAGCGACACGTTATCCACGGCGGTGACCAGCCGGCCCTCCGGCGTCTCGAACACCTTGGTCACCGCTTCCAGCACGAGCGAATGGGCGTCCGTCATGGGGCAAGCGACGATTCCGGCGCAGCGGTGAGCGGGCGACCGGCGGGTGCCGCACCCTTCCCATCGCGCGGCCCGATCAAGGCGTAGAGCGCGCCGATGGCCAGCAGCACGATGGCGATGAGCACGGCCACGTAGGCGAACGCATTGCCGAAGCGGCCGGCTTCGGTCTCGTTGAGGATCTGCTGCGTCATCACCCGCGTCTGCGGCGTGGTGAGGAAGAGGATGGCGCTGACGGTGGTCATCGCACGGGCAAAAGCATAGATCATGGCGGTGAGCAGGGCCGGGCGGATCAGCGGCAGCGTGACGCGGCGGAAGGTGGTGGCCTGATCAGCGCCGATCGAGATGGACGCTTCCTCGATGGCTGGGTCGATCTGTTGGAGGGCAGCGACGCCGGCGCGCAGGCCGGCCGGGGCCGAGCGGATGACGTACACCATGATAATCGCCAGCGCCCCGCCGAAGACGGCCGCGCCGCCGGTCAGCTTCGGCAGGATGGCCAAGCCGAAGATCTCGGTTGGGCTGTTGAAGGCCAATAGGTAGCCTATCCCGTAGATCGTGCCGGGCACCGCGATCCCCATCATCATGCCCAGGTCGAGCAGGTTGCGGCCGCTGAACCTGCCGCGCACCACCAGGAAGGCGATCACCATGCTTAGAAAACCGGCGCACAGCGTGGCCAGGATGGACATGCCGGTGGTGTCGAACATGGCTTTTGCGCCATATCCGAGCAGCACAAACTCAAAGTTGCGCAGCGTGAATGCGTTGTTGGCGCCCAGCGAGATGGTGAAGGCGCCGACCAGGATCGTCAGATATATCAGCGCGATCAACCCCACCATAGTTAAGGCGAGGGCGACGAGCGGGACGACGACGCGCCGGTCGGTCACCACCTGCGGGCGGCCGGTCGGCCTGCCGGTGACCGTCACCACCGAAGCGCGCGTCACCAGCCGCAACTGGACGAAGTACAGAACAATCGAAGGGACGAGCAGGATGACGGAGAGCACGGCGCCGGCGGTGATGTCGTACTCGCCGATGATGGCCAGATACAAGCGCGTGGCCAGCACGGTGTAGTTGCCGCCGAGCACCAGCGGGTTGCTGAGATCGGCGATCGCCTCGACAAACAGCAGGAGGAACGAGCCAGCCAGCCCAGGGATCAACAGCGGCAGGGTGACGGTGCGAAAAGTCTGCCACTTGTTCGCGCCCAGGTTGGTCGCCGCTTCGTCCAGCGCCGGGTCCAGGCCGCGCATCAGGGCGGCCAGGTTGAGGTAGGCCACGGTGAAGAACGATAGGGTCATCGCCAGCGTCAAGCCGGGCAGGCCGTAGATGTCGGTGCGCAGGCCGAGCAGGCCGCTGGTGATGAATCCGCTGCGCCCGAACAGCACGATGATCGCAATTGCGACCGCGAACGGCGGGCTGACGACCGGCACCAGCGCGGCGATGTGAATTGCGCGCTTGATCCAGGCCGGCGCCGCAAGCCTGACCTGGACGTAGGCAAACAGAAAGCCGATCGCTGTGCCCAGCGTCGCGACCGTCAGGCCCATCACCAGCGTGTTGAGGATGATGCGATGATAGACGGGCCGGCGCAGCACGTCGGCCAAGGTCTGCGCGCCCGCCGGCGAGATCGCCGCCGCGAGCGTGGCCAACAGCGGATAGAGGATGGCGATTGCGATGAAGAGGATGGCGAGCAGCAGGGCGATGAAGTAGATCGGGTCGCGCGTCAGCGCGCGGTACTCGCGCCAGACGCGCCGCCAGCCGGATAATTGAATTGGGATAGGTGGAGCGCTGGCTTGCACAGCAATCAAAACGCAAGGTCGGGGTGAGACGCTGCCCACCCCGACCTTGCCCTTTTGCTTTCTCGGTTTACTGCGGCGCCGTGGTGATCTCGTCCTCAAAGCGCTTGGTGATCGCCTTGCGGTTCTTGCCGGCCTCTTGGAAGTCGTAATTCACCAGCTTGATCTCCGAGAGCTTGACCGAGCGCTCCGAGACTTTGGCGTTGGGGTTGGTGGGCAACTGGTAGGACTTGACCGTTGGGCCGATCTCCTGTGCGCTGGCGGTGAGCACCCAGTCAATCCACATCTTGGCCGCCTCCGGTTCGGGCGCGCCCTTGATGAGCGCCACGCCGCCGATTTCATACCCCGTGCCCTCCGCGGGGAAGGACACCTCCAGCATGTTCATCCCCTCGTCGGCAAACTTAACGCAATCGTGCGAGAAGATCACGGACACAGCCACTTCACCGCGGCCCGCCATCTGACCCGGCGCCGAGCCGCTCTTGGTGTACTGGAGGATATTCTGGTGCAACTTCTTGAGGTAGTCAAACGCCGCGTCCACGCTGCCCAGCCTGGTCACCTGCGTCCAAACGGCGGTATAGGCCGTGCCGGAGCTGGCCGGATGCGCCATCGCCACTTGGCCCTTGAGCTTCGGATCGAGCAAATCCTCCCACGAATCCGGCTTCTCAACGCCGAGCTTGCTTAGGGCCTCCCGATTTGAGCAAAAGCCAAGCGCGCCGACATACACGCCGGTCCACAGGCCATTGGGGTCCTTATACTCGCTGGGAATCTCGGCCGCGTTGGGCGAAACGTAGGGTTCCAGCAAATCCTCGGTGCTGGCTGCCACGTAGGTATCCACCGGGCCACCCCACCAAACGCTGAACTCTGGGTTGTCTTTGGTGGCCCGCAGCTTGGCCAGCGCCTCGCCCGAAGACAGACGGATGTAGCTGGTCTGGATGCCGAACTGCTCTTGGAAGGCTTTCGTCATCGCCTGGCACCAGTCCTCTTGGGGGGTGCAGAGCACGGTGAGCTTCTCTGGTTTCGCCGCGGGCGCCTTCGGCTCGGCTGGTTCAGGGGTTGATGCGCTCGGTGCGCTGGCTGGGGGTGGCGCAGGGGTTGGCGGCGCAGCCGGCAACGCACATGCTGATACAATAAAAGACGCTAATGTAATCTGTACCAACAGACTTCTCGGCATGTTGTCCTCCTTTCGTCTACATATTAGCACGCTTTCTTTAAGCTGTTATTAACTAATACGCTCCGCGCCCGGAGAGGGCATATGGGATGGTCTTCAAGATGATCTTCAGGTCCAATGCAGGCGACCAGTTCTCGATGTAATACACGTCCAGCAGGCACATCTCGTCGAACGACAGCTCGCTGCGCCCGCTGATCTGCCATAGGCCGGTGATGCCGGGGAGCACGCGCAGCCGCTCGCGATGCCAATCGGCGTATTGCGCCACCTCCGAGAGCATGGCCGGCCGCGGCCCGACGATGCTCATCTCGCCCTTGAGCACGTTCCAGAACTGCGGCATCTCGTCTATGCTCAGCTTGCGCAGCACGCGCCCCACCCGCGTGCAGCGGGGGTCGTCGCGGATTTTGAACAATGGGCCATCGGCTTCGTTGAGCGGTTTGAGCTGGTCTTGCAAGCGGTCGGCGTCCTGGAACATCGAGCGCAGCTTGTAGACCTTAAACGGCTTGCCGTCACGGCCGGCGCGCCATTGGCTGAAGATCACCGGCCCGGGCGACTCCAGCCGGATAGCAATCGCAGCCACAGCGATGATCGGCAGGCAGATGAGGAGGAACAGGCCGCCGAGCAGCAGATCCATCGCGCGCTTGATCAGCCCGTTCGGCCCGCCCATGCTGCTCGGCGCATCCCGCGGGCTGAGCATGGGGATGCCGCCGAAGTCGTCCACGTCCAACCTGCCGAGGTTGATTTGGAGCAGCGACGGCACGACGCGGGCGCGCACGCCATGGCTGCGGCACAGCTCCACGATCTCGAGGATCTTTGGCTGAACCGACCATGGCAAGGTAATCACCACCTCATCCACTTGCTCTCGTCGCAAGAGGTCGGGCAACGCCGAGACCGGCCCCAGCGCAGGGAAGCGACCAATGCTGGTGTGCCCGCGCTGTGGGTCATCGTCCAGGAAGCCGATGCAGCGATAGCCGAGGTCAGGGCGGGCGAACAGGGTGCGCATGACGGCGCGGCCCAGCTCGCCGGCGCCGACGATCAACACGTTGAACACCCCTACCCCCTGCGCGCGCTGGCGGGCTTCGTAGGCGTTCTTCACTGCCCGCGAGAGGCCGAGCAAGACCACCAAGAAGATGCCGGCTTCGGCGATCAGCAACCGCGAATAGACAGCCGGGCCGTAGATGAAGATCGCCAGCCAGACGATGCACACGGCCTTCAACACACTGCCGCTGATCGTCCAGATTTGATCGAACCAGGAGAGCGCGCGGCGAGGGGCATAGACCCCATCAAGGGTGAAAAATCCCAGGATCGCAACGTTAAACAGGACCTGAATGGGCCAATAATCCGCCAGCGACGCATCGAACGCGATGTCGCGGAACAACTGCCACCGATAGCGGGCCACATAGCCCAGCACGAACGCCAGGTTGATCAAAAGCAGGTCGCTGATGAAGGTGAACACGCGAAGCCTGCGGCGCGCCAGCCGGTGGCTGGCCAGGCGCGCATCGCGTTCGCAACGCGCGTAGGGCTGGGCTTCAACCGATGGAGAGATCATACATGCGATAGGTCTTGTACACCCGCGCCCCGGTCTGCTCGATCACGCGATTCATCGCGTCGTTGGTCTCCAGAATCCACGACATCTCGCCGCCGATGTAGCCCTTCCGAATGCTGGTCTGGAGGATTCTGAGCATCATCAGCGCCTCGATGCCCAGGCCGCGATACTCTTTGAGCACGCCGGCTAGGATGACGCGCACGCTGTTCACCAGCTTGCGACGGTAGTAGAGGAACTTCAACAGCGTCCACCACTCAGGCGTCTTGGGGTTTGGATAGGCTTTGCGCAGCGGGCGATTGACGTTGGGTAGTGCAACGGCGATCCCGATCGGTTTGCCCTGCGCTTCGGCGATCAGGATGAAGTCCGGGTCGGCAAACTGCTTGAGGTTATTGACCACGTGTTCCAGCTCCTGGTCGGTCATTGGGACATGACCCCAGTTCTCGCGCCAAGCGCCGGATTCGCTGGCATATACCGCCTTCAGGGCCTGAACCTCCTGGGGGAGGCGGCGAAAGTCCGCCGTGCGCAGGGTAAACCGGCCGCGCTTCTCGATCAACTGGGCCAGGCGCTCCAGCCGGTCGCCGATCACTTTCCGGGCGGTGTCGGACGACACCCACCAGGCCCACAGGTCCATGGCCTTCTTGAAGCCGTAGCGCTCGACCAAGCGGACGTAATACGGCGGGTTGTAGGGCATGAGCACCATCGGCTCGCTGTCGAAGCCGTCTATCAATAGGCCGCACTCGTCGTTCAGGCTGAGCGTGGCCGGTCCGCGCAAGACGTTCATCCCGCGCGCCTTGACCCAATCGCGGGCGGCGTCAAACAGCGCCGACGCAACCTGGAAGTCATCTACCGTCTCGAACCCGCCGAAGAAGCCGGTGCGCTCGTGATGAAACTCGTTGTGCCGGTTGTTGACGATTGCCGCGATTGTGCCGACGATCCGGCCATCGCAGCGGGCGATGAACAGCGCGGCGTCGGAGTGAGCGAAGAAAGGATTCTTCGATTTATCGTAGAAGGCCATCCGCTCGCTGACCAGCGGTGGGACCCAGTATGGATTGCCTTTGTAGATTTCCCATTGAAAGGTGATGAACTGGCGACGTTCCGCCGGCGTACGACATTCAGAAACCACGACGTTGCCGCTCATGCCGGAGGGGATTGTAAACCGAGCCGTGATATAGTTAAAGGCCGGCAACGTCGCGCATCACTGCGACGCCGTAGATTTCCGCTCGCGCTGCGCTCGCGCGGGCAGCACCGAGGAAATGAGCGATGATGCGAACTTACGAGCTAACCTATATTGCGAAGCCTGATCTAGACGATAGAACACTGAATGCCCTGATCGAGCGAGTAAATGCGATGGTCGCTGCCGATGGTGGCTCGATCATTAAAGTAGATCGCTGGGGCCTACGCCCGCTGTCCTACCCGATTCGCAAGTATCGCGAAGGACACTACGTCTTTACCTTGCTCGCATTGCCAGCAGCTGCGCCAGCGCGGCTGGAACAGCGCTTGCGGCTGGCGGAAGACATCATCCGCCATCTTCTGGTGCGCGCCGACGAAGTGAACGATGCATCAGCCCCGTCGTCTTTCTCCGAGGAGGTGGCCACCAGCAGGTTAGAGGCTCCGCCCGCGGCTGAGGACATCCCTGCCGACGAGCCGTCCGCTGCCTAATCGCTGGTTCGGCTGATTTTGCTGCTGAGCCGTTCTCCTTGAAAGCAAGTGACCATAGCGAGCCATGCGAGGCTTGAACAAGGTCATCCTTATCGGACAACTGGGGCGCGACCCAGAATTGCGCTACACGCCCAGCGGCAAGGCCGTCACGTCGTTCGCCGTGGAGACGCGGCGCGACTGGATCACCCAGGATGGGCAAAGGCACGAAGAGGTGGAATGGTTTCATGTGGTAGCGTGGGGCAGCCTGGCCGAGATCTGCAAGCAATACCTCACGCGCGGGCAGCAAGTCTATATCGAAGGCAGACTACAGACCCGTGGCTGGGAAGATAGCGAAGGCCGGCGCCACTACCGCACCGAGATCGTGGCCAGCGAGATGATCATGCTCGGCGAGCGTCGCTCACCGCCGAGCAGCCACGCCAATCATCAAGACTCCCCAGACTCACAGCCATAAGCTCGCATGTTCAAGAGGAAACTCGTTGCCAGCGCGCCGCGCTCGCGCTACGAGCGTGAGCGTTTGCTCAGGCAGATCGTCATCTATGGCAGCCTCGGCCTCGGCGTGGTCGTCACTATCCTGGTGGCGCTGGCGCTGCTGCAAATTTTCGTCCTGGAGCCCCAGCGGGCCGTCGCCGCGGTCGGCGATCAGACGATCAGCGTGCGCGCGCTACAAACGCGCATGCGCTATGAGCAAGCGCAGTTGCTCAGCCGCTATAGCCAGCTTTCCGGGCAGCTCTCCCAGTTGGGCGGCCAGGGCGACGACAACACCGCCCAGTTCATCCAGCAGTTCTACCAGCAGCAGCTTCAACAATTGGTGGCCCAGGGCAGCGCAGAACGGATCGCCCAAGATGCGCTGGACGCGATGATCGAGGAGTTGCTGATCAAGCAGGAGGCCAACCAGCGCGGGATCACCGTGACGCCCGAAGAGGTGACCGAGGAGCTGGAGGTGAGCTACGGCCTCTACCGCAAGACGCTGACGCCCTTCCCGACTTATACGCCGGTGACGCCGCCCACGCCGGAGCCGACACCGACCGGCACGGTGACCGAGACCCGGCCAACGCCGACGCCCGCGCCTACGGCCACCCCGCGCCTGCAACCCACCTCGATCAGCGAGGCGGACTTCCAGCAACTCTGGCAGAACACGCTGGCCAGCTACCAGCCGTTGGGCCTGAGCGAGCAGGACTTGCGCGAACTCATCGCCAACGGCATCTACCGCCGCCGGCTGCAAGACGCTTTTGAGCGCGACGTGCCGACGACCGCGCCGCACTACACGTTCGACTACGTGCGCTTCAACAGCCTGGAGGAGGCGCAGAAAGCGGCCAGCCGGCTGGCCGCCGGCGAGGTGGACTTTGCTGCGCTGATCTCACAGACCAACGCCATCACCCAGCCGGCGCCGATCGGCAGCGGCGATAGCGTCGAGATGCTCAGCCGCTTCAGCGTCCGTGACCGCTTCGGGGAAGCTGTGGTCGAGCAGTTAGCAAACGCTCCGTTGAACCAGCCAACGCCCGTGATCACCTCCTCGTTCGGCAGTTTCTACATCCTGTTGCCGCGCGCCAGGGAGGAGAAAGCGCTCGAGGCGAGCGAGCGTCAAAGCGAAGGCCAACGCCTCTTCGAGAATTGGCTGCAGGCTGCGCGCGGGGACGAAAATCGCGTCAAGCGCCTGATTGACCCGACGACGATCATCCCATCGGTTGTGCGCGAGACGGCGCGCAACTTCCAGGCCCAGTTCGGCGGCAGCACGCCCTAGCCCTTCACGCCGCTGCTGGTGACGCTGGCCACGTAGTAACGCTGGGCTAGG
>JAGHYX010000023.1 GCA_017743375.1 Chloroflexota bacterium
GGGGCCCGCCGGGGAAGTATTCACGCCAGGCGCCCACCTAGGGTTTCGACCCCGGCGACGAGCGCGCCCCGTTGGACGCAGCGCAAATCTGCCGAGCTTAGCTCAGCAACAAGCGGCCCAACACCGGCAAGGCCAACAATAGACAGAGCGCGCCGAGCAAAGAGGACACGTTCACCAGCAGCATCGTCCCGCAAATGAGCAGCGCGGCGAAGACCACTGCCCAGCTCAGCCGCGAGACGCTGGCCTCGATCCGCCTCAGGTCTTCGGTGGATTTTGTGCTGAGCTGGGCGCGGATCTCGAGCTGGCCGTTGAGGGCCTTGGAGAAGAAGGCCTCGCTCTGGTTGGGCAGTTGGATGGTCTGGCGCAGCAGGCGAACGCCTTCGTTGAGCACGTCCTGGACGGGGCGCGAGGTGCGCTCGCGCTGTTCGTTCATGTCGCGGGCGAATGGTTGAAGGGCCTTCCACGGGTTGAAGGCAGGGTCAAGGGCTGTCAGCATGCCGGCCAGGATATTCGCCGCGCGGCCAAGATAAAGCACGTTCTGCGGGATCTGAAACGGCAGGTCGGAGAGCAAATCGCGGAACTCCGTGGCGAAGGCGTACATCTCCTCGAACTCAACGTTGCTCAGGTCGTTGACCGCTGTGCCCCAAAAGCGGTCGAAGAGCGCCCCCACTGCTTGCTCTACGCGCAACAGATCGGCTTCTGGCAGCAGAAATCCGAGGCGCTGCGCAGAAGCGGTCCAGCGGCGCGCGTCCTTCAGGCTGACAGCGATGATGAACTCGCGCAGCTCGCGCATGAAGGCCGGCGGGATGCGCCCCATCATGCCGAAGTCCACAAAGGTCAGTCGGAAGGGCGTGCCTTCGCCGATCGGCACCCCCCACGCGCGGGCGGTTGCGCGGTCGAGCGGCTGCACGAACAAATTGCCGGGATGCGGGTCGGCATGGAAGAAGCCATGCTCGAAGACCTGCTTGAGGTACGTATTGAACAGCTTCTGGGCCACCTCGCGCCGCGAGACGCCGGCTTGTTCCAGGCCCTCGAAGTCGAGGATTTTGATGTCCTCGACATTCTTCAGCACGATCAAGCGGCGCGTTGTGAACTGGGTGTATACCCTGGGCACGCGCACGCCCGTGTCGCGGGCGAAGTGGCTGTCGAACTCCTGGGCGTTGCGCGCTTCCTGGAGGTAGTCCAGCTCTTGAAACACGACCTCGCTGAACTCGCGCACCAGGGCGTCTATGTTTGCCCGCCGGCGGATGGGCTTATAGAACTTCAGCCAGCCGGCAATTGTCCGCAGCGCGCGCAGGTCAACTCGGACGATCTCCTCCATGTGCGGTCGCTGCACTTTGACCACGACGCGCTTGAGCACAAAGGCGGATTTGCCGTTTGCTGATGGTTCGGCGGGCAGACGCAGGGTCGCCAGATAGACCTGGCCGAAGGACGCCGCAGCAACGGGGTGCGGGTCGAAATCCTCAAAGACCTCGTGGATCGGGCGACCTAATTCATGCGCGATCAGCGGCAGCATCACCTCCGCCGGTTCCGGCGGCACGGCATCCTGTAAGCCGGATAACTCGGCGATCACCGGCGGGGGCAGCAGGTCTACCCGGCTGCTGAGGAACTGGCCAAGCTTGATCCAGACGCCGCCGAGCGAGATGGCGAGTTTGCGGAAGTTGCGCGCCAGCCTGACCATGCGCGCCATGCGCCCGGCCGCCACGCGCTCTGGACCGATGATGCGGCTGAGGATGACCTCCCACCAGATGAAGCCGGCCACCATGACCGCGCCGAACCATAGCGCGCGCATCGCGCGCACGCTCAGCGTGCGCCGGCTCAGCGAGAGCTGGCCGGCTGCCTGGACAGGCTTGACGAGTGGTCGCCGCAACTGCGTCGCTTGTTCGGGCTTAACGTCGGTGAATAATGACATTAGTGCACTGCTTCTATTCTAAGAAGGAGATGTGAGCATGAGGTGAGGGTGCATTCACCTAATGGAGGTAACCCTCAATCAGGCTATGCTGCTAGCGAAGGTAAGAAAGGGTAGGCGACGGCACTGCCGTCGCCTACCCAAGGTGCTGCCCCTAGCTGTGAATGCACCCTCAGGTGAGGCAGGACAGGTCACATCCTGCCCTCCAGCAAGCGGGCGACCAACGCTTCATCTCGCCGCCAGCCGGGGCGCACCTTGGCCCATAGTTCCAAATAGACCCTGCTGCCCAGCTCGCGCTCGATCTCCAGGCGGGCGGCGCTCCCGATCTTCTTGAGCATTTGACCACCCTTGCCGATCAAGATGCCCTTCTGAGATTCGCGCTCCACATAGACCGTCGCGGCGATGTAAATCATGCCGTTTGGCCGGCGTTGCCAATCGTCAACTGCGACGGCGACGCTGTGTGGCACCTCCTGCTCCAGAAAGCGCAGCGCCTGTTCGCGTATCAGCTCCGCAACCAGGATGTACTCATGCTGGTCGGTGACCTGCCCGCTTGGAAAGTAGCGCGGGCCATAGGGGAGCACGTTCAGCAACATCCCGAGCAGCTTCTCCAAGTTGTCCCCGCGCACGCCCGAAGTGAGCATTGAGGTGCGCGGGTGAAAGATAGCCTCGACGGCGGATTGCTTCACCGCTGCGCCGGCTTGATCCTGTTCACGGCCTTTGTCCTCGTCTGGCTCCGCCGGCAAGAGCGCTTCGTGGGCCGCCACGTATTCCACCACGTGGCGTGGATCGAGCAGGTCGGCTTTGTTCATCGCCAGCAGCTTCGGCTGTGGCAGCCGGCGGATGCGCTCCGCCACCCGCTGATCCTCTTCGGTGGGAGGGCGGCTGACGTCGGTGACGAACAAGATGACATCGCAATCGGTCAAGGCAGCCTGGACCTCGCGCATCATGTAGCGATTCAGCGCCTGTTTCGGCTCGTGGATGCCGGGCGTGTCGAGGAAGAGGATCTGGGCCTCTGGACGGGTCAGGATGCCCAAGATGCGCCGGCGGGTGGTTTGCGGCTTTGGCGAGACGATCGCCACTTTATGGCCGATCAGCGCATTGACCAGCGTGGATTTGCCCACGTTCGGCTTGCCCACCACGGCCACGTAGCCGCTGCGATGATCGGGCGGGAGCGCCTCTTGCGCTTCGCCCTCGAGAAAGGCGTTGATGATTTGCTGTGTTTCGTCGCGTTCTGATTCAGTCATCGCGCTCGGTCGCTCGTCGAAAGGCGTTGAGAATGCTGTAGTAACCCGTGCAGCGGCATAAGTTGCCGCTGATGCTTTCCCTGATTTGGGCTTCGCTGGGCTGTGGATGCTCGCACAGCAGCGCAGCGCCGCTCATGATGAATCCAGGCGTGCAGTAGCCGCACTGCACAGCGCCGGCTTCGATAAACGCCCGCTGGAGTGGATGCAGATTGTCCTGGGCACCCTTGGGCCAAAGCGCCTTCACCCCCTCGATGGTGATGATCGTCGCGCCATGCGCGCGCGGCGCGGGCACCAGGCAGGACATGACGGCGCGCCCGTCGAGGATGACCGTGCAAGCCCCGCATTCGCCTTCGCTGCACCCTTCCTTTGTGCCGATGAGGCCGCAATCTTCGCGCAGCAGGCGCAGCAGCGTTTTATGCCCTGCTTCGGCGTGCGTGATCGTGTATTCCCGCCCGTTCACCGTTGTGCGGATGGGCATAGGCGGGCTGTCGGGTGGGGAGGACGGCGCAGCGCCGATGCGCAACATGGCCGGCGCCTGCGCCTCGTCGGCCACACCGCCGGCGGCCAACTGGCGCAGCGCGCGCAGCACCAGCGTCGTGACCATTTCGCGCCGGTAGTTCGCGCTGCCGCGGATGTCATCTATTGGTTGAGCGGCCTGAGCAGCCAATGCCGCAGCTTCGGCGATCACGGCCTGGCTGAGCCGATGGCCGATTAAGGCTTGTTCCGCTTGATGAGCGCGCCGGATCGTCGGCGCCACGGCGCCGAGCGCGATCCGCGCATCTGTCGTTCGCCCCTCCTCATCCATCGTCAGCACCACTGCGCAGTTCACCACGGAGATGGCCTGTGCACGGCGCAGGCCGAGCTTTAAGAACACGCCGGCTTGCTGTTGGCCCAGGGCGCGACAGGCGATGTCCACCAGCACCTCATCGTCCTGCATCACGGTCTTGCGCACGCCGGTGTAGAAGTCGGCGAGCGCGACCTGGCGTTGGCCGCGCATTGAGCGCAGCGTCACCACCGCATCCAGCGCCATCAGCGCAGTGATGGTGTCGTTGGCCGGCGAGGCGGTGATCAGGTTGCCGGCTATTGTGCCGCGGTTGCGGATCTGCGGTGCGCCGACCTGCCAACAGGCTTGGCGCAGCGGTCGAGCATGTGTCGCGCACAGCGCGGAGCTGACCACATCGTTGTGGGTGACCAAGGGGCCGAGATGCAGCCAACCGCGATCATCCAGCGTGATTCGGTCCAACCCCGGCAGACGAGAAATGTCGATCAGTGCGCAGGATGGGCGCACATTGCGATCAAACTCGACCAGCAGATCGGTGCCGCCAGCGATGATCCGCGCTCGACCGGCGTGTTCGGCCAGCAGCGCGATGGCTTGGTCAAGCGAGCGGGGGATGAAATACTCTTGCCACATGAGTCGCACACCGATCGTAACTCAGGATGGAGCGCCAGCGCTGAGGAGGCATGCGCAGTTGAGAGGGAGGCCGATCTCGCGCGGAGACGCAGAGAACGCAGACAAGGTGAAAGCACAGCATCCTTTGTAGCCGCCCAGAGGCACGCTGTGTTGGAGGGGCAGAATCTGGGCGGTCAATGGCACTGCTGCGCCTGTCCTCCGACTTACCTTTGTTGGTAAGTATGAGGTTGCCCTATTGGGTGGAGGTGCGGCTATGCCCCTGCACCCTGGTCATGAACGTCAATCCCTAGCTCGCACAGCCGACTCCGAACGACATCGAGATGAATCGGGTTCAGCAGGGCGATCGGCTGACTGCTGCCTTCGACGGCGCGGAGGAAGCGACCGATCTTCGGATCGCGCAGCAGGTTGTCGAGCACGCGGTGATCTGCGACCCTCAGGAGCACTGCTTGCTCAAACGACGCGCTGCCGTAAAAGCTGCCCCACATGTTCAGGCGCGCCCGCAGCGCGTCGGGCAAGGGGCCGTCGTGCAGCGCTTCGAGCGTCTGGAACAGTTGTTCGATGCTCAGGCCGGCGCTCACGGCGGCGCGCACGCTCTTCTCGGTCAGGCGCGCACCCAAGCTGCCATCTGGGCGGATCAGGATTTCGGCGAAGCGGGCCAATTGCCCCAGCACGTCGAGGCTGGGCGTGGGTTGAGAGAACGTCACCTGCCCGTCGTCGTCAATGCGCAGTGATTGGCCTGTCTCTGTCTCTGTTTGGATCAAAGGCGGCCAGCCGGCCTCGCGCAGCGCGCGCGCAGCGTCCAGAGCATTTCCGGACAGCAGGTGAAATCGAGGGCCGATCGATTGCGAGCCAAATGGCGCTAACAACGGCTCGAGCGCTGCCTCGGTGGCAGCATCAGCGAACTGGACGACTGAAGCCGAGCGGTGGATGGTGATCCGGCGGTGTGCGGCCTCCCATTCCTCTAGTGAGCGGCGCACATTGGCGGGCAGCGGTCCGCCCTGGTGGGCTTCTAGAAAGGCGATCACCCGCGCAGCGTCCCAGCCGGCTTGCTGGCCGCGGTAGAGCGCCTCGCGCGTCAACCGATAAGTCACGGCGCGATCGTCACTTTGCAATTCAGCGAAGTGATCAATATCGCTCAGTACGGCGTCGGAGATCGGCTCGAGGACCAACAAGGTGAAATTTGGCTGAACAATCAGCCGCCCGCCGCTCTCAACGAACTCGGGTTGAGCGCCATCCGCCAGCAGCCACGCGCCGGCAGAGGTCAAGCGGAATGCGCTGGGGGGCTCGCCTTCCTGAACCGGCGCGCGCGGATAGCCCAGCTCGACCAGGCCCATCCAGTGCAGCGGCCCGCTCACGGCACTGATCACGAACGCGAGGTCAAGTTCTTTCCAGAACTTCGTATCTTGTCCCCAAAGGGATGTCCTCCGTGTGTCCTGCAGGAGGTAGCCGCTGTGTGGCACCAGCGCCGCCGGCGCGATCCAGCGGTTGGTGTCTGCGGCCACTGCTTGGCGGATTGCCCTGAGGAGCGCCTGGCGACCACGCAACAGCAAGCTGCCGTAATTAAAAAGGACAGGGCCAGATCGCAACTGGCTGATTGCTACGCCTATCTCATTCCATACAAAAAGGTCGCGCCAGGCCTCGAAGGTGCGAGCGATCCTTTGGGCCAGCGGCAAGCTGAACCATGCGCTATCCGGGTTGGCGACTAAGTGGTGGGCGTCCTCACTGAGGTGCAGAGCCTGCAGCGCCTCCAGCAGGGAGCGCATGAATTTCAACCGCGGGACGTGTTGCTCATCTGGCGGTGGGTCTGCCAGGTTCAACGCATGGCACAGGGCCTTAAAGGCGCTCTTGTATATCCGGCCTTCGCGGGTCAGCGGCAGCCCCTTCACCTTGCGCACGTGGCGCCAGTAACGGCCCAGGTCGCGCTGAAAGTCAGTAGGGCTGGCGTGCCAGACGACGGCCGGCTTTCTCTCCGCTGCTGAACTTGCCCCGCCACTCCTTGCGTTCCTCATGCCGAATGCACACGTTATTTGACCCTCGGCGTATAGCCTTTCTGCTGAATCTGCTCGATAAGCGCATCCAGGCCATCTTGCCGCAGGATAAACACGCGCGGAGATACTTGGTAGAGCACGTGCGCTTGTAGGTCCGTGCTCGCCAGCAGCTCCTGAGCGGCAGCCGGGTCGGCGAGTTCCAACACGGCCAGCGAGGGATACACGCGCACGCGGCCCAAACGCGCGCCTAACGTGTTGAACAGGCGATCGACAGCGGGAGTGGGGCGCACGCCGTGACGGTCAAGCTGGGCAGCCAGTTCCGCTAAGGTGACCCCTGCGAGCAACCCTTGCTCAACGCTTTCGGCGTTGAAGACATAACTAAAAGGCGCGCCGCCGTTCACCGCTGCGCGGCGCAGCAGGGCGACCAGCTCGGCTCGTTCTGGGCCGGGCGGCACGCGCAGGGCATGCTCGTCCAGCCATTCGATGCGCTCTATGGGTCGCGGCTTGGGCAAAGCCTCAGCTGGCAGCGCTTCGGGCTGGCCCTCCAGTAGCCAAGTTCCCAGTCGGGTGATGCGAAAGGCGTCTAACTCTCCGTTTTTTGCCGTGCGCACCTCCACCGCGCCAAACCAGGCCAGTGAATCGCGGATGATGTGCTCCATGATGAGGCCGACGCTGGCGTGCCATTCCTCGGCCTGGGAGAGGCGCAACCGCACGCCATTGCTCGCCCAGGCCAGCCACCAGTGTGATGGCGTCGCCACCTGCCACAGGCATTCTGGGTAGAAGTGGAAGAGCTGCGCTCTCAAGCCATGCCAGCGAATCCATTTGGCGGGCGGCAGGCCGCGCAGGACGCGCAACACATAGCGACGCAGCGCGCACCACTCGGCGGCCAACGTGGCCGGCGTGAAGGTGCGGGCGCCGATGGCGCGCATCACGCGAAATGCGCGCGTTGCGCGCGCGGCAGCGCTGCGCACTTCCAGGTCGGCCATGAGCCGCTCACTCCAAGCCTGCCAGGCCTGTTGTAGCTTGTGCTCAGGCGTGCCCAACAGCCACTCCTCCAGCGCGTGGGGATGCACGGAGAGCGCTGCTGATTGATCGGGCGGTGGCGCGATAAGCTGCAAGGCACAGGCGATCGCAAAGCAGAACTCCAGTTGAGGCGCGCTGAGCCCAGTGCGGCTTTCCAGCGCGAGCAGCGCCGCCGGCGACAATGCATCCCGCAGTGGGACGCCGATGCCGGTGCTCGGGTCGGGCACCCAGTTAGCCCGCGAGCGCAGAATGCGCTCTGCTTCTTCAGCGTCATGCTCCCAGCGCGATAGCCAGGGGAACTGGCCAGCTTCTGGATGTGGCTTGGGCGCTTTGTTCAACGTGATGCCCCCCGCCGATATGGCATGCAGGAAGGCATCGAAGCTCTCGATGAAGCTGGGCTGCCTCACGTTCGGGGTGCACACTTCCTCAACTGCTGGGATAGGCCACTGCACGACCGGTGGGCGGACGTCCCCCAGCGGCAACCAGCGATAGTAAATATCGCGGCTCAAGTCTTGGTGCTGGCCGGGCACGGTGGGGAAGAGGAGCGCGCGCCGATGTAGCTCCTCGAGGATCGCGCTGGCGTGGCGCAGCGCGTCGCTCTGCGGACGGGCGGCGCGCTCCGGTGCTGTGCTCCACAGCGCGGCGGCCAGACTGCGCGCAAAGGGCAGACGGTGGTCGTAGGCCGTCAGCAGCCGGCGGGCCAGCGCCTGCTGCTCCAACGTCAGCCCTTCCAACAACGCATCTGGAGATTGACGCATGCGGGCGACCCGCGCCTGGAGGGCCGGCGCGACTTGCTCGGCCAGGCCCACGCGCGAGTTGCCCTTGGGCACCAGCCCCAGCCAGCGCGCCAGCTCGCGGAGCTGGACAGGGCTAAATCCCGTCTCCAGGGCGGAGGTCAGTTCAAAAGGCGGCGGGGAGATGCGCTCGGCAGTGGGCCATTGGTTGAGCGGTGAGGGGGACAGCAGCATCATGGCTGGTTCAGCAACCCGCTGGCCTTGCGCGGCGACGATGAGGGCGTGACTGCGATCACCGCCGGCGTAAAGCTGGGCACTTCTTCCTCGTAAAGGATGGTGTAGTGATAGCCCTGCTCGGTGAGGAAGAGCTGACGCTTGGCGGCGTATTCCTGGTCGAGCGTATCGCGCGTGACGATGGTGTAAAAGTGGGCCAGCAGGCCGTTCTGCTTGGGGCGCAGAATACGCCCCAGGCGCTGTGCCTCTTCCTGCCGGCTGCCGAACATCCCGCTGACCTGGATCAGCACGTTGGCGTCGGGTAGGTCAATCGAGAAGTTGCCCACCTTGGAGAGCACCAGGCGGTGAATCTCGCCGGCGCGGAACTGTTTAAAGAGCTGCTCGCGCCGGCGCACGGGGGTCTCGCCCGTGATCAGTGGCGCGTCCAGGCGACGCGCGATCTCCTCTAACTGCGGGATATACTGGCCGATGATCAGCACGTCGTCGTCCTTGTGCTTGGCAGCCAGCATGGAGACGATGGCAAGCTTGCGTGGGTTGGTCGAGGCGAAGTGATACTTCTGTTCCTGGCTGGCCACGGCGTATTCCATGCGATCCTCTTCGTCCATCGCCACGCGGACCTCGTGACATTCAACGGTGGCGATCCAGCCCTGGCGCTCCAGGTCTTTCCAGGGCACGTCATACCGCTTCGGGCCGACCAGCGAGAACACGTCGCCCTCCAAGCCGTCCTCGCGCACCAGCGTGGCCGTCAGCCCAAGCCGGCGACGGGCCTGGATCTCGGCGGTGATGCGAAAGACCGGCGCCGGCAAGAGATGCACCTCGTCGTAGATGATCAACCCCCAGTCCATGCTGTTGAAGAGGGCCATATGGGGATACTCGCTCAAATCTGGCAGGCGACGACTGCCAGGCTTGCCACCGGCCAACGCGGAGGACGCACCCCGTTTGCGCGGATGATAGGTCAGCACCTGATAGGTGCAGATCGTGACCGGTCGCACGTCTTTTTTCAGGCCGCTGTATTCGCCGATCTGCTCCTCGGTCAGGGTGGTCTTATCGAGCAGCTCGCGGATCCATTGGCGGACAGCGACCGTATTTGGCGTGAGGATGAGCGTGGCGCATTGCGCCTTGTGCATCGCAGCGATGCCGACGATGGTCTTGCCAGCGCCGCAGGGCAACACAATGACGCCGCTGCCGCCGGCGGCGCTGCCCTGTGCCCAATACACCTCTACGGCGTCGGCCTGGTAGTGGCGCAGCGCGAAAGGCTGGCCTGAGAGCGTCGTCGTGCGCAAGTCAAAAGATAACGGCGCGCCGGTCACATAACCGGCCAGGTCCTCGGCTGGGTAGCCGATCTGGACCAAGACGCGCTTGACATGACCGCGCTGCGCGGGGTCAATCTCAAAGTCCGTGTCGCTCAGGCGCTGCTTGACCAGCGGGGCAAACAAGCGATGGCGGGCTAGCTCTTCGGCCAAGACCGGATCATCGGTGGTTATCAGCATCCGCCCCTCTGCCAGGATGAGCTTCACCCGTCCATAGCGGCTGATCGCCTCTCGAATATCTACTTTGACGTTCTCAGGCAGTGGATACTTGGAGAATCGCTCCAGGTCGCCCAGGATGGCCTCGGCGGTCAGGCCGGCGGCCGCCGCGTTCCAAAGCGAGAGCGGCGAGATGCGGTAGGTGTGCACGTACTCCGGGCTTTTCTCCAAATCGGCGAAGCGCGCCAAAGCGTCACGCGCCTCGGCGTAGCGCGGGTTGTCCACCTCCAGCAACACCGAGCGATCGCTCTGGACGATGAGCGGATTCTCCGGCTGATAGCGGTGCATCAATCTGCTTATTAAAGCACACTCGCGCTGGGCGCATTTATTGGGGAGTGCGCCACTTGAAGGTGATGCGAGAAACATGCACCGCCGAGACGCCGAGGACGCAAAGGTTATTTCCCGGCAGTTTAAAGTCAATGAGCCAAGTCAACCCCGAAGTTGAGCACTCCTTACACTGCCCATTCCAGACTTATACTGCTTAGAACGATGGTCCATCCATTGGATGATTCTGCTCGACGGATGCCACGCCCCTCTGCTTCTTCGCCGGCGCAGCGCCCCGGCTATGTGCCGGCGCGCAATGCGGGCGAGCGACGTGCACCTGTCCCACCGTCATCAGCCGGCCAGGATGGGCGAAGGCAACGTTCAATTGCTGCCGGGATCGCTCGCGTGTTCTTTGCATTCGCCCTGCTGAGCTTTGTCTTGTCCTTCACAGCCATCATCGCGGGCGCGACAGCCTATCTGCTTATCGCGCGCGAAATCCCCGATCCCGGCCAGCTCAGCGCAGCCCAGAGCGCATTCGCCAGCACGCAAATCTTTGATCGACAAGGCAACCTAGTCGTTGAGCTTACCGATCCAACGGATCCGACTGCCGGCCGGCGCACGCGCGTGCCGCTGAGCCAGATCAGTCCCTACGTCATTCAGGCGACGCTGGCCACGGAAGACCCAAACTTTTATCGCTATGTGCCGGGTGTAGGCTTTGATCCAGTGGCGATCGTGCGCGCAGTGTATTACGTTCTGACCGAGCGCGAGGTGGTGAGCGGCGGCAGCACCATCACACAGCAGGTGGCGCGCAACCTGTTGCTCTCCCCGCGCGAGCGCAGCGAGCGCACGCTGCGGCGTAAGCTCCGCGAGATCGTGCTGGCCAATGAGTTGTCACGACGATACTCGCGCGATCAAATCTTGGAGATCTATCTGAACGAGAATTACTACGGCAACCAGGCGTATGGGATTGAGGCCGCTGCCCAGCTTTACTTCGGCAAATCCGCTCAGGCGCTGAACTTGGCCGAGGCCGCGATGCTGGCTGGCATCCCCCAAGCGCCTGTGCTGTGGGATCCAATTACGAACAAAGCCGGCGTGCTGCGTCGGCAAAACGACGTGCTGCGCCTGATGGCCAAAGCCGGCTACATCCGCCCTGATCAAATTTACGAAGCCCAGCGCGAGATCGCCGCGCGCACCTTCACGGCAACCCTGCCTAACGTCTCGACCATTGCGCCGCACTTTATGCAGTTCGTCAAGCAACAACTCGACGCCGAATATGGCGCTAAGGGGTTATATCGGGATGGCCTGCGCGTTCACACCACGCTCGACCCGCGCCTGCAGGCGATCGCCGAGAACGCCATTCGTCAACAGATCGCCCAGCTGCGCGAGAAGAACGTCACCAATGGCGCTGCTGTCATCATCGAGCCCCGCAGCGGCGAAATCCTGGCGATGGTGGGGAGTGCCGACTTCAACGACGCCACGATAGATGGCCAGGTAAACGTTGCCCTCATGCCCCGCCAACCTGGTTCGGCGGTGAAGCCATTCGTCTATCTGGCCGCTCTGGAGCGCGGATGGACGACGGCGACGCTGTATTGGGACCGGCCGGTCGAGTTCGTCAATCCCTATGGCCAGGTATATCGTCCCAGGAACTACGACGGAAAGTTCCACGGGCCGATGCTGATGCGCGAGGCGCTGGCCCGCAGCATGAACATTCCGGCTGTGGAGACGTTGCACTTCGTCGGCGTGCCGGCCTTTCTAGAGCTGGCCCAACGGGTCGGGCTAAATTTCCCACCCAATCCGGCCTATGGCCTGGCGATCGCGCTGGGCGGCGCGGAGACGCGCTTGCTGGACCTCACAGCAGCTTACGCCGTGTTAGCTAACAATGGCCTGCGTCAGCCGCCCATTGCGATTGTGCGTGTGGAGAGCGCCGACGGTAGGCTGCTGCGCGATTACCGCATGACGCAGCCCCAGCAGGTGGTCAGGCCAGAACACGCTTGGTTAATCACCAGCATGCTCAGCGATAACGCCGCTCGTGCTAGGACTTTCGGCCCCAATAGCCCGCTGCGGCTCTCCAGGCCGGCAGCAGCCAAAACCGGCACAACAAACGACTTCCGCGACAATTGGACCATCGGTTACACCCCGGACTTGGTGGTAGGGGTTTGGGTGGGCAACAGCGACAACAGCCCAATGCGTGGCGTGAGCGGGATAACCGGCGCTGCGCCGATCTGGAAGCAGATCATGGAAGAAGCACTGGCTGGCCAGCCCGCGCGCAATTTCCTTCCCCCGCCAGGGATCGTCGGCGTGGAGATTTGCGAATACGGTGGCCATCTCCCCTCATCTGCGTGTCCGCGCCGCCGGATCGAGTATTTCAGCGCCGATCAGTTGCCGTTGCCCGCCGACGAGCGCATCGAGCGCGCTGTGCAGGCGCGCGATCCAGGCTTAGTGATGGCTCCTCCGACGCCGTCCGCGCCGCCGCAGACGCCCGATGTCTTGCTCACCTATCCCACCTTGGCTGAACCGGTGGCGCGTGGCCTGCTGTCCATCCGTGGCACGGTGAACCCGCCGGGCTTTCAACACTACATCGTTGAGTATGGTGAAGGCGAACAACCAGCAGAGTGGCGCTGGATCAGCGGACCGCATCTCGCGCCGGTGGTGAACGATCAGCTTACTGTTTGGGGGGTTGAGGGGTTGCCCGCAGGTCGCTACACGATCCGAGTGACCGTGTTCACTGATCAAGGCCCGCTGGTAGGTTATACGCGTTTTGATATTCACTAGTGGGGCGGGGGCGGGTTTGAGGCCGGGGATGAGCAGGCAAGGACGGTTGTCTTTAACGTCGTGCGAAGCGCCGGACTATCGCTGGTTCGATCTGCGCGGGGACTACGCCCATATCGGTTACGTCTTGGGGTTGGCAGATCCACCCTTCCAGATGCAACCCTGGTGGTGGCCGCCGCCCGCGCTGGGCTTTACCGATGCGTGTTTGGAAGTGGTGAAGGATGTCCATCCTCACCTTGTTGATGAGTTGCGCGCGTATGCCGATGCGCAGCGTTTGTCGTTTCGCGAATTCTGGCAGCGCTGCTGTCGTGTGAACCTGAAGGCGCGTTTGTCGGCTGTGGGTCTTTCCGCGCCGGCTACGGCCATCGCCGAGGGGTGTTCCACGTTCGTTCGCTATGTGAACGTGCGGGCCGCGCAAAGCGGGTTGACGACTCGTCGAGCGGTGGTCGGCCGCAACTACGATTATCTGCCCCAGCAGGCTCGCCGGCAGCGAATCCGCTTCGTGCCGGACTGCTGCGCGCATGCCACCGTTGGCGCGCGCGGGAGCGTGCCCGCTGGCCGTTACGATGGCCTCAACCAGCACGGGCTGTTCGCCTCGCTCCACGTGGTGATGACGGCCACGCCGCACGAAGCGGACATCAGCCCTGGTGTTCCTTTTCATCTCGTCGTCCGCCTTGTCCTGGAGCTGTGTCGCACGGCGCGCCAGGCTTGTGACCTGCTGACGCGCATTCCCCACCTCAGCTCGCTGAACTACCTGGTGGCCGATCCGCAGGAAGCCTTTGTCGTCGAAGCAGACCCGCGCCGGGTGCGCGTGATCGAGCAAGAAGGTGATGTCCTGGCCGTCACTAACCACTACCGGCATCCGGACATGTTGAAATTGCAAGGTGGGCGTGCGTCGGCGCACTCAGTGTGCCGGCTGACGTTTTTGATGCAAAGCGCCGATTGGGCCGGCGCGGAAGATGACGTTGATGGACTGCTGGACGCGGCAGCGCGCATCATGGCGGACCGGAGCGCGCCGATGTGCGGGGTGCAAGGGGCGATGACCACGTTGTGGTCGTGCGTCGCCGAACTGACCACCCGCCGTGTGCGTTACGCTGCTGGCCCACCGTGCTCCACGCCCTATCAGGAGCTGGCGACGTTCTGACGCTGCCAGCGGGCGCGCAGGGTAAAGACGGCTTCGAGCACGCCGCCCGCCACAGCAAGCGCCTTATCGCTGATCGAGAAGCAGAAGCGCTGTTCGCCGCGCGGGTCAACATCGGCGATCTTCATGCCGGCTTTGACCAGCACGCCATCGTGCAACAGGCCGCGCAGGACGCCACTGAGGGTAGCATGCACGGGCGTGCGATCTACCTGTGCGATGACCTCTCCCTCCTTCACGAGGTCGCCGATCGCCCGCCGGCCGTAGAGTTGTCCATCGCAGGGGGCGCGCACCACCCGTCGGGCGTCCTCACCGCCTATTTTGCCGGGGATGCCGGTGTTGGGCGCAGCGCTGCCTGACCAGATCACACGGCCCAAGTCGTGGCCGCGCTGCGTTTCGATAACGGCATGGCAGTCCTGTCCGGCGGTGAATCCTGGCCCCAGCGCGACGACGCAGGGGGCGTCGTGAATCGCCGTGCCTGTGTTGCGCTTGGCCATGATCGCGTCCACGACGATCTCCGGACGCAGCGCTTGCACGGTGCGGGCACCCGGATCAGCGATGACCGGCAACGTCTCTCGCTGCCAGAGTTGGAAGGCTTCATCCGCATAAATGATCCGTTGACAGGCGACACCCTCTACCGTGATACATCCTTCGTAGATCGCCGAAGCAAATGCGACCGTGCGACGGATGACTAAGGGTTGCTCCAGATCGGTACATAGCACGCGGAATCCGCACTTCCACAAGCGATAGGCGACGCCTGTGCCAAGGTCGCCTGCGCCTTTGACAATGGCGATGGGAACGTCGCGCGTCATGATGTGATTGTAAGCATGAGAAGTGGCTCAAATAGACGAGTTCACCACAGCGGCTATGTCCTTATCTAACCTCGCTAGCGCGGTCACGTTATCATTTGCGCTCGCTACTCTCCATGGGAGCGCCGCTCGTTGCTGCGCTGGGCACGCTGCTGATCGCTTTTGTCAGCGCGCTACTGCTGACGCCGCTGGCGATCCGCGCCGGCCTGCATTGGGGAATCGCCGATGAACCCGGTGGACGGCGCAGACACGCCCGCCGCACATCACGGCTGGGCCTGATCCCGCTGTTCGGCGCGTTCACGCTGGCTGCGCTGCTCAGCCGCTCGTTCGGCGTCTCGTCGTTGGATCCGCGCGAGCCGCTGCGCTTTGCCGGCCTGATCGCCGGCAGCGTGGTGATCTTCCTGGCCGCGCTGGCCGACGACAGGCGCGACCTCTCGCCGCGTGCGCAGCTCGCCTTCCAGGCTTTTGCCGCGCTGGTGGCCATCAGCAGCCAGGTCTTTATCGAGCGCTTCACCAACCCGCTGACGGGCCGGGAAGTGGTGCTCACTGCGCCGGAGGTGCTCGGGCCTGGATTGGGCTATGTGGCTGTGGTTGGCCTTTCGCTCTTTTGGTTCCTGGGCATGATCAACACGGTGAACTTCCTCGACGGCGTAGATGGGTTGGCGTCTGCGATTGGCTTGATCGCCGCAGCGGTCGTGGCGGTTCACATGTGGCGCGAGGCGCAGCACAGCGTCTCTCTGCTGCCGATTGCGCTGATCGGGGCGTTGGCTGGCTTTCTCATCTTTAATCGGCCGCCGGCGCGCATCTTCCTGGGCGGCGGCGCGGCCTATCTGGGCTATCTGCTGGCCTGCGTGGGCATCGTCGGCGGCGCCAAGGTCGCGCTGTTGCTCTTGGTGATGGGCTTGCCGATCGCCGATGTGCTCTGGCAGATCATTGACCGCCTCCGCCAGGGGCGCAGCCCAGCCACGCCTGATCGGGGCCACCTGCATCTGCGCTTGTTTGACCAGGGTTGGCCGGCCAGCCGGATCGTGGCGCTCTATGCATCGGCCTGTCTGTTGCTCGGCTTCGCCGCATTGCTGCCGATGTCCCCGCTGGCCAAGCTCTTGACCCTGTTGACGCTATTTGTTGCCGTGAGCGCGTGGTTGTTTCGCCTCTCTACGGCCAACACCAAGCCCGCGCCGCTCTCTTCTGGGCGGGAGTAGTTCTCTCAGCAGGAATTCAGCCGAGAACTTTATGCTGTCCATGTTAACGGCGTCGAGATATTAAGTTATACTCCCGTCAAGTCAGGATTTATATGGAGTTCAAATCTGACGAGCGTGCGACAAAGGAGCGCATACCCTATGGAAGCCAAGTGGTTTGAGATACGAGACTTGCACGTAAAGGTCGTTGACACGGACCGCGAGATCCTCAAGGGGCTGAGCCTTTCCATGAATGCTGGGGAGATTCATGCCATCATGGGTCCGAATGGCAGCGGCAAGAGCACGCTGGCATACGCTTTGGCTGGTCATCCGAGCTATGAGGTGACTGCTGGCGAGGTGATCTTCAAAGGCCAGAATATCCTGGAGATGGAGCCAGATGAGCGCAGCCGCGCAGGGATCTTCCTGGCCTTTCAGTATCCGGTGGCCATTTCGGGAGTCACGGTGGCCAACTTCCTGCGCACGGCGATCAACGCGCGCATCAAGGCCGAGGCTGCGGCCAAGAATGGTGGCACAGTGCCGCCGGATGTCAAGGGCATCCCCATCCCCGTCTTCACCAAGCAACTGCGCGAGGCGCTGCAATTGCTCAAGGTAGATAACGCCTTCGCCGGCCGGTATCTGAACGATGGCTTCAGCGGCGGCGAGAAGAAGCGCGCCGAGATCCTTCAGATGGCCATGCTCAAGCCGGAGCTGGCTATCCTGGATGAGACCGATTCCGGCCTAGATATTGACGCGCTGCGCATCGTGAGCGAAGGGGTGAACACCATCCACGCGCAAAACCCGAAGATGGGCGTGTTGGTGATCACGCACTATCAGCGTCTGCTCAACTACATCAAGCCCGATTACGTGCATGTGCTGATTGACGGGCGCATCGTTGAGAGCGGCGGCCCAGAGCTGGCCCTGCATCTCGAAGAGCGCGGCTACAACTGGTTGAAAGAGCCAGAGGCAGAGAACTAACTTAAAGGAGGTGTGCGATGGCCGAGGAGAAATCGCAAGTTTCGGTGAACGAGCATTATCTGGAGAAATACGGCTTCGCGGAGCCGGAGAACTATGTCTTCAAGAGCCGCAAGGGCCTGGACGAGGAGATTGTGAAGGAGATCTCGTGGCTAAAGGGCGAACCGGAGTGGATGACCCGCTTCCGGCTGGCGGCGCTGGCGGCTTTTAACAGCAAGCCAATGCCCAATTGGGGTGGCGAGGCCCTGAAGGAGATTGACTTCAACGACATCTACTACTACATTCGCCCGACCGACAAGCAGGCGAATTCGTGGGATGAACTGCCTCAAGAGATCAAGGACACCTACGAACGGTTGGGCATCCCGGAGGCGGAGAAGAAGTATCTGGCCGGCGTGGGCGCGCAGTATGAATCCGAGGTGATCTACCACAACCTGGCCAAGGAACTGGAAGCTCAGGGCGTGATCTTCCTGGACACTGATAGCGCCCTGCGCGAGTATCCTGAGCTGTTCCGGCAGTACTTTGGCACGGTCATCCCCTATACAGACAACAAGTTTGCTGCGCTCAATAGCGCAGTATGGTCGGGCGGCTCGTTCATCTACGTGCCGCCGGGCGTGAAGATCGAGATGCCCCTCCAGGCGTACTTCCGCATCAACGCTAAGAACGTGGGCCAGTTCGAGCGCACGCTGATCATCGTGGACGAGGGCGCGCAAGTGCATTACGTCGAGGGGTGCACTGCGCCGGTCTATTCCAGCGATTCTCTGCACAGCGCGGTGGTCGAGATCATCGTCAAAAAGGGCGCCCGCTGCCGCTACACCACGATCCAAAACTGGAGCACGAACGTGTATAACCTGGTGACCAAGCGGGCGGTCGCCTACGAAGGCGCCACGATGGAATGGGTGGATGGCAATTTAGGATGCCTGGCCGAAGGCTCGACAGTGATCACGCCAGAAGGCATCAAGACCATTGAGTCGTTGGACGTGAATGACCAGGTGCTTTCGTATGACGAGCAAACCGGCCAACTATGCTTCCGGCGCGTGTTGGCCAAGCGCTTCTCTGGTTATCAACCGGTGCATACAGTGGCTGCCGGCGAGCGCAAGCTGCGCGTGACTGCCAATCACCCGTTCTACTCATACGTTTATCAACCTGACGCAGCCAAGAAGTCAGGGCGCTATCGCTTGGCTTACGTGCGCGCGGATCACCTGCGGCAGGCGATCGTCCCATGCACCTCGCTGGATTATGGCGCGCCTTACCTGCTACAGTTGCCGTCGGATGAGGTGACTTTCAACACCAGCAATCAGTATGCCGATGGACTCACCGCGACGCGCAGCAGGGAGTCGCG
This sequence comes from Chloroflexota bacterium, assembly GCA_017743375.1. Lineage (GTDB taxonomy): Bacteria > Chloroflexota > Anaerolineae > J036 > Brachytrichaceae > JAAFGM01. The sequence continues at coordinate 18,539 of JAGHYX010000023.1, forward strand.
CTTGAAGGACGTCGTCCAGACCACCGATGATCTGATGTGGCTCTTCGGATACTGGCTTGGCGAGGGTAACCTCGATGTGCGCGAAGCCAAGACCGCCGGCGTCATCCGCTGGGCGAAAGTTGGCTTTGCGACGCCGGCGACCGATCGCGCGCGCGAGCAATTGCTCAGCGTGATGTCAACAGTCTTGGAAGCAGAACCAACGGAGCGCAAGGATGGTCATCATCTCTCTTGGAGCAGCAAGGCGCTGGCTGAGCTGTTGACGCTGAATGGTTTTGTAGGCTCAGACGGCAAGAAGCGCGTGCCCGAGTGGATCGGCTCATTGCCTGAATCGCAGCGCCTGGCGTTCATCGCCGGCTACCTGGATGCCGATGGGCATGTGTCGCCTGCGCGCCGATTCGTGCTCAAGTCTTCCGACCGCAGGCTGCTGGAAAGCGTCGCTTTTCTGTTGACTACGCTGGGCATCACCGCGCGTCTGCAGACTGAATTTGATCAGCCGCGCAAAGTGTCCATTATGGGGGTGGAGTGCACGGCCCATGGCGCGCACATTCTGTCCTTCCCCCTGGATGAACGCTTATTGCGGCATGTCAGCCCGTCGCTGCGCGAGGCGGCTGCGGCCTGCGCGCCGGCCAAGCTGCGCCATCATCGCCGCATCGGGCGTTCGAGCATCACCCTGCCCGAGGCCGTCGAGGTCGTTGATGTGACAGTATCCGAAGCCAGCGCCGAGCCTGTGCCGACATGGGATATCGAGGTTGAGGGCACGGGCAACTTTGTGTCTCAGGGATTCATCGTCCACAACTCTAAGCTGACAATGAAATATCCGTCCGTCTACCTGATGGAGCCGGGCGCGCACGGCGAGATCCTCTCGATCGCTTTTGCCGGCCGCGGCCAGCACCAGGACGCCGGTGGCAAGGTCGTGCACGCCGCGCCCAACACCACCAGCAAGATCATCTCCAAGTCCATCAGCAAGGACGGCGGGCGCACCAGCTACCGCGGCCTGCTCAAGGTGTATCGCAACGCCGAGAACAGCCGCAGCAACGTCGTGTGCGACGCGCTGTTGCTCGACGAGCGCAGCCGCAGCGACACCTATCCGTATATCGAGGTGGACAACGACAACGTGGTGATCGGCCACGAGGCCAGCGTGAGCAAGATCGGCGAGGAACAACTGTTCTACGCCATGAGCCGCGGCATCAGCGAAGAGGAGGCCAGCACCATGGTCGTCTCCGGCTTCATCGAGCCGCTGGTCAAGGAGCTGCCGATGGAATACGCGGTCGAGATGAACCGCCTGATTGCCCTGCAGATGGAGGGGACGGTGGGGTAGCCATGGCGATGGTGCAACCTGTGCTCAAACCTGCGCCGGTCGTGAGGGCCGGCGAGTTAACGCGCGAGTTCGTCGAGCGCTATGCTGCTGCGCTGAATGAGCCGGCATGGATGACTGCGCGCCGCTTGGAAGCGCTGCGCGTCTTCCGCGACACCGCGCCGCCTAACCGGCACGATGAACTTTGGCGTCGGGTTGACCTGAGCACCTTCCGATTGGACCTCATCCTCAGCGGCATCACGCCAGCGAATACCCTGCTCGACGTGGCGCGCAGCGAACTGCCTCCTGCGCTCCGCGAGCAGGGCGTGCTCTTCACCAGCCTTGAGGCAGCGGCGAAGGATCATGCGCCGCTGCTCGAGGCGTGGCTGATGACGCAATGCGTGCGCCTGAGCGACGCCTACTACGCGGCGCTGCATGGCGTGTTCATGCGCTATGGGACGATCCTTTACGTGCCCGCCGGCGTGGTCGTCGAGCAGCCGCTGCGCACAACCATTCGCATGGCTGCCGATCAACTGGCCGGCTTCTATCACACCCTGGTCATCTTGGAGGAGGGCGCCAAGGCGACGTTGATCGAGGACTTCGCCTCTGAGACAGGCGCACATCAAGCGTTGTACGACGGCGTGGTGGAGATCATCCTCGCCAAGGGCGCCGAGCTTGACTACGTGAGCATCCAGGACTGGGGGCGGAACGTCTATAACTTCTCCACCGAGCGGGCAAAGGTCGGCGAATCGGCGACCTTGCATTGGGTTGTCGGCGGGCTTGGCAGCAAGTTCACCAAGAGCTTAATCGAGGCCGACCTGATCGCGCCACACGGCACAGCGCTGCTGAGCGGCGTGTATTTCGCGGACACGCGCCAGCAGCTTCACTACGACACGCAGCAAAACCACATCGCGCCGGCTTGCAAGAGCGATCTACTGTATAAAGCGGCGCTGCGCGACGAAGCGCGCACGGTGTGGCGTGGCAACATCCGCGTCTTCCCCGGCGCGCAGAAGACCGACGCCTATCAGGCCAACCGCAACCTCCAGCTCTCCAGCCGCAGCCGGGCCGACTCCATCCCCGGCCTGGAGATCGAGGCGGACGATGTGCGGTGCACGCATGGCAGCACGGTGGGCCGGCTGGAGGACGAGCCGATCTTCTATCTGCGCAGCCGGGGCATCCCGCTGCGCGAGGCGCGCCGCCTGGTCGTGGAGGGGTTCTTCGCGCCGGTGATCGAGCGCATCCCGCTGGAGGAGACGCGCGAGCGCCTGCTGGAGGAGATCGGCAAGAAGATTGACTAAATTACTGCGCCGGCTTCTCGTATAACTCCACAAGCACGCCGAACGCGCTGCGCGGATGGATGAACGCGTAGCGCGTTCCGTCTTTGCGCGTCACCGGCTGCGGATTGATCAACTCGCAGCCATGTGCAGCCAGCCGGCCGAGCACAGCCTCAATGTCGGACACCTCTAGACAAACATGGTGCATGCCTGGACCATGTTTGTTCATCCATTTCACGATGCCGGTGTCCTCGCGCGTTGGTTGGACCAGTTCGAGCCGCGCGCCCGGCTGTCCTGATCTATCGCCAAGCAGCAGGAAGGCGATCTTCACGCCCTCGCTCTCTACGTTCTCGACGCGCTCGACCGCTAGGCCGAGTGCGTCGCGGTAGAACGTCAGCGCAGCATCTAGGTCAGCAACAGCGATGGCCAGGTGGTCAATCCTCATCAGTCGGTCGCTTCTATCATGAAATTTTGCCCACTGGGCAAGTAGCTGCCGCTGAAGGCATCGTCGTTGAGGTCGCTCCCAACAATGACGTTGCGACCGATGCGAAAGTCTGGTGGGATGATGGTGTTCTTGCCGATCACGGTGATGCCCGTGGAAAGGTGTAAATCAGGGTTGCTGTTCGGCGTGTAGTCTGAGCCGTATCCGACGCACGCACCGCGTCCGATGATCACATTCTTGTCAATAATGCAGCGGTCCACCATGGCACCTTGCTCGATCACTGCGTCGGTCATCACGATGGAATAGCGCACAACAGCGCCGCGCTTGACGCGGACGCCTGGGGAAAGCACGGAGTATTCCACTGAGCCTTCGACCACACAGCCGTCGGTGATGAGCGAATGATTGACCGTGGCACCGGTGCGGATGTTGACCGGCGGGCGCTCCTCAGAGCGCGTGTGGATCACCCATTCACGGTCCAACAGGTCAAGCGGCGGTGTGTCGGCCAGCAAATCCATGTGCGCTTCCCAGTATGACTGGATTGTGCCGACATCCACCCAGTAGTCGGCATAAGGAAAGGCGAAGACGCGGTATTTCTCGCGCACCATCTTCGGGAAGATGTCCTTGCCGAAGTCGCGCGAGGAGTTTGGGTCCTTGGCGTCCTCGTTCAATACCTTAACCAGCGTGTCGTAATTGAATACATAGATGCCCATTGAAGCCAGCGTGCCCTTAGGTTGGGGCGGCTTCTCCTCGAAGTGGATGACGCGATAGTCGGCATCGGTTTGCACGATGCCGAAGCGGCTGGCTTCTTCTGGGGAGACGCGCAGCGTGGCGACGGTGACATCGGCGCGCTTCTCTTGATGGAAGCTGATGAGGATGCTGTAGTCCATCTTGTAGACGTGGTCGCCGGACAGCACCAGCACATAGTCGGCGCGCGCGTTGCGCACAAAATCTAAGTTCTGGTAGATAGCGTCGGCGGTGCCTTCATACCAGTCGGAGGCCAAGCGTCCCTGATAGGGTTGGAGCATCCACACACCGCCGTTGAGGCGGTCTAAGTCCCACGGCGCGCCGTTGCGAATATGATCCTGGAGTGAGCGAGGGCGGTATTGCGTCACCACACCAACGGTGTAGATACCGCTGTTCACGCAGTTGGAGAGGGGGAAATCTATGATGCGGTATTTGCCCGCAAAAGGGACAGCGGGTTTGGCGCGTTTGTTAGCCAGCACGCTCAGCCGACTGCCGCGCCCACCAGCGAGGATCATGGCCAGGATTCGCATGACGACGTGCTCATTTACGAAAGCGCATTGCGACAGTGATTGTGCAGCGCCAGATCAGGTGGACAAAGAAAGGACAAAGGATGGCTGGACGCTTCACATACGGGATTATAAGCAACGCGCGGCTGCCGGTTTAGAGCGCGTTTATAAATCCGTAGGCCTACTGCGCGGTGCAGCTCAAAGCGCCGTCGTCTAGGCGGCCTCGGCCATCTGAAGCTGTTCGTGATAGCGTTCCACTTGTCGCATCGTCTCATGCGCCGACCAGCCAAGTGCGCCAGCCATCAGGCGAGCCACAGCCGGCGCCGGCTCCACACCCCGTGACCAGTCCTCGGTCTGTATATGCAGGCGGCGGGCCAGCACGTCCTCTAATGTCACAGCCATCTCGTGGTGACAGGCGTAGAGCACTTCGGCCATGATGTAAGGCAGATCAGGGACGATGCGCTGCGCGAGCGCGCCGTCGCCGGCGCACAAGGCGAGTATCGCTTTTGCTTGCCCGCCGTATTGCGCCAGCCTCGCCAACACGTCCTGGCCCCAGCCAAAGCGCGCTGCAGCTTGCCGCAGCGCGTCCTGACAAGCAGCATGCCCCTCTGCACCGTCCAAGGTCAGGGATTCAGTCGGGTGGGTGATCGGCTGCTTCCAGCGCCGCGCCAGGTGGTCGAGCGCGTCCTGAGCCATGCGTCGGTAGGTGGTCAGCTTGCCGCCGGTAACCGTGATCATGCCACCGGGACCGTCGGCGACGACGTGGTTGCGCGAGAGCTTGGCCGTCGCTTGGCTATCTGCGTTGGCTGGGCTGACGAGCGGGCGATAGCCGGCCCATGCGCTGATCACCTGGCTGCGGTCCAGCGTTGTCCGCAAATAAGCATTAGCCGTGCTCAGCAGGTAATTCACGTCTGCCTCGGTCGCTGCTGGGCGATTCAAATCGCCGCCTTTTGTGTCGGTGGTGCCGAGGATGACGCGGGTGTTCCAGGGCACGATGAACAGCAGTCGCCCATCAGGCGTCTCCGGCAGCACGACGGCATAGTCCGTGACGGGCAGGGCCTGACGTGGCAAGGTGAGGTGCACGCCCTTGGCCGGCGCGATAGCAATGCGGGGTACACCAGCCAGCGCCTCGAGCTGGCCGGCAAACGCGCCGGTTGCGTTGATGACGGCGCGAGCAGGGATGGCGAACTCCTCATCGCTTAGAACATCGCGCACACGCGCTGCGCGAATCTCTCCTGCTTCGAGATCGAAGCCGACCACCTCGACGTAGTTCGCCAGCCGAGCACCGCGCTTGGCCGCTGTCCTCAGCACGGTCAGCGTCAGCCGCGTGTCGTCGGTTTGACCGTCGTAGTAGAGGAACGCATCGCGTAGCCCTTCTGCCTTAAGCACGGGTGCCAGCTCCAGGGCGCGGCGCGCCCCGATGTGGCGATGTCGCTGGATGGCCAACCCGCCGGCCATCAGGTCGTAGAGCGTCAAGCCGGCGCGCAGCAGTGCGCTCATGCCGATGCCGCCCGGCGGCGCGATCGGAGTGCCGAGAGGGCGCTTGTTCTCGGCATACAGCGGCAGGACGAAACCCAGCGGGCGCACGAGGTGGGGCGCGTTGCGCATCAGCCGGCCGCGCTCCACCAGCGCTTCCTGGACCAGCGCGAAATCAAACTGGGGCAGATAGCGAATGCCGCCGTGCACCAGCTTCGTGCTCTTGCTGCTGGTGCCACCAGCGAAGTCGCCCTTCTCCACCAAACCGACGCGATAGCCGCGCGCGGCTGCTTCCAAGGCAATTCCCGCACCGGTGATGCCGCCGCCGATCACCAGCACATCCACACCCTCCGTGGACATGGCCTGCAGCGCTTCCGCGCGCTCTCGAATCGATAGCCTCATCGGAGCTAACTTTAGCACTTGAGAAGCGAATCATTTGAAGATACGATCATGCGAGGGGCGTAACGCGAAGCATCGAGCGCGCATGTTGCTTCACTTGGGGTGATAAGGTCGCCGGCCCTCATGCACTCAACGCCGGTCGCGCCGAACGGATGCGCCCCAAATCGTGATATACCCACGCACTCCCCGATGATCTCGCGTGTGGTATATTCACCGCCGCATCGGCCAGTGACTACGGGCTCCC
>JAGHYX010000024.1 GCA_017743375.1 Chloroflexota bacterium
AAAGAGAAGAAACGTGAATAACAGTAGCTGGCCAGCCTCTGTGCTCATGGCGCAGCCAGCTTTGACGCGAACGGGCGTGTCAGGCAGCGCGATCTCAACTCAGCACAACAAAGAAATGCGCCGCCCTAATCGTGAATTTGCCCTAGCAGGAGTTGCATTCATGGATAGGGCGGCGCGCTGGGTGGGCGACGGCATCGCCATCGCCCACCCCCTATCCACTTGCCTTCGTCGGCAGCATCGCTCGGTGGAAGGTTAACCCTATTGCTATATCTCCCCCTGGCAGAAGACGGAAAAGCTGATACGCTTCTGGGCAGGCGAGACCGGTAAGCACAACGACGGCGAAGCGCACGACGCGCCGAGCGACCAAGCCGGTGCGCCAAGGAGGAGCATCTGATGAACCGTATTGCCGAAGCGCAAATCAAACAGTATCACGACGAAGGATATTTCATCCTCGAACGGGCGATCCCGGAACATCACCTGGAGATGTTGCGCGCGGAGTGCGCGCGTTACATCCGGCTGATCGAGGACGAGATGGACCGCCAGGGCAAGGACGTGATCGGCCTCAACCATCGCAACAGCCGTTACTTCATCTCTAACCGCTACAAGGAGAGTCCACACCTCGCCGATTTCATCTTCAGCGACCTGATGGCCGAGATCTGCCGCGCGACGCTGGGCGAGACGGCCTATCTCTTTCATGAACAGTTCGTGGTCAAGGCAGCCGAGCGGGGGATGAAATTCGGCTGGCACCAAGACTCTGGCTACGTCAGCGCTCCGCACAAGCCATACGTCACGTGCTGGTGCGCGCTGGACGACGTGAACGAGGAGAACGGCACGGTGTATCTGCTGCCGTATTCGCGGGCCGGCGTGCGCGAGCGGGTGGCGCACGTCCAAGAAGAAGGCACAAACGACTTGATCGGCTACTTCGGCGACGACCCCGGCATCCCGGTGATCGTCCCCGCCGGCAGCATCGCCGTCTTCTCCAGCGTGTGCTTCCACCGCAGCGGGCCAAACCGCACGAATAAAATGCGCCGCATCTACCTGCCCCAATACTCAGCGGAGCCGATCCGCGCTGAGGATGGCACAACGCTGTGGGCGTTCGCCGAGCCGTTCTTGAAGGACGGGCAGATTGTCGCTGCGCGGCGCTTCGAGGGCGAGGCCGCGCCGGTCACCCAGCGCAGCGCGATCACCAACCGATAAGGGGGCGTCCCCGCTTCCTGGGAAGCAGCAACTGCGCTGGGTGAGCGAATCAGGCAGCTTGGTGAAAAGCTGCGTTTCTCCCGGACCAGGGAGTGCTCAACTTTAGGGTGATTTGGCTCACCGAGATTTAAACCGCAGAGGCGCAGAGAGCGCAGAGGATTTGTAAAAATCTCTGCGTCCTTCGCGTCTCTGCGGTGCATGTTTCTTATATCACCTTTATCACCTTCAAGCGGCGCACTCCAACGATAGCCCCGCCATCATCAGGCATTACGAGGGAAGGAAAGAGGCTGTCATGCTAATCAGTCGGTTGACCCACAGCGCCCTCCTCTTGTTGGGCCGGCAAAGCGAAGGGGCTAGGCCGAGGTCGGCATGGCCTGGGTGAACGTGGGCGCTGAGATGCTCCCGCTGCGCCATATATGCGCGCCCTCACCTTTCGGCGGCGCACTTCCGCTGGCAGCGGGCGCAGATGCCGACGATCTCGATGGCGCTTCGGTGTGAGATAAACCCAGACCGACGAAGCCGGTGGACCAGCGAGCGGGAGGCGCGCAGTTCAGTCACGGTGCGGCAGCGCTCGCACACCAAATGAAAGTGTAACCCCTGCTCCGTGCACATCAGCACGTAGCCCTGACTGCCGATGCCCACGCGGTCGAGGAAGCCCTCGCGCTGAAGCATCTCCAAGGTGCGGTAAACCGTCGCCAGGCCGATGCGCGGGTCGCGCTTGCGGGCGCGGTTCAGCACCTCCGCCGGGCTGAGCGAGCGCCGCGCGCAGGCAATCACTTCGATCACGGCTTGGCGCGGCCTGGTGAGTCGGTAGCCGGCTGCGCTGAGGGATTTTTTGATCTCCAAGGCCCGCTTATTCACGAGCCAGATTGTAATGCAAGGCGCACCGATCGCGCGTGTATAATGCCGGATTTACTGAGAACGATTCTCAAAAAGCGATGTCCAAACTGAGGAGGACGATTCGTATGAATGGACCGCATATCCTTCGTTCGTGCGCTGCCCTGATTGGGGCGACGTTATTGCTCTCGGCCTGCGGCAGCGCGCCTGAACCCACACCGACATCTGCTCCGCCCGCCGAAGCCCCTCCTGCCGCTGTCCCTACCGCGGAGCCGGCTCAGCTCCCTGTCGCGCCACAGCCCACCTTCACGCCCGAAGCGCTCGTTGTCCCCAAGCTCAACGTGGTGGCCACCTTCAGCATCTTGGCCGACCTGGTGCAGAACGTGGCCGGCGACAAGGTCGAGCTGGTCACCCTCGTTGACCGAGATACCGACGCCCACGAATACGAACCCAGCCCCTCGGACGCGGCGAAGCTGGCCAACGCACAGGTGATCTTCGAGAACGGCTTGATGTTCGAGACCTGGCTTGATCGGCTGTATGAGTCCTCCGGCTCTACGGCGCGGCGCGTGGTCGTGACGGAGGGGATCACGCCGCGGCCGTTCGAGCATGGCGAGGAAGAACACGCCCATGAACACGGGGACGAGAAGGAAGGCGAGCATGCAAAGGAAGGGGAGCACAGCCACGAGAAAGAGGGGAAGCACAAGCATGGTGAGTTCGATCCGCACGCCTGGCAAGACGTGCGCAACGCCATCGAAATGGTGCGCAACATCGCCCAGGCGCTCAGCGAGCTTGACCCCGCCAACGCCGAGTTCTACGAGGCCAACGCACAGGCTTACATCGCCAAGTTGGAAGCGCTGGACGAGGAGATCGTCAGCCAGGTGGAGCAAATCCCAGAAGCGCGCCGCTTGCTCGTCACCTCGCACGAGGCGCTGGGCTACTTCGCCGATCGCTATGGCTTTAAGCTCGTCGGCACGGTGCTCGGCACGATGGGCAGCGAACCTTCGGCGCAGGACATCGCCAAGCTGGTCGAGGAGATCAAAGCCCAGGGCGCGAAGGCCATCTTCGTGGAGAACGTCACCAACCCCAAGCTGGTCGAGCGCGTGGCGCAGGAGGCCGGCGTCGCGATTGGGCCGCGCCTGTTCACCGACGCGCTGGGCGCGCCGGGCAGCCCAGGGGCGACGTACATCGAGATGATGCGCTACAACGTCCAAGCCATCGTCCAGGCATTGCGCTGATGGCACGCTGGTTCTTCCCCTATGGCGGCAAGGCCGGCGCCTCGCCCATGCGCGGGGCGCCGGCTCTGGCCGCCCAGCGCCTCGCCGTGCGTTACCCTGCCGCCGTCCAGCCGGCGCTGCGCGACGTGACGATCACCGTGCCAGTGGGCACGCGCCTCGCGCTGGTCGGGCCAAATGGCGCCGGCAAGTCCACCTTGCTCAAGGCGGCCGCCGGCTTGCTCCCGATCGCCGAGGGACAACTGACGATCTGCGGCCTGCCGCCGGGGCAGTGCCCCCACCTGGTGGCTTATCTGGCCCAGCGCGGTGAAGTGGATTGGCACTTCCCGATCAGCGTGCGCCGGCTGGTGGTCACCGGCCGCTATCCGCACCTGGGCTGGCTGCGCTCGCCCTCGCGCGAGGACTGGCGCAAGGCCGACGCCGCGCTGGAACGGCTGGGCATCCGCGACCTGGCCGAGCGCCAGATCGGCGAACTCTCCGGCGGTCAGCAGCAGCGCGCCTTGTTAGCGCGTGCCCTGGCCCAGGAAGCGGAGTTGTTGCTGCTGGACGAGCCGCTAAACGCCATTGACGCCGCGACGCGAGCGGTGGTCTCGGACTTGTTGAGCGACCTGAAGCGCGAGGGGAAGACTGTGATCGTAGCCACCCACGAACTCGACCGACTACAAGCGGACTTCGATGACGCGCTGTTTCTGCTGGACGGCCGCGTGATCGGGCGTGGGCTGGCTGACTATCAACAAAAAGCCGATGCCGTGTTGAACGGATGGCTGCGCGTTACCGCATGAACCTGCTCGATTGGATTCTGGCGCCATTCCAGTATGGCTTTATGCGCACGGCGGCGCTGGCCGGCGCGCTGGTCGGCGCGACGTGCGCGCTGCTGGGCGTGTATGTGGTGCTGCGCCGAATGGCGTTCATCGGCGACGCGCTGGCGCATACGGTGCTGCCGGGGCTGGTGATCGCCTACCTCAACCGCTGGAACATGACCGCCGGCGCGCTGGTCGCCGGCGTCATCACCGCGCTGGGGATCGGCTGGCTCTCGCGCCGGCGCGAGATACGCGAGGACACCGCGATCGGCATCGCCTTCACCGGCATGTTCGCGCTGGGCGTCTTGCTGATGAGCGCGGCGCGCAGCTTCCGCGACTTCTCGCACATGCTCTTCGGCTACATCATCGGCGTCACGGACGACCAGTTGCGGCTGTTCGCGGCGCTCGCGGCTGTCATCGTCGTCGTGCTGGGGCTGCTGCACAAGGAGCTGGAGCTGACCTCGTTCGACCCGCTCCACGCCCAGGCGATTGGGCTGCGTCCAGACAGGCTTCGCTACGTCTTGCTGTTGCTGATGGCGCTGGCGGTGGTGGGCGCGATCCAGGCCGTGGGCGTGGTGCTCACCAGCGCGCTGCTGATCGTGCCGGCGGCGGCCGCCTCGCTGCTGACCAACCGCCTGCCGGTGATGATGGCGCTGGCCGTGCTGATCGCCGTGCTCGCGTCGCTCATCGGGCTGCTGATCTCTTACCACCTGGACGTGGCCTCCGGGGCAGCCATCGTGCTGACCTGCATCGCGGCCTTCCTGCTGGCCTGGGCCGTCCGCGCCGTTCGAGAGCGTCATAAGCCGGCTTCTGAGAACCACACCTAACAGAGAACCCTACGGAGGGACATGATGAAAGTCGCTTACGTATTCGCTACCGACATGTCGGCCACCTACAAACTGGGCAAGATGATCCTGCCGCAATTGGAGCAAGGCATCCACGGCGCGCAGGTCGTCGGGATGATGTTCTTCGACGATAACCTCTACGTGCTGCGCCAGGGCGAGCCGATTGGCGAGCGGCTGGCCAAAGTCGCCAAGGAGCACAACATCCTATTGATGGTCTGCGACCGCTGCGCGGTGGAGCGCGGGCTGGCCGAAGGGGATTTCACGATGTGCGGCCTGGGCCAGGTCAAGGCCAAGGGCCTGGTCGAGGGCGTCGTCGCCGGCTGCTTCCCGCAGCTCTACGCAGCGCTGGCCGGCAACCCGCCTGATCAGGTGATCACGCTGTGATGGGTGCGTTCACAAACGGGGGGACAACCCTCCACCCAAGTTACGCTGCCAGTGAAAGTGAATCTATATAGGGGGTGGGCGACGGCAGTGCCGTCGCCCACCCAGGGCAACCGTGCATGCGCCTGCTGTGATTCGGATTCCCTTAATGCCTATCTTCCTGTGCGGGCGTACCTAACGCGCTGCGGATGCGTGCCATGCCGCTCTACATCTACTCATGCCCGTCTTGTGGCATCACGGTTGAAGAGTTGCGGCCGGCCAGTCGCGCCGACGACCCGCTCGCCTGTCCGATGTGCGAGACGCCTTGCGTGCGCGGTGTGACCAACTTCTTCGTCAGCGCAGGGCGCAAAGAGAAAGATCCGAAGCGCCGCAAGCCGGCCCACCCACCCGGCTGCCCGTGCTGCACCGTCCGCCGACCGCAAACGGCGCCCAAGCCTGGGACAATAGACAAACAATGAGCAAGAAGGACAAGCCCATCCCGGTCACCATCTTGACCGGCTTCCTCGGCGCTGGCAAGACCACCCTGCTGAACCGCATCCTGAAGGCCGAGCACGGCCTGCGCGTCGCCGTGCTAGTCAACGACTTCGGCGCGGTCAACATTGACGCCGAGCTGATCGTCGGCGTGGAAGGCGAGACGATCAGCCTGGCCAACGGTTGTATCTGCTGCACCATCCGGAACGACCTGCTGGCAGCAGTGCTTGATCTGCTCCAGCGCCAGCCGCCGCCGGAGTACATCTTGATCGAGACCAGCGGCGTCTCCGACCCCTACGCCGTCGCCCAGTCGTTCCTGTTGCCGGCGCTCAGCCCCTACGTGCGCGTGGACAGCATCATCACCGTGGTGGATGCCGAGCAAATCCGCGACCTGCGCGACGAGGATGCCATGCTCGCAGCCGACCAGGTGAGCGCTGCCGACATCATCGTGTTGAACAAGGTGGACCTGGTCACCGCCGAACAACTCAGCCAGGTCAAGGCGTGGATCAACGACGTCGCCCCTCGCGCGCGCATCCTGGAGACCACGTATGGCCAGGTGCCTCTTGAGCTATTGCTGGGGGTCGGGGAGTTCGCCATCGAGAAGCTCCACCAGCGCGCCCAGCGCGACGTTCACACGCACGAGGTGGGCGAGGCCCACGACCATGGCCACGATCACGATCATCATGATCACAGCCTGGTCTTCAACACCTGGCACTACCGCACCGACGAGCCGTTGGTGTATGAGGCGCTGTGCGACGCGGTGGACGCCCTGCCGACGACCATCTTCCGCGCCAAAGGCGTGGTCTATCTCAAGGAGTCGCCCCAGCGGCGGGCGATCTTGCAGGTCGTCGGCCGGCGGGCGATGTTGACGATCGGTGAGCCGTGGCAAAAGCCGCCGCAGACGCAAATTGTGGTGATCGGCAGCTACGGCGGGGTGGACGGCGAGAAGCTCCAGGCGATCTTCGACGCCTGCCGCGTCAGCGCGGTGGAGGCGGCCAAGAGCGACAAACTCCAGATCGCGCTGGACTGGGTGCGGCGCAACTGGCCGAAGGCATTCTCGTAAGCCATGCACCGGATCGCTTACGTCGTCGTCACCGGTTTTCTGGGCGCGGGCAAGACCACACTGCTGCGCCGGCTGGTGCACAGCGATTTTGCTGCCCAACGGCGGATCGCCTTCATCGTCAACGACCTGGCCGATGTGGACGTGGACGGCCAGCTCTTGGCCGGCGAAGTCGGACCCGCCGGGGTCGTCGTCCGCCTCTCCTCCGGTTGCATCTGTTGCACCATCCGCGGCGAGTTCGAGGCCGCCGTCCAGAACATCATCGAGACACACCAGCCGGACATGCTGGTGGTCGAGAGCAGCGGCGTCACCAACCCCCAGACGGTGTTGCACGGGCTGAAGCACCCCCGCCTGCGTCTCGACGCGGTGATCACGGTGATTGACGCCGAGAGGTTCCTGGAATACATGCGCTACTCGGCCGCGGTGGAGACCCAGGTGTACATGGCCGACTTCGTGTTGATCAACAAGTGCGACCTGGTGACCGCGGAGCAGCGGGGCAAGGTGGAGGCGCAGGTGCGGCGTTTTAACACCAAGTGCGCCATCCTCTACACCCAACACGCCGACGCGCCGCCGGAGGTGTTGTTCGGCGCGCACGCCGCGCATGTCCAGCGCGACTTGCCCGCCCTTGACGCGCATGACCACGACCACTTACACCACGACGAGATCGAGAGCCTGACGCTGCCCGCGCCGGCGCTGCTGGCCGAGGACAAGCTAGCCGACTTTCTGCGCAGCGAGGCCGTGCGCGATGTCTATCGGGCCAAGGGCTTCGTGCAGATCGCCGGCGACGATGGCCCATCGCTGTTCAACTTCGTCCCGCGCCGCTTCGGGCTGGAGCGGCTGCCGCACGACGTCGCCGGCGGCCAGCGCTTCATCCAGTTCATCGGCCGCCGGCTGACGCAGCGCGAAGCCGCCCTGCGCGCAGGCTTGCTGGGCTGCGCAGCACCCATCCACTAAGATAAGCCGGAATTGGCCGCTTGGCGGGGAGCGGACCAGCAAATTAGGCTTAGACTCTAAGTGAGGCAGGGTGCATTCACGGCTAGGGGCAGAACCTGGGTGGGCGACGGCAGTGCCGTCGCCCACCTTCTATAAACTCGCCTTCACCGGCAGCATAGCCCGGTTGAGGGTTGCCTACATCGGTGAACGCACCCGAGGCGAAGCGCGTTACACTACGTCTTGCCATGACCAAGCCCCGCGCCTTCATCTCGCGCCGCATCCCCCGGCCGGCGCTGGAGATCATCGCGTCCGCCTGCGACTACACGATGTGGGATGACCTGATGCCGGCGCCGCGCGATCACTTCCTGCGCGCCGCCGCCGAAGCCGACGGCGTGCTGGTGATGCCCACGGAGCGGATAGACGCCGAGTTCCTGGCTGCCGCGCCGCGCGTCCGCGCCGTCGCCAACATGGGGGTGGGCTACGACAACATTGACGTGCCGGCCCTCACCGCGCGCGGCGTCTTGGTTACCAACACCCCCGACGTGCTGACTGAGGCGACCGCTGACCTGGCTTGGGCCTTGCTGATGGCCGCGGCGCGGCGGGTCGTAGAGGGACACAAAGCCATCGAGGCCGGCGCGTGGGGCGCCTGGCACCCGTTCTACATGCTCGGCCAGGACGTGTTCGGCGCGACGATCGGGATCGTCGGCGCAGGGCGGATCGGGGCGGCCATCGCCCGGCGGGCGCGCGCGTTCAACATGCGCATCCTGTATCACAATCGCGGGCGCGCGCCCCAGCTCGAGGCAGCGCTGCTGGCCGAATACCGCGCGTTCGACGACCTGCTGCGCGAGAGCGACTACGTGGTGGCCGCAACGCCGCTGACCGCCGAGACGCGCGGCTTGTTCGACGCACGCGCCTTCGCCCTAATGAAGGACACGGCGGTGTTCGTCAACATTTCGCGCGGGGCGGTGGTGAAAGAAGAAGACCTGGTGGAAGCGCTCAAGCGCGGCCGGCCCTGGGCCGCTGCGTCGGACGTGTTCGCCGCCGAGCCGACGCCCAGGGATAACCCGCTGCTCAGCCTGCCCAACTTCGTCGGCACGCCGCACATCGGCAGCGCCACGCTGCGGACGCGGACGGACATGGCCACGCTGGCCGCCCGCAACCTGGTCAACGCGCTCACCGGCCAGGCGCCGCTCACGCCGGTGAACCCAGAAGTCTGGCCGATTAAACTGGCCAACGGATCACGCTGATGGCGCGGGAGGTGTTCTTCCAGGACGGCCGAGGCATAGAGGCCGCGATCAACTTTGACGAGTCGCACTTCGGCGGGAGCGCAGCGGCGATCTCGCCGTGGACGATTACGATCACTGACGGCCAGGCTGACTTAGGCCGTCTGGTGGGCTTTGAAGGGCCGGCGCAGGTGATTCTCTCCATGCACCAGCTCAAGCCGGATGCCTCGGCCAAGCGCGCCTTGGAGATCACCGTCTTTCGGACGAGCGAGGCGCTGCGCGCAGCCGGCCTGGACGCGGCGGTCTTTCGCGCCTTCGAGCGTTGGCTGCTCAGGCGCGGCTGGCGCGGGGACATCGTCAAGCGCATGAAGTTCACCGACCCCGCGCTGGTGGTGTCCATCCGCAGCTTTTGGGTGCGCCAACTGGGCTTCGAGCTTATCCTGGCCGAAGAGGGCAAATGGGACGAGCACGTGGTGAAGCGCTGGCGTTGATGCCCACCTTCCTGCCGGCGATGCATACCCCCGCCGGCAGGAAGATCCCCCCTGAGGGCGTATATTCATCGTATACAGACCTTGCGGGTTTGACTAGAGTAAAAATACTCAAAGCGCGTTAGGTATTTTCACCTAAATCGCATGTGCAAGGAGGTGCGCGGGAATGTGCCGTTTGAATGGGGATATGCACTGCATAGAACCTTGCGAAGCTACCAAATGCCTCGCCTCCGCACCCCCGCAGCGCCTCAGCCGGCCGCGCGCAGGGGCAGTTCGCAAACTGCCCCTGCTCAGAATGACAAGGGCAGGAAGACGCCCATGCCGCGCCACAGCGCTTCTTGGGGAGCAGCATCGTCGCCCCCGCGCACGAATGCTCCCTCCTCCAGCATGCCAACTTTCCGGGCCGAGCGCGTCGTGAGGGTGCTGGGCGTTGCTATAATGGAACACAATACATGACTACGAGTACCAGCGCACCCCCTCTCAACGACCAGCAGTCCGAGGGTGCTCAACGGAGCGACGCGAGCGTCGCGACGCCTGCGCACGGTGGACGCAGAGCCGTTGTCATCGGTATCCTGATGGCCGCTGCATTCATCGCGATCTTAGTCGGAATAGTCTATCTATTGCTAAATAATCCATCTCTTGCAGCGAACATTCGTGATATAGTCATTATCATCACTGCCCTCGTCCTGGCCGTGATGAGCATTGCCACCAGCCTATTGCTCATCATCCTGTTGTATCGCCTGCAAGCACTCACACAACTTCTGAGATCAGAGCTGGTGCCGATCCTCACGGACACTCAGAAGGCTGTCCGAACCGTTTACGGCACGACCGTATTCGTCAGCAGGAACATTGCCCAACCAACGATCAAGGCGGCTGGCTTTGCCGCCGGCATCCAGCAGATGGCGCGCGCGATCGGGCGAAAGTTCAAAGCCAAATAGCTGCGCATAAGTTGCACGTCTTTGCGATGAAAGAATCCACGTTCTGGCTGGAGACGGTCACCGAATGGCATCCATCCTCGCACGCGCTGCCGGCGCGGGTGGACGTTGCCATCGTCGGCGGCGGATACACTGGCCTCTGCGCGGCGCGGGAGCTGGCACAGCGCGGCGCGCGCGTGGCCCTATGCGAAGCTCGAGCGATCGGCTGGGGCGCCAGCTCGCGCAACGGCGGCATGGTGCTCACCGGCCTGAAGTCCAGCGCTAGCAGCCTGGTGAAGCAATTAGGGCTGGAGACGACCCGCGACCTGTTCTGCCTGTCGCTGGATGCGCTCAACTATGTTGAGCAGGTCATTCGCAGTGAGGACATCGCCTGCGACTTTCGGCGCTGCGGGCATGTTGAGCTGGCCTACAAGCGCTCACACGTCGCTGGACTGGAGAAGGAGGCTGAGCTGCTCCAGACCAAGTTTCGTCATCCGGTGCGGCTGGTGGACAAGGCAAGGCTGAGCGAGGAGATCGGCTCGCCGCTGTATCACGCTGGGCTGGTGGACGAGGCCAGCGCCGGCGTGAACCCGGCGCAGTATGTGATCGGCCTGGCCCAGGCTGCTGAGCGCGCCGGCGCCGGTCTGTTCGAGGGTGTGCGCGTGACGGAGATCAGCAAGTCCAGCGATGGCAGCTTCGCGCTCACCACGTCGCAAGGCAAACTGCGCGCTGAGCACGTCCTGATCGCGACGAACGGTTACACCGACCGGCTAGCCCCCTGGCTCCAGCGAAGGATCATCCCAGTCGGCTCATACATCATCGCCACCGAGCCGCTGCCGGCGGAGGTGGCAGCGCGCCTCAGCCCGAAGCGGCGGATGATGTTCGATACCAAGCACTTTCTCTACTACTTCCGCCTATCCGCCGACAACCGCCTGATCTTCGGCGGACGGGCCGGCTTTATGCCGGAGACGCCCAGCACGGTTCGGGAGAGCGCCGAGATTCTGCGTCGCGGCATGCTAGAGGTATACCCGGAGCTGCGCGGGGTTAGGATTGACTATGCCTGGGGCGGCACCCTGGGCTTCACTTTTGACCTGCTGCCGCACGCAGGCCAGACACCCGAAGGGTTTCACTACGCGCTGGGCTGCGGCGGGCACGGCGTGGCCATGCTTTCTTACCTAGGTGCGTGCGTGGCGCGCCGAATCGGGGGCGAGACGGTAGATAACCCGCTCTTCGCGTTACCCTTCCCGACAGCGCCAGCCGGTTTGTATCGCGGCAAGCCGTGGTTCCTGCCGCTGGTTGGCCTGTACTACCGCATCTTGGATTTGATCAACTAGTGCACAGCGACGATTTTGAAGACGGTGACGCCCGCCGGCGTGACCACGCGCACCTTCGCCCCCGCCCGTTTGCCGAGCAGCGCCTGGCCTAGCGGAGACAGATTAGAAATCTTGCCGTTCATGGGATCGGCCTCTGCCGGCCCGACGATTTGGAAAGTCTCTTCGTCCTCAAAGCCATCTTCGATGACCGTCACCCGACTGCCCAGCCGGACCTCGCCCGACTCCTGCACATCGTCGTCGAGGATGATGCAATCGGCCAGCATGCGCTCCAAGGCCAGGATGCGGCCTTCCAGGAAGCCCTGTTCTTCCTTCGCCGCCGTGTAGTCCGCATTCTCCGAGAGGTCGCCTTGCTGAATGGCGAAGCGCAGCCGTTCAGCCAGCTCTGGTCGTTTGACGTCGCGCAAATAGGCCAATTCGTCGCGCAGCTTTTGTGCGCCCTCGCGCGTCAGGTAAATCTTTTCCGAATTCTGCGGGCTGCTCATGGGCCGAATTGTACTAAACTGATGATCTGGTCGTAGAGTAAGATGCACCACATTCACGGCCAAGCGTAGAGGCTTAAGCGGGTGACGGCACCGCCATCGCCCACCCTTCGTAGATTCGCCTTCGCTGACAATGTAGTGAGCAGGACGAGGAATCTGGGCACGCACCTGGTCTAGCTAGGCGACAAAACTGCTGACGCCTTCTACCCCCTGAGAAAGTTTCTGCCTATGCGAAATATCAAAGGGTGATGGCAGAATAAGCTGTCATGGACCTCCCCTCCGCGCTTTCGTTCATACATGGTGGGCCGCAGGGGCCGGATGACGCACTGCTCGATTTCAGCGTCAACACCAACCCGCTCGGCCCCAACCCCGAGCTGGTGCGGGCCTGGCGAGAAGCATCCGTGGATCGTTACCCTGATCCCCACTACACGCGGGCGCGCGAGGCGCTGGCCGGCCTGCACAACTGGGATCCGGACGGGGTCGTGCTGGGCGTCGGAGCCAGCGAGCTGCTGCACCGCATCGCGCGGGCCTTTGTGCGTCCGGGCCAGACGGTCTATGCCCTCGGCGCGCCATTCGGCGAGTTCGCGCACGGCGTCACCTTGCAAGGCGGGATGTTGCACGTCTTGCCACGCCGCACAGCGCTCAACGCGCAGGAGCACGACGTTCACGAGCACACCCTGCTCTACCTCTCCAACCCGCACAATCCCACCGGCGATTGGCTAAAGCCAGACGAATTCACCGCCTGGCCCGGGCTGCTGGTCGTGGACGAGGCGTACCTGCCCTTCTTAGAATCGCCGACCGAGCTGAGGATGGGCGACCGGCTGATCCGCGTCTGCTCGCCGGGCAAGGCGCACGGCGTGCTGGGCATGCGCATCGCTTATGCGTTGACCACGCCATCAATCGCCCAACGGTTGCGGCTGCTCCAGCCAGCCTGGGCCATCCCTGGGCCACTGGCGGCTGTCCTAGAGGCGCTGCCGGCCTGTCAAGATTTCGTCGCGCGCACCTTGCCAACCGTCCGCGCCTGGGCGCGCGCGCTGGCCGAGGCGCTGGGGGCAGCTTGGTCTGGGCTACACTTCTTCACCGTCAAGGTGAACAACGCTGCCTGCGTCGCACAGGCCTTGCGCGCGCAGGGCGTCCGCGTGCGCGATTGCACCTCGTTCGGCTATCCGAACCTGATTCGGATCGCCACACGCCGGCCAGAGGAGAATGCGCGGCTGATCACGGCATGGCACAACATTTGACCTTCATCCTCGGCGGCGCGCGCAGCGGCAAGAGCCGCTTCGCGCAGCGGTTGGCGCTGGCCCGCGCCGGCCTGCGCGTGATCTATGTAGCGACGCTGCGCGAGACGGCTGAGGTGCAAAGCGACCCAGAATTGCAACGCCGGCTGGCCCGTCATCGCGCGGAGCGACCAGCGGCTTGGCCCGTGCACGTCCTGGACGGTGCCCCCGACGTGGTCGTGCGCGCCATCGCCGAGGCCGGCGCTCGCTGCGCCCTACTCGACTGCCTGTCACTCTTCATCAGCGGGGCGTGCTTCATGGGCGCGCAGCCGCCGGCTGATCCCGAGGCGGACGCAGCGCAAGCCGTCGGTGCGCTGCTGGACGCCTACCGCGCCAGCGGCATCGAGTGGATCATCGTCAGCAACGAAGTGGGCGCGGGGATCGTGCCGGAGAACGCCTGGGCGAGGGCATACCGCGACGCGCTGGGCCGCGCGAACCAAATAGTAGCCGAGGCAGCGGACGAGGTCTTCTTTATCGCCGCCGGCCTGCCGCTGCGCCTAAAGGGATGACGCGATACACGCCGATCATGATCATGGGATGCACCAGCGACGCCGGCAAGTCGTTCATCTGCACGGCGCTGTGTCGGCACTTCGCCAACCGCGGGGTGCGCGTTGCGCCGTTCAAGGCCCAGAACATGAGCAACAACGCCGCCGTCACGCCCGATGGCTTGGAGATCGGCCGCGCCCAATACGTCCAAGCCCTGGCGGCCCGCATCCAGCCCGAAGCGCGCATGCAGCCGATCCTGCTCAAGCCACAGGGCGACACGCAGTCACAGGTTATCGTGCTGGGTCGCTACGACCCGGTGATCACGGCCACGCCATGGCTGGCGCGCAAACCGCTGCTGTGGCAGACGGTGCGCGAGAGCTTGCATTCGCTGCTGCGCGATTTCGAGCTAGTGGTGATCGAGGGCGCCGGCAGCCCTGCTGAGGTCAACCTGCGCGCGAGCGACATCGTTAACATGCGCGTGGCGATCGAGGCGCAAGCAAACGTCTATCTGGTGGCCGATATTGACCGCGGCGGGGCCTTCGCGCACTTGCTGGGCACCTTTCTGTGCCTCGAACCAGAGGAGCGGGCGCGCGTGAAGGGCTTTATCCTGAACAAGTTCCGCGGCGACCCTAGCCTGCTCGACGAGGGGATCGCTTGGCTGCGGGCGCGTACCGGCGTGCCCACCCTCGCCGTTATCCCGATGCTGCCGCACCTCTTGCCGGAGGAGGACAACATCGCTGCCATCACCGCGACCCAAGACCGCGCTGCGCAGGTGCGGATTGCGCTGGTCGCCTATCCGTATGCGAGCAACTTCGATGACCTGGACCCGCTGCGCCACGAGCCGGGAGTCGCCGTGGCGTTGGTGCGGGCGCGAGCGCCGCTGGAGGACTACGACGCCGTCATCCTGCCGGGCAGCAAAAACACCGCCGCCAGCCTGCGCTACCTATTGCGCAGCGGCCTGGCCGCCGAGATAGTGCGCGCCGCGCGGCGCGGCGTGATGATCTACGGCATCTGCGGCGGTATGCAAATGCTGGGCAACGCGATCCGCGACCCGCTCGGCCTCGAAGACGGCGACGCCGCCGGTTTGGGACTGCTGGATGTGACAACTGAACTCATGCCCCACAAAATCACCCGCCAGCGGCGGGTGCGCTGGCTGGGTGGTAACGAAGTAAGCGGCTATGAGATCCATCACGGCGCCACCTCTGCCGGCCCGCGCGCCCACCCTCACCTAGACGAAGGGCTAGGCTGGCAGCAGGAGAACGTGCTCGGCGTTTATCTGCACGGCATATTCGCGAATACGGCCTATCGCCAGTGGTGGCTCTCGATGCTCGGCTGGCGCGGTCACAGCCAGGATTGGTCGGCGCGCCTGGATGCCGAGTTTGACCGCGTTGCACGCGCCGTCGCAGCCGGATGGGCCGATGCCCTTCTGATTCACCGCCCTCAGGACGCCTTATCTTCGGCCGGCGAGCGCTGAGGGGACGCATCTGCTTCGGCATTCATCAAGCCAGGTCATCGTCGAGCGTGGCGTCCTCCATGAGCCGGACGTAACGGTCGCTGCGCGAGGTCAACTCCCCGATCTCCAAGGCATGCATCAGGCGATCGCCGGTGGTCTGGATAAAGGTGACGCGCCGCCACTTGAGCGAGGGAATGGGGCGCGGCAGACGCTGGAGCGGGCCGAGCTGAAGTTTGTAGTAAAGCTCCTGCGCGCGCGGGTGGTTTGGCTGGTCGGGGAACAGGTCTAGCCGGCGCACCAACTCATGCCCGCGCACCTGCGCATACTCGTGGATCGCCCACTTCTCATCGCCGAACTTCTCGGTCAAATAGAACGCCAAGTAGTCGGCCAGGTACTCGCGCGGGGCATGCTTGACCGGGATGCGATACCAATGATCCCAGCGCGCGATCTCCAGGTCGCGCGGGTGGTTTATCAGACAGACCAAGACGCGGGCCTCGGGCGGGATCATGTGTTCGGCAGTGTAACACTGCGCCTAGCGAGCGCATCCCGGCCCGTTGAGCGTAGTTTCGGCCAGCCTGAGCACGTGGTGCTCAACACGAAGCGCGGTTCGCGCGACCGCCAAGCGCTGCGCCGTCTCGGCGTGATAAATGCCAGCCCAGACTGCGTACTGACCAGCCAGCAGGCCGCTGAGCTTTTCGCGCTCGATCACGATGCTATCCGGCACCACGTCGCCCGCGCGCCACACATCGGTGGGATACCTGCCGCCGCGCGGGGGCTGGTCATGTTGGGCAACCAGCCTGCCCTGGGCATCCAAAACGTGAACGAACATCGCGTAGGGTTGTCCGATGGTTTGTCGCGCGCGCCACTGAAATTGGACCTCCAACGACGCATCACAGCGCACCTCAGCCGGAAAGCCAAACCACAAGAGGTCGATGCCGGCTTCCCACTCAGCCACCGCGGGTGCCAACGCCCAGCGCCACCGCTCCGGCCAACCCTGCGAGACGGCCACCCGCCCCAAACGATTGGAACATCTGCCGCTTTCTGAAGAAGGGCACGACCAAGCCAATAGCTCGTTGGTGACCTGGTCGAAGAAGTTAATGGTGAAGTAGATCAAGGTCGGGAAGTTGCCATGGCGCATGGATACTTCATAAGTCTCGGCAAACACCAGGCCTGCCGGCCAGCGCCAGGTCGGCAAGGTGTTATTGCCCGGCGTGCGGCGCTCGCGCAATCGCAGCGACTGACCGTGGACGTCAAAGACATCTACCTGAACCCCGTAGCCGCGCTCCGTCGGGCGCAGGACTTCCCAGAAAGCGGTGATGGCTACGGTGTGCCCCTGCTCAGCGCGCGGCGTGTTGGTCTGATACCCCAGCAGGCGCACTGCATCGCCGAAGACGACGTCCATGGGGATCTCGATGCGCGCGCGCGCCTCCTCAAGCGACAGCGCCGTAGGCGGCCGATAAGCCGGCTGAAGCACCAACCACGGCGACATGAGCGAGACCATCGCCGGCCCCATCAGCATCACAGCGCTCCATCCCTGCCGCCAGCGGCCGGGCAGATACTCGGCGCCGAAAGCGACGAACAAAGAGAGCGCAGCCAGCGCTGGCAAGAAGAAACGACCGGAGAGGAGCGACGGCTCGTCGGCCACGACGGCGCGCAGAATCGGCGCGCCAGCGATGGCTACCCAGAACACGGCCAGCAGACCGATGAGTTGGCCGGCCCACAGCCGCGCGCGCCACATTGCGATCGCCGATGCAATCAAACTGACCAGCGCTGCGCCAAGAGCGATGCGCGTCCAAAGGTCGGGCGGGCTGAGCGTGCCCCAGCTATAACTGGCGAACAGCGACGCAAAGCTGATATACCAGCCACGCGACAGCACGTCATACAGTCGCTCAAGAAAGCCGATGCGCTCGATGACGCTAGGCGCCGCTAAGACCGCCCCCACCCTGGGCGCGATCAGCGAGGAGACCGGCGCAATCGTCCGCCCTTCAGAGACGAGTGCGCCAAGCAGGATGGTCAACAACATACCAACGATGAACGCAGCACCGGCCGCCCACGGGCGACGCCGTGCCAGGACCACGAACAGCGCGGCCATAGCGCCTAACGCGACAAACCAACCGTTGGCTTTGACCCACGTGGCCAAGCCGGCGACGACGCCCGCCCAGCCACAGCCAAGCGCGAGCTGAGCATAAGGCGCGCTGCGGCCGAGGGCGACCAAGCGCGCGACAGCCCAGAGCGCTGCCGCGCCGATCACGATCATGCCCACGTCGTTGCTGATCGCCCCGCTGAGGAAGACCGACTGTGGCCAAAAGGCATAGAAAGCAGCAGCGAGCAGCGCAAAGCGCGGGCGACTGGGCCACAGTGCGCGCCCCGCAGCGTAGACAAAAGGGATGCCCAACGCGCCGATCACCAGCGAGGCCAGCCGGCCTAGGCGGAGCGCGAGGGCCGTGCCGCGCCAGGGAAAGCGATCGGCAGGCTCGGGCACCACCCAGGTTCGTCCACCAGCGGTGAATATGGGCGAAAGATCGTCCTCTCCTGGCACCAGCATCATCGGGAGCGCCACGAGCGCGTAGTAAAGCGGCGGCTGATGGGTTTCGTCGAATTCAATCAGCTTGATGCCCAGCGGTGGCAGGGCCAGATGCCTGGAAAGATAGCGGGCATACGCATAGTGACCCGTCTCGTCGAAGGACTCCCACAGCGGCGTATTAAGCGAGAACAGCAAGCCAAGCATCAGCCTGGCGATGATCAAGCACGCGAGGAATGACCGTCGAGAAATCCACATCGCCACCGAGTCTCAAGCAGTGGTCTCCTGCAATGCGCCGACCTCCGCTAGGTCACGAATTGTCCGGGCTTGAGCGGGTTGGCACAGCCCAAGAGCGCAAAAGCGCGATCTTGCGCTTCCCACATCCGCCGGCGGCGCCCAGCTTGATGATGATCGTAGCCGAGCAGATGGAGCACGCCGTGGACCACCAGCAGGGCCAGCTCGCTGGCCACGGGATGGCCAAACTGGGCTGCTTGTGCGATGCAGCGATCGATCGAGATGGCGATGTCGCCCAGGTAAAACGGATCTGAATCCAGGTCGGCGCCCTTGCCGGCCAGCCGCCCATCGCGGAGCATCGCAGTATCAAACGAAAGCACATCGGTGGGCGCGTCTACCCCGCGAAACTGCTTATTGAGCGCTTGTAGTTCTGCGTCGCTGGTCAAACGCACGGAGAGTTCAACTGCCGACGGCAGGTCGCGGGCCTGTGCCAGGGCCGCCAAGGCAGCCCGACGCACCCACTGGCGCTGATTGGGCAGGCCGGGACAGGTCGCCCGAACGTATACGTGAACCTGGGCGCGCACCGGCAGGCTGATGCGCCGCCGAGGGCACCTGGCGGTCGGCGCACTCATGGCGTCGCCAATTCCCGTTGAGGCAACGCCGCTTGGGCCGGTTGGACGGCTGCCGGCAACGCCTCAGCCGGCTGAGGTGGGTACTGCATGCGCGGATGATAGACCCCGCGCAACGTCTCCAAGAAGGACTGGCGCACCAGCTCAATCTCATGCAGCGTCAGGTCGCTATCATCCAGTTGGTGATCGGCCAGTCGGTCGGCGAAGAGCTGCCGCAGGGCGTTGTCTATCTCCTCAAAAGTGGCGAAACGGCCGGCGCGCACAACCGCCTCGCTGCCATCCGCCAACATCACTATCGCCGTCTCCTTGCTGCGTGGCCGCGGCCCCGGATAGCGAAAGGCATCTGCATCCACGGCTTGGCCGCTGGCCTGACAAGCCTGCACATACTGATACTGTGTTTTCGTCGTGCCGTGGTGCTCGGCGATGAACGCCCTGAGGCGCGTCGGCAAGCGATACTTCGCGGCCAGCTTCAGCCCATCGGTCACGTGATTCCTCAGGATGGTTGAGCTGGTCAGGGGGTCGAGCCGGTCGTGTGGATTAAACCCTTCAAGTTGGTTCTCGACGAAGAACTGCGGATTGTTCAATTTGCCGATGTCGTGGAAGTAGGCGCCGACGCGGGTGAGCAGCGCATCCGCGCCGATGCGCTCAGCAGCGTTCTCCGCGAGGTGTGCGACCATCAACGTGTGATGATACGTGCCGGGAGTCTGCGTCACCATCCGTTGCAGGAGCGGATGCGATAAGCGAGAAAGCTCACTTAATTGCACGACCGTCGTCACATCGAACAGGACGCCGCTGAGATAGAGCAGCGCGATCGCCAGCCCGGCCGATAGCACGCCGCCGAGCAAGCTCATCGCCAGCATCGTGGCAAAGGTTGGCAGATCGCTGGCGTTCAAGAGCGATAAGCGCATTGCCACCAGCACAGCGCTTTGGGCAATGCCGGCCAGCAAGCCGGCGCGCAGAAAGTGACTCAGTCGCTCAACCCGTCCAAGCGACAGACACGCAGCCGATCCGCCGGCAAAGATGAACAGCGCAGTCTCCAAGTTCGCGTCCATCTCAATCCCGATCAAGGCGCCCATGATCAACGCGCTGAGCAGCCCGGGCAGCAACCCAGACAAACTGGCGATGGTCATCGCAGTTGCCGCCCACGGGAAGAGGTAGAGGGAGAGCAGTGCGTTCCGACCTGGCAGCAACAGCGCGGCCAAGATGACAGTGGCGACCAACAGCGCCATGCTGAGCACCATCTGGCGAGCAGGGCGTTTGAACGGATTGGCCTGCGCGCGCAGCATGCCGGCGGCGAACAACAGCGCTGACAAACCGCTCAGCAAGAACGCGCTGAGCGCGCCCGTCCACGTCAGACCGGGCCGGCGCAGGTTGAATCGCTCCAGCGCTTCTATCTCGTTCGGGCCGACGATCTGGCCGCTGCGAACGATGATCTGGTTAGCCTCATACTTGCGCTCAACCGGTTTCACAGCCTCGCGCGCGGCGCGGCGCGCTGCCTCCGTCGCTGCTGCGTCGTAGTTGGTGTTCGGCACAATCAGCGCGCCAACCAGTTGGGTCACGATCTCAGCCTCTTCAGGCTGGAGGCTAAAGCTGATCAACTGTGGCACGCTGGCGCGGACCTCTTCCAGGTTGCCAGGGTGGATGGGCCGACGCAGCACAGCATCCAGCACCGCGTTCGTCTGCGCCGAGACCCGTCCCCATTGGCGGTCCTGAAGCGCCAGGATAGCGCGCGCGGTGGATTCGCGAATGCTGAGCTCGTCGAGGCTGATGAGCTTGCGCACGCGCTCTTCCGGGCTGAGCGCAGGGTCGTTGCGAATCTGCTGAATGTAGTCCAGCACCTCGTAGGCGAGCGACATCTGTCTTCGGGAGGTCTGGACGTCGGGCGGAGTGAAGATGGGCGCCACGCTGGCTTCGGCCAGGTCGCGCTGCCGGTTCGTCTCCACCTCGCTGATGTAGGTCAGTCGGTAGGGAGCGCGAATGTCATACGCGGCGACATCGCCGAGGTTGTACACAACGCTCGAGCCGACCACATGCCGAGCGAGCTGAGCAGCTGTCAGCCCGATCAGGCCAACACAAACGGTGGCGACCAGGGCAATGAACAGTCCGCGCGGCCGTGCCTCCCAGCGCTGGTGTGCACCAGTCGTCGCTTCAAGACTCATCAGTTCAACCCTTGTGCGGCGGGCGAATGCTGGTGGTCCAGCGTAGCGATGTGTAGAAAGACACCTTCCACGGACGATGAATTAGGCCGAGAGCAACTCGCGCACGATCTCGCTCACCAGCTTGCCATCGGCGATGTCCTTGACTTTTGGCTGCAAGGCCTTCATCACCTGGCCGTGCTGCTTGGGGGAGGTCGCGTTCAGCTCTTGAATGGTCTGTTTAGCCAGGGCGATGATCTCCTCGCGGGTCAATTGTCTTGGCAGGAAGGAGCGTAGCACCTCCAGCTCGGCTTCTTGTTGCGCGACCAGGTCTTCGCGCCCTGCGCTCTTCGCCTCCAGCAGCGATTCCTCATGCTGCTTGATCTCGCGCCGGATGAGGGCCAGGATGTCGCTATCGCTGAGCACACCGCCGCGCCCGTCGGTGCGCGCTTCGACCTCAGCGTTCTTGATCTGAGCGACGAGGAGGCGCAGCACCGTCTTGCGCGCTTCATCGCCGCCGCGCATGGCCATCTTTAATTCTTCCTGAAGCCGTTGCTTAAGGGCCGATTCCATAGCTCTTCTTGATTCTACAAGTGAACGGGAAGGATACGCTTAAAAGCAAAAACACAGGCGAACTGCCGCTCGCCTGTGTCAAGATAAAGGGCAAACAACCGTAGAACCTAATCCAGTTGCGCAAATTTCATGCTTTGGCGCCGGCTCTTGCGTAGTTTGGCCGCGCGCTTGCGCTTTTTGATCACGCTGGGCTTCTCGAAGAAGCGACGATTGCGCACTTCGTTGATGATTCGGCTGCCCTGAACGACCTTGTTGAAGCGCCGCAGGGCAGACTCGAACGACTCTCCTTCCTCAACAATGATACGGGCCACTCAATCACCTTCTTTTTCTTTAGTCTCTAATCAGATAAACCAAGGCCGGATTATATTGAAACGGGGAAGTTTGTCAACTGGGCAGAGCGCCAAATTGCGGCCTGATCTGACTCACCGACCACCGCCAGGGCAAGGGGGTGTGCAGAACAAATGAACACTCCTTGCGTGCGCATTCCACGGCCTGCAGTCCGCCAACTCGCACCTCAGAAGACCCCGGCCAGCACCTCAAGCAGCGGCGGGCCGAGGGTCAGCGCCCCCACGATCACCGCGCATGCCGCGCTGAGGAAGACCGCGCCGGCTGCGCAATCCTTGGCCACCTTGGCCAGTGGGCTGAAGCTGGGCGAAACGTGATCCACAATCGCCTCCAGGGCTGTGTTGAACAGCTCGGCCTGAAAGACCAGCCCGATCGTCACCGCCAACACCGCCCAGCGCTCCGGTGGCAGGCGCAGCCATAAGCCCACCATCACCACTGCCGCAGTGATCCCGAGATGCACCTTGAAGTTGCGCTGGGTGCGAAAGGCATAGACGATCCCGCTGAAGGCAAAGCGGAACGCGGCAAGCAGGCTGGGCGCTCTCATCATTATTCCACGCGACAAATAAACCCTTTGAGGTACTCAGACTCCGGGAAGGTCAACAGCACGGGATGGTCGCTGGCCTGCGTCAAACGTTCAACGATCCGCGTTTCGCGGCCAGCTTCCAGCGCAGCGCTGAAGATGATCTTCTGAAAGAGCGAGGCATCCACCACGCCACTGCATGAGAACGTGGCCAGTATCCCGCCCGAGTTGATGAGTCCCAGGGCGATGCGGTTGAGGTCCTTATAGGCGCGCGCAGCGCGGTTCACCTGGTCGGGGTGATGGGCGAACTTAGGGGGATCAAGGATGACGACGTCGAAGCGCTCGCCTTGCTGATGCAGCGCGCGCAGCAGCGCAAACACGTCGGCCTCGGTGCACGCATAGCGATCTCGCCCCTCGGCCCCGACGTTGAGCGCGCAGTTCTGCTCCGCCAGCCTGAGCGCCTCGGCGCTGGAATCAACGTTCAACACGCGCGACGCGCCGCCGCGCAGCGCATGGACGCCAAAGCCGCCGGTATATGAGAAGGCGTTGAGCACCGTCGCCCCCTGGCAATACGCCGCAACCCGGATGCGATTGGCACGCTGATCCAAGTAAAAGCCGGTCTTCTGGCCGCTGGCCGGTCTGACCAAGAAACGCGCTTCGCACTCTCGGATCTCGACGAGCGCATCCGAAGGCGGCGTTTCCAGCGCTTCACGCACAGCGCGCGGCACGGTCCCGCCGAACTCATGGCGCAGGCGCTCCTCGTCCATCTGGCAGATGATGCGGAGCGGGGAGAGCGCTTGCGTCAGCGCCGCCTTTAGGACGGGCAGCGCCCGCCAGGCCAGGAGCGAGGAGATCTCCAGCGCCAAGTGGCCGGCGTAATCGTCAGCGATGAGCCCAGGCAGACCATCGCTTTCGCTGAAGACCCAGCGGATCGCGTTGGTGCAACGAAGGGCAGGGTCGCGCTGCCGGCGCGCAATAGCGGCCTGCACCCGCGCATGCCAAAAGGATTCGTCAATCGCCTCTTCAGATCGCCAGGTGAGCAAGCGGATCGCGATCTGCGCTTGCTGATTGATGATCCCGCGCGCCAGCCATTCGCCTTTGTTGTCCAGCACATCCACCACGTCGCCATCGCGCGGCCGGCCATCGATCTGTTTGATCGCGCTGGCGAAGAGGCGTGGGTGACGTTGGCGAACAGACCGGTCACGGCCGGACTTAAGGATGACCGCCGCGGTTGGCTGCATGGCATGATGGCGCCGTTAAATCGCAAAGAACGACAGGACGACCATGATGGCGACCAGCGCCAAGAAGATCAAGCTCGTGAGCTTTAGGTCGCTGATCACATCGCTATACTCACGGCGCAAGTCGGGGGAAGGCGCGGCCATCGGGGTTTGACGTCCTGCGTCTTCGACCGCTTGGCTGGGCTTCGCTATGGGGACCTGAAAGGCCTCTGGCGGCAGATTAGGGGTTCGCTGGCGGCGTGATCTCTTTGGCATGGCTATCTCCGGGCTACGGCAAATACTTCGCGCTGGAAGAACCAGGCAAACGGCACCCAACGAAAGGCGATATGACGCAAGGCAGCCATCAGCGCGCCTTCTTGGCGGTTCTGAGGTGGCGTGTCCAGCCAAACGCGCACATCCTTAAAGCCGGCGCGCTGAAGGTGGCGGCGCAGCCGCCACATGTCCTGTTCATTGACGTGGACCTCGGTGTTAACGGCAACGTTCAAAGCGCGCGGGTTCCTGGGGTAATGCTTCCCCTGCCCCATGATTGTGCGGACGGTGCGCACGAGCGGATAAGCATACACGTCATACCAGCGGTTGGGCGCGGTGTGGATGACGATTTGACCACCTGGCTTGAGCACGCGCTTCGCCTCTTGGAGCGTGACCTCCAGTTCCCACGGTTGCAGGTGCTCCACCACGTCAAACATCAGGACGCGGTCGAATTGCGCATCTGCGAACGGCAGATGACGAGCGTTGGCGCGGGCGATGCCATAGACGCCGGTTTCGTTGTGCATCGTGCGCTGCGACAGACGCACAGCGGCCTGTGCGTAGTCAATGCCAAAGCCGCGCGCGCCGATGCGGACCACGTGTCGCACGATCTCGCCTCGTCCGCAGCCGATATCAAGGACCGTCATCCCTGCTTCTACCGCTGCGAAGGCAAACGCCTGGCGCAGCCGGCGCGAGAGATGTTCGCCTTCGGTCCGCAGAAATTCATCATAGCCCTCGCATGCGGTGAGAAAGTAGGCCTCGTCGTATAGCTCAGATGGCAGCGGCGCCTGGTTGCCCTGGGGTCGCGCGTTGCTCATGATTCGGACAGCGCAAAGTATAGCAAGGGGTGCTCGCTTTGAAGGCAGAGGGGACACGCGCAGATAAGCTCAAAACGCTGGGTAGGCGACAGCAGTGCCTCGCCCACCCTTGGGCGGCCACGAAACACGCCCTCATCCTCATCCGACGATCAATCGCGCTATCATCCAGCCTCGTGTTGGCCCTGGTCACCGGCGCGACCGGCTTCATCG